>JANMDX010000380.1:0-2539 GCA_031376505.1 Acidobacteriota bacterium
GCTGCGCAGGTCGCCGGCCGCACGGAGCGCGGGCAGGATGCCGAACGCCAGGGCGACCGCCATGGAGACGGCCATGGCAAACAGGAGCACGCCGCCATCGAGCCCGATCTGATCCATGCGTGGCAACTCTCCGGCTGGAAGTGACGCCAGCAGACGCAGGCCGCCGAACGCCGCGACCAGGCCCAGCAGGCCGCCTCCGCCCGCCAGCAGGACGCTCTCGGCCAGGATCGGGCGCGCCACCTCCCATCGCCCGGCCCCGAGCGCGCCGCGCACGGCGATCTCGCGGCGTCGGCTCGAGGAACGCGCCAGTTGCAGATTCGCCATGTTGGCGCACACGATGAGCAGCAGGAAGCCGACCGCGCCCATCAGCACCATCAGCGCCGGGCGCGACTGCGCCACCAGCTGCTCGTGCGCCGCCACGACCCGCGCGCCCCATCCCTGGTTGCTGTCGACGTTGGCCGCGGCAATGCGCGCGGCGAGCACCGAGATCTCGTTCTGAGCCTGCGTCATGCTGGCGCCGTCACTGATGCGGCCCACCACCGTGAGCGAACGGGCGCGTCGCGATGCGCCGTGCAGGTCTTTGGGATCGAAGGCCAGTGGCGTCCACGCCTCCACGTTCGTGCTCGTCGGGAACTCGAAGGCCGGCGGCATCACGCCGACGACGGTGAAGGGCACGGCATCCAGTTGAATGGCGCGGCCGACGGCGCCGGGATCGGCGCCGAGCACCCGGGTCCAGAACCCGTGGCTCAGCACCACGACCCGGTCGGCGCCCACCACCGCCTCCTCGGGCACGAACGTGCGGCCCAGCAGAGCCTGCGCCCGCAGCATGGTGAAGAGCTCCGGCGTAGCCCGCACGCCGGGCACATTCCGGGGGTCGCCGTTCCCCGAATAGGAGAAGTCGACCTGGCGGTAGGCGGCCACCGACTGGAGGCTCTTCACCTCGCGCTGCCAGTCCTGGAAGGTCGGCACCGACACCCGCTCCTGGTTGCCTTCGGGGTTCACCTCCCACAGCACGGCAATCTGCTCGGGCGCTTCGTAGGGCAGCGGATTGAGCACCACGGCCTTGATCACACTGAAGATGGCGGTGGTGGCGCCAATGCCGAGGGCCAGGGTGAGGAGCGCCACCAGCAGGAAGGTCGGCTGCCGACCGAGGGCACGGGACGCGTACTTGAAAGCGGAAATCCAATCGGCCATGCGGGGGATTCTACGCCCAGCCGGCCTCCAGGGCTCAGCGATCTCCGCGCCGCGGCGTCGCGACCAGAAGTCGACGCGCACGCCTTGCGGGAACGGCCGGGCCGGCCCCGGGCCCGTCGGGCCGCGGCAGGGGCTGGAGTTTCTTCGCCGTGATGAGTACTATCGCGCCGGCGCATGGGGCCGTCGGGGCCCCGCCCAAAGGAGCCCATATGAAGCGTGCAGTCGTGGTCCTGGCGGGATCGTGTCTCGTGATGCTGGCCTGCGCCTCGAACGCCTCGGCGCAGTCGACCGCGGCTCCCGCGCACGCGCCGACGTTTGCCGCCGACGTGGCGCCGATCCTCAACAAGAATTGCGTCAGCTGCCATCGCCCCGGCGAAATCGGACCGATGTCCTTTCTCACGTACGAGACGACGCGCCCCTGGGCCCGTTCGATCAAGGACAAGGTCGTGTCGCGCGAGATGCCGCCCTGGGCGGCCAACCCCGCGCACAGCATGAAGATGCGCAACGACCGAAGCCTCTCGCAGGCAGACATCGATACGGTGGTCGCGTGGGTGGCCGCAGGCGCGCCGCGCGGAAATCCCTCCGACCTGCCGGCGGCGCCCACCTTCGCGAGCGGCTGGCAACTCGGCGAGCCCGACTTCGTGTTCGAGCAGCCGGTTGAATGGACCGTCAAGCCCGACGCGCAGGAGCCGTATCTCTATTTCTACGAGAAGATCCCGTTCACCGAAGACAAGTTCGCCAGTGGCGTCGAGATTCGCCCGAGCAACTTCAGCGTGGTGCACCACTCGGGTGTCTACATCATCGACATCCCCGACGGCTACACCGTGAAGAACGGCTATCTCTACGATCCGAAGGGCAAGCAAGTGCCGCCCACCGAGCCCATGGGCAAGCGCGCCACGGGCTCCGATGGCGCTTTGCTGGCCGGTGCCGACAAGGTGATCTCGTATGTGCCCGGCCGCGGCTATGAAGCGCATCCCCAGGGCTTTGCCAAGCGCATCCCCGCCGGGAAGTACGTGCGGTGGGTCATGCACTACAACCCCACCGGGCAGGTCGAGAAGGATCGCAGCAAGTTGGGCCTGTGGTTCGCCAAGGGTCCGGTCACGCACGAAGTACTGAATTTACAGGCTGGCGATCCGGTGCCCGGCAGCGGTGGCAAGGGCCTCTACTTCGCGCAGGGCAAGGAAGTGCTCTACGAGTCGGACGACACGACCGGCAAGCGCGGCAAGACGCCGACGATTCCGCCCTACACCGCCGATTTCAAGATGATGGGCATTACGCCCGTCAACGAAGCCATCACGCTCTACGCGCTCACGCCGCACATGCACCTGCGCGGCAAGAGCATGAA
>JANMDX010000396.1:0-3336 GCA_031376505.1 Acidobacteriota bacterium
AGTCGACACAATCGCGCTCCGCCGAACCGTTCGCGTTCTTGGCCGATGAACGCGAAGATCGCGGCGGTCGTGCGGAGGTGAACCGGATGAGTTCTTTTAGCAGGGCGTGCTCCTCCTGGAGCACGCCCTGCGCCCGTTGCAGCGCCTGGAAGCGCTTCACGTCACTGGCCGCCGGCGCCTTCGTCACCGTGGCCGACAACGGCGCCGCGCCTCGCAGCGTGCCCTCGCGCGCCTGCTTTCGCCAGCGCGAGAGCATGAAGGGATGGATCTCCAAGGCCTCGGCGACCGCCTGCACTTCGACATCCGGCAGCTGGCTCAGCGCGACCGCCTTGCGCTTGAAGTCCAGGCTGTAGCGCTGCACCTTCCGTGGGCCTGCTCGGGGCATGTGACACCTCCGTCTGTTAGGTGGAAGTGTCTACTTTTAGTGAGGGAGGCTCCGCGTCGGCTGCATTCGGGTGTTAGCCCGCCGGATGTAGATCGGTCGCGTCATTCTGAAAAGCTTGATCGACGGAAAGCGAATGGTTGGAGCGTCTTCATTGCCGTACCACAGCTCCAAAGAGTCCTCGGCGACCTTCGCGCCGGGCATCGCCATCTTGTGCTCTCCGCCCACAATGATGAGTGGCCAGCACTCCCGGAGGGTCAAGCTGACACCGTCTTGAACGCTACTCAACAGCAGCCATGCGGCTTCGGGATAGAGCGAGAAGTCCGTTGGATTCTGGTCGATCGCACTCGCCCATGCCGAATTCCCAAAGCCGTCCGGCGTGTCAAGCGACAGGTTGTGCCCTTCCGACGAAATCGAGAACCCTTCCGGAAGAACCGGGGCTAGTCGTTCGACAAGTGCCGCTGCGAATCTGGTTCCATCCATGCACAGTCGTTCCGAGGTAGTCGCAATCGTTGTCGGGCTAACGCTACGAATGAGCCGCGCGCTGCTCTTCAGCGCGTCGGCTCCATTCGTCTGTCAGCCGGTGTGTCGGTCGTCGTTCCCGTGAGAATGATCTTCTTGTCGCCGAACGCGGCCACGAGTTCAAGGTGCCCTCCAAGAGCGGCGACATATCGCTGCAACGTTGAGACCTGGCAATCGCCGAAGTCATCGCGGTTCTCAAGACGAGACACGTCGGATTGGTCCATGCGTGCAGTTTGCGCGACGTCGATTTGCGTCTGTCCCACCGCTTCACGGACTGTTCGCATGGTCAGGTGGACCCCGCGCTTGGCGCGCAAGCCACGACCGAGGACTCGCACAGGCTCGCCGGTCGATCTACTACGGGACTTTGTTGCTTGACTCATGGTTGGCCCCCGCTTTCATAGACGTCTCGCTCGGCAGGCGATGCCAACCGTGCACTGATGATTCGGTCTCGGTCGCCGCGCTCAATGTGAACAACATAAAGAAGACGCTCGCGAAGCGACGTGCCGATCACGACCATGGTGCCCGTACCCGACCCGTCATCAAGGTAGATGCTGAATGGATCAGCAAACACGGTCGCCGCCTCAGGGAAGGAAACGCCATGCTTCGCGAAGTTCGATTCCGCCTTGGTCGAATCCCACTCGAAGTCGCCTTCCACCACGGTTGGCATGTCAATGTTGATTATGGGCCTTAACCCATGGAAGTCAAGATCGCGACGTGTCTTGATTTGATCCGGCTAACGATGGCGATCAGCTGCGGCGCGGAGCGCCGTCAGCTGCATCGCATTGTTATGCGGCAGGCTGACTAACTTGGCCGTCACGGTGAACGAATCCGGTGACGCTGTCGCCAACATGCAGCCTGACCATCTTGCCGCGCCTTGCCAGATAGCGAGGACCCACGGCGATAAGTACGATGATCCCCCAGCACGTGACTAGCGCTCCAGTGATGTTGACCACGAACGGCGAGGAAATATCCGAAGTAAAAGCGACGTCGACCGTAGCATGAAAAAGCGCCACAACGAGGATGCTGCCCCGACTCTCGTTATAAAGCCATGTCAGCAATACCGCACCCGTGAGCAAGCTGAAGAACCAACCGGCGACGCCTGCCACATCCATGCTGGTATAGCCGGGGCGATAGAAGCAAAGCGGCAGGTGCCAGAGCGCCCATCCGCACGTGAGTAGCAGCGAAGCGACCAGAGCGGAATGGCGGGTCTGCAGTCGAGGAAGAGCGAACCCTCGCCAGCCAGCCTCTTCGCCAAAGCCGAACGAAACAATGTTGTAAACAAGGAATCCGAGAGCTGACAACTGCGAGAACTCGCGTGATCTGCCGACGCCCGCCGGCGACACGCTCTCCCCATTCAGCAGCGATGCCGCAACGACGGCAAGTGCAAGAAGAACATAGGGGGCAAGGAGCGCGACTGCGACCCAGACGAGTCTCCCGCGCCACAAACCCATGCGTCGTAGCAGATCCGCCGGTCCCGCCAGGCCGGTTTCCATGGCGGACACGAGGATGGCTGCGGTGATTGGCCCCAAGGCGCCGAGTGCATGGTGATAAGGAATTACCGGCAACCCGTGAACGCCAAACGCAGGCAGCCACAGCGGTGCCCAGAGTACCCACGAAATGCCGTAGGCGAGAGCGAAGAATGTTGCAAGAGGGTGACGACGACACATGCTCGATGGTCGCATGGTTTTCAGAGAACACCGGGTGTTCCTGCCGCATAACGCCCGGATTCAGCCGCGGCGGCACCAAATGCTTGCATGCGCCGCCGTCGGCTGCAAGCCGAGGTTAGGCGGCAAAGGTACTGCACCACGCTCTCGATTGTTGCGCGCGAACGACCCGCCCGGTCACTACCGCAATTGGCAGCAGATAGCCGAGATACACGGCGTGATACGACAGGGGGTAATCCAGCCAACTGTAGTAGAGATGAGACGGGAGCGAGGCAACGACGAAGACCCCGCCGAGCCACCATGCCGCCCTCGGGTGTCCTCCAGAGATCGTCGTCGCGACACACGCCCCGGCCGTAGTGCACAGTGCTCCGAGACTTAGCCGAGACACGAGCATCGCAAAATCGTACGCCTTGTCAGTTTCAGCAGCCGCGTAAGCTGGCCACGCGACCCTAAGTACCGCGAAGCCCAATGCGGCGCCTGCAATCGCACCTAAACATCCGACCACGAGCCCGGTGGTCAAGCGACGTGTGTTGTGCATCTCATGTTCTCGATGTCGGGCACTGCGTCCGTTCTGTCCGCCTAACGCCCGCGGTTCAGCCGCGGCGCGCTCAGGATGCCACCGCGCGCCGGGATGTTCCCTCACTTCAGTAGACACCAGAGTTCTACGCGGCACCGCGCTCATAGTCAACGGGCGATTGATACCCCAGCGACGAATGCAGGCGTTCCTGGTTGTAGTACCGCGCATAACGGGCCAGTCGTGTGCGCAGC
>JANMDX010000427.1:0-3668 GCA_031376505.1 Acidobacteriota bacterium
GAGAGGGTGAGAAACGAAATGACCAGCTCACCCGCAATGGCCGGGCCCACGCCGGCCGGTCCCGGCAGTGTTCGCACGAAGTTGACGGCGGGGTCTGAGAACATCGCGCCCAGCAGGATGGCCGCGAGCCAGGTGCCCAGCAACGCCCCACCGCACTGCGCGCCGATGTACGCCGCGGCGTCGCCGGTGCGGATCCGCCCCAGGCGCAAATACGCCAGTGTGACCGAGGGGTTCATGTGCGCGCCCGAACGGGCGCCGAGCGGCGAGTAGATGATCGCGGCCGCCGTCAGGCCCATCGCGACTCCCATCAGCGCGCGCCGGAGGAATGGACTGGACAGCGCGATCCTGGCGGGCGAGGCGGGATGCTCGAGCAGTACCGCGAACGTGGCGGCCGACATCATGAACAGACCGATGGCCACGGCCTCGGCGAGGTACTCTCGCCAGTGGTCGAGCCTCATGCTCCGCTCGGGCGGCAGTAGCGGCCGGTGTCGCTGACGCCAAGGACATGGTCGTCCACGAGGCGTCGCAGCAGCGTTTCGGCATCCCCGGTCGGCAGTTGCCAGAGTCGTGCGGCCTGCGTCGAGGTCAGCGACAACCCCGGCATCTCCACGAACTCGCTGTGAATACGGCGAAGCAGGACGTCGATCGAGTCGGGCATCGTGAGCGCTCCTTGGTGGCACCTTGGATGCGCGATGACCGGCGGGGTGTCTGCCCGGCAGGTTGACACCTGGCCGGTCGTCACTGCATCGAAGCCACACAGGAACCGACACGTAGGCACGACCGTGACGCGCGGCGGCTGATCGTCGTCATTCCGCGGGGCACAGGACATCATGCACAAGCGCACAACTCGCCAACTGGTCGTCGACACCCTCGGACAGGTCGCGGCGGTCTACGCCGTCACTCGATTGCTGCCGTTTGCCATCGATAAGCTGACCGGGACTGGCAGCTCGATCGAGGGTTTCGCTCAGATCGGGGCGGCCATAGGTGTCGACCCCACGTTCTTTCGCTACTTCGTTGGCATCCAGGAACTGCTCGTGTCGCTTGGCCTGGCTGCGTCGGTCTTCGCGTTCCTTCCGCAGATGCCGGCCCTGCAATGGCTTGGCCGACTCGGTGTGCGGCTGGCCGCGCCTGGCCTGATCGCGACGATGTTCGGCGCCCTCGCCACCGAGTTCCTGGTGCGACCCGGTCAGCAGAACTGGTTGGTCGCGCTCGCCCTGCAACTGCTCGCGATCGGCGTTCCCCTTACGGCGTGGACGGTCCTGCGCTTCGAACTGCCGTGGTTGCGGCCTTGGCTCCCGGGCCGCCGTGTCACCGCCACCGCACAGCCGACCGCGTGAACGAGCGTTGACGGGAACCCGGCTGGATGTCCTCTTCCGGGGAGATTTGATGGCGAGCCGGCATGCGACGGTCGAGGCCAGCGGCCTCGACGGATTCGCGAGCGGCATCGGTCCGCCCCCGCGGCCGGGTCGCGACGCTCGCGCCTACGCGGGGTGCCCAATCGCGCTGCGGTGCGAGGCCACTGGTGGCTCACGTCGCATCACCTGCGCGGCAAATCGCTCCATCTCCTCGGCCTGCGGGCTCATCTGCAGCAGCAGCAGGTCGAGGCCGGCGGCTTCATAGGCCTCGATGCGCTCGCGGAGCTGCTCGGGCGTGCCGACCAGGTTCGGGCGCAGGCCGCGGTTCGAGACCGAATACTCCTGGATCTTCATGTCCCGTTCGAGTTGCGTGCCCGCCAGCCACTCACCGAAGTTGGCGTACCCGGCAGGCAGTTCCGACACCGCGGTGATTCGCGCCAACTCGCGCTGTGCCTCGGCCTCGCTGTCGCGCACGATGGCATAGGCGGCCATGCCGTAGCGCATGGGGGGCTGGCCCGTTGCGGCGCGCCGTGCGGCCATGTTGGCGATCTTCGGCGCGATGTCCTCCACGGGGTCGCCGTGCATCACGTAGGCATCACACCGAGCGGCGATCAGCGTCTTGGCGGCCTCGCTTTCACCGCCGGCGTACACGACCGGCGGCCGCACTGGCTTGGGCGAGCAGATCGCCTTCTCGGTTCGGTAGTACGTGCCGGCAAAGTCGAATTCCTCCTCGCGCCACATCCCTTCGACGACGGTCAGCCACTCGCCGGTCCGCGCATAGCGGTCGTCATGCCGATCGAACGGCAGCCCGTACCGCCGCGCCTCGTCGGCCCACCAGCTCGATACGACATTGAGCGCCAGCCGGCCACCGGCGATCCGGTCGATGTTCGCGGCCATCTTGGCGAAGGCCGCCGGCTGATGAAAATTCGGGCGCACGGCCACCATCAGTTCCAGCGTGGTGGTCACGGCCGCCAGCGCGGCCGCCGTCGACCAGGCATCCAGCGCTGGCGCGCCGATGCCTTTGATGTCGTTCATGTGCAACTCGGCGATGAGCGACAGGTCGTATCCCCACTGCTCCGACTTGATCGCGAGGTCGCGGGTGTACGCCCAGCTCGCCTCCATGTGCTCATCTTCTACGTTGCGCAGCCAGCCGCCGAACACCGGCATCCAATACCCGTACCTCATGGCGTCACCGAACCTTGCTCCTGCCAGCTGACAGCATCCTCTTCATCGATGCTCGCGCCGGCCCTCCGGTTTCACGATCGAGTCAGGAAAGTCTGGCGCCTGGGAATCCCGGCTACGGCACGCAGGTCGGGTCGCTTGCTTGCGGTCCGACCACCGCGCACGGGAGGGCGTCTGGAATGGCGTCGAGGTACTCGTAGATCGCCCGGAGATCCCTGGTCGTGAGGTCCTGATACACGGGCCACGGCATGACCTGCAGAAGCGGCGAAATCTGCGGGTGCGCGTTGTCGAAGTCCTTGCCGTGCCGCATGATCTGAAGGAACTCGTCGAAGGAATGCTCGTCGGTGACGTCGGTCAGATTGCGCGATCTGAACGGGCCGAACTGAGCGCCTCCCGCCAGATAGTGTGCCTGGTTCACCTGTTTCGCCGCGCCCTTGAAGGGGTTGCCGTGGTGCGTATACGCCGGGTTGGTGTGGCAATCGTTGCAGCCGCCACCCGCGTTGACCAGATAGCTACCGAGGCCAACGAGCGAGCGAGTCTTCCTGTGAAGATCCAACGGTACCGGAGCGATGGCGAACCCGCGGGCGATCCGCAAACGGTCGGCGCCATTGTCGTCGTCATCACCGCCAGCTGCGGCAGACCGCCACCCTACGCTGAGCGCGCCGATCACGAGGAAACCAAGGACGAGGGCCTTTGTTCTCATGGAGACTCCTTCCCGTCTGCGACTCGTTCGGTACGCGACACCACGTGGTTGTGGCACAGCGCGTGACGAGCCAGGGGGACGGGCGGCCTCAGTGTAGGCCCGATCGCAAGACGCCGACGGGCGATTCTGGGTCCAGTGTGCCGTGTCGTCCACGCCGGGATCGAGGGCCGCGCCGCCCGCGTCGGCGGCGAGTCCCGCCAGACGGTCTCCGAGCGAGCCGACACGCGGCGGTTCAGGCAGCATCGAAGGCACACTGGAGACACGATGCGACTTGAGACCGGCCAGGAGCGGGAGTGGCTGGAGGCCGACGGCCTCGGCGGATTCGCCAGTGGCACGGTCGGCGGCGTCCGCACGCGGCGCTATCACGGCCTGTTGCTTGCGGCCACCACACCGCCCACCGGCCGGATGATGCTCGTGAACGGCCTCGA
>JANMDX010000430.1:0-1873 GCA_031376505.1 Acidobacteriota bacterium
ACGCTCGACGAGGTGATCGCCACGGCCGACATCTTCATCACGGCCACGGGGAACAAGAACATCCTCACGGTCGAACACATGATGCAGATGAAGGACAAGGCCATCATCGGCAACATCGGCCACTTCGACAACGAGATCGACATGGCCGGCCTGCCCAAGTCGGGCGCCACGCGCGTGCAGATCAAGCCGCAGTACGACGAGTGGGTGTTCAAGGCCACGGCGACGCGGCCCGAGCACTCGGTGCTCGTGCTGGCCGAAGGCCGCCTGCTGAACCTCGGATGCGCCACCGGGCACCCGAGCTTCGTGATGAGTTCGTCGTTCACCAACCAGGTGGTGGCGCAGCTCGACCTGCACTTCAGCGCCACGGGCAAGCCCACGCTGTCGGGCACCAACTACGACGCCAAGCGCGTCTACATCCTGCCCAAGAAGCTCGACGAGATGGTGGCGCGGCTGCATCTCGACAAGCTCGGTGTGAAGCTCACGAAGCTCACGAAGGAACAGGCCGACTACATCGGCGTGTCGCCGGACGGGCCGTACAAGGCGGCCCACTACCGCTACTAAGGGACGCGGGGCGCTATCGAGCGCCCCAGGCTCTGGTCACATGGTCATTGCGCGGGCGCGGGGCTTCGGCCTCGCGCCTTTTTTCGTGAAGTCGGCGTTGATTTCGTGTGACGTCCTGCGTCAGTGCTGTGACGCAATAGCACAGCGTGGTGCGCACACTGTGCGGGCACCGCACGATTCAGGCATGTTCCTGACAATTTCAGCCAGTTTCCGGCTGGCATCGTTCGTGCTCAACAGGGAGGGAACGCTCAATCAGGAGACACGAACATGAACCGGGTAGTGGTGAGGCTTCTGGGGACCCGCGGGTCCCAGACCAAGTTGAATCTCGCGGTCGTGGCGGCGGCGCTGGCCGTCGTGTGGCAGGTAGGCGTGACCGCCGCCTACGCGCAGGCCCCCAACGTGCAACTGAGCCGCGTCGTCGTGCCAGCTGGCGCTGCCTCGGTTGTGACCATCACCGGTGCGCCCGGTCAGAATTTCGCGCTGCTGGGTAGCCCAAAGAATGCGGGCTTCGCTTACGGAGGCGTGAATTTTTCGGTTGGCGCGGACCTCGTGCTGCTATCGCTTGGCAACCTTGACGGCGCTGGCAAGGCGGTCGTAACCGTTACGCCGCCCTTCGTGGGTACAGAACTCGACCGCTACTACATCCAGGTCGCGACGTCGCCGTCACCGGCGTTTACGCCGCTGCAGGTATCGCCAGGACAAGTGCTGCTGAACGGCGATCTCGCGCCTCTGGCGTCGTCGTCGGCCCCTGGACCACAGGGGCCAGACGGTCCCCAAGGCCCTCAGGGGTCGGCCGGTTCTCCCGGCGCGACAGGCCCTGCGGGCGCGGCCGGCGCCGCAGGCCCCCAAGGCCCCGTCGGTGCCGCCGGCGCGACCGGAGCCACGGGTGCGGTTGGGCCACAAGGCCCTGCGGGTCCGCAAGGTTCCGCCGGCGCCAATGGCGCCAATGGCAATGACGGCGCCGCGGGCGCGCAAGGCCCGGCCGGTGCCAACGGCGCCAACGGCCTCGATGGCGCTGCTGGTCCGGCCGGCGCGATTGGCCCGCAGGGGCCGGTCGGGCCTGTTGGGGCGACCGGTGCCGTCGGTCCGGTCGGACCCCAGGGCCCCGCGGGCGCGAACGGCACGAACGGCGTGAACGGCAACGATGGCGCGGCCGGTCCCGCGGGAGCGAACGGCGCGGTCGGTCCACAGGGTCCCGCGGGCGCGAACGGCAACGATGGCGCGGCTGGTCCAGCGGGAGCAAACGGCGCGGTCGGTCCACAGGGTCCCGCGGGCGCGAACGGCAACGATGGCGCGGCTGGTCCAGCGGGAG
>JANMDX010000009.1:0-2819 GCA_031376505.1 Acidobacteriota bacterium
GGCGATGCACCGGCGATGCATAACCGAACCGTATCCGCACCGGATGCGGACGGTATCCGACGCAAGGTTGGCACGACCGCAGCCAGGGTCGGACGGTCCGACCCCGGAGATCGCAGATCCAGCCGCCTCCCGTCCCGGTTCATCTGCTCTGACCAGAGCGGCCGGTTTGACGACGCTCGCCCGTCCGACGTGATGTGAGGCAGAGGGAGGAATCGCACAGCAGGGCTGCAACTGAAACTGCACGCCTGGCGGTGTTGATCGACGCCGACAACGCCACCGCTTCGGTCGTCAAGGAGCTCTTGGAAGAGGTCGCGAAGTACGGCACCGCGACTGTCAAGCGTGCCTACGGCGACTGGACCACGCAGAACCTGGTGAGCTGGAAGAAGCACCTGCATCGCCATGCGATCCAGCCGATGCAGCAGTTGGCTTACACGAAGGGCAAGAACTCAACCGACTCGGCCTTCATCATCGACGCCGTGGACCTGCTGTCTGCCGGCAACGTCGACGCTTTCTGCCTGGTGTCGAGCGACAGTGACTTCACGCGCCTGGCCACCCGCATGCGCGAGGCGGGCAAAGTCGTGTACGGCCTGGGCGAACGCAAGACGCCAGAGCCCTTCATCGCCGCGTGCGACAAGTTCATCTTCTTCCAGGTGCTGCAAAGGCCCTCGGACGCTGCGCCGCCGGTGCAGGTGGCGGGGATGCCGGATTTGAAGGCCCTGTGACACACGCGATGAGCCAGCTGGTGCGCAAACAGGCTTACCTGGAGGTCAAGGAGACGACGGACGCGTCCGGGTTCGTGCATTTGTCGGTGAGGTCGCGCTGAGCCGCACGCCTCGTTGGCAAAGAAGACCACGCGTTTGGCCCGCTGGCTGGGCCCGGTCAAGGGCGGGCAGCGCCCGGCGCAGCGAACCCTTGACGGGGCGCGGCCAGCCCGCACGCTAGATGGGGGCTGGCGTCACCCGGCGAGGCCAGCCCCCGAGCCCGTCCGGCGGTAAGGACTGCCCCGCCCCGCAGAGGCGGGGTGAGGGGTGGGGTCAACGCTCGAGCTCAGGCCCGGGCCGGTCTATCGCCTTCCGGGATTCTGGTGGCGGGCCAGGCCGCTGCCGGGGTGCCACTGCAGCCTGCCTTTGCCGCTGACGCACCACTTCCTGGAAGAAGGGCGCAGCTTTCACGAAGCGGGCGACGCGCTCGGCGAGCTTGCGATCCTCGGGGCTTTCGGAGGCCACGAGCGCCTTGATGATGTAGGCCCAACCCTTCATGGCCTCGGCCCGGCTTTCCCAGTGGCGATGGCCAGTCTTCGCCGATGCGCCGCTCTGGCGAAGGCGTCCGTCCTGCTTGGCCTTCACGCGCCACAGCGGATCGAACTTGCGGCTCTCGCCCCGTGTGGCCTGGCGCGTCGCCTCGGCCTCGATCCCCCAGCCTCGCAGCTTCTCGGCAAACGTCTCGCGCCAACGGTGAAGATCGGTCTTGCGAGGGTTCAGGCGTTTGCCAGTCCTCGACTCCGCCCGAACGCTCAGGTGCACATGCGGATTGGCCTGGTGCTCGTGCAGGACCATCACGTAGCGATGCCCCGGCAACTCGGCCTGTGCGAACTCGCGCGCCGCCTTCTGCACGAGCCGTGCATCGGTGCCGTGCGGCATCGACAGCATGATGTTGAAGGCCTCGCGCCGATGGCCGACTTCGTCGATGAGTGAGCCGCCGTAGCGCCACTGCCCGGCCAGGTCGTGCAACGCTTCCTTGCCTTCGCGCACCACGCCTCGGTCGTCTTCGATGTCGAGCCGGCCGTTCTTGCTGATGTAGCGGAAGTGCGCCGCGATGGCCGCCATGCCCCGCCCGCCACCCGTGAGCTTGACCATCACCTGGGGCGCCCGCCCGGTGACCGTGGCCTCAATGCGCCGGCGGATCACCGCGGCCTTGCGCCGGGTCATCGTGTCCAGGCGCGGTGTTGCCGCCGACTTGACGATCCGGTTGGAGGGGTAAAAGAGCCGCTCGCCCCATTGCACGAGCACGCCGTCGACGGTCGCAGTCGAACTCATCACCGTCCTGTCGTCGCCCGGAGCGCAGCCACCAGCGCCGCGGCGGATGCGAGGTGCGCGCGAACATCGTCGGCCAACGACCGGATGCTGGCGCGGTAGGGCTCCAGTTCGCTCATGGGCGCGCGGCCTAACAGGCGAATGAAGGCGTTGAGGTCGGCGCTCAGAACGGCGAGCCGGTCAGTCGACGCCATCAGCGCGGCAACGGCGTGTGCGTGGTCTGGCGCCCGGGGCGGGGCCGGTGTGCCGTCGATGAGTCGGGCGACGTACGCCCCTTGTGAAACGTGGGCCACGCGAGCGCGGCTGGCAAGGACGACCGCTTGGGTGACGGGCAGTCGCAGGGTGGCCTTGACGACCGCGGCGCCGCTCGCGCTGTCGATCGGCCCACTGTTACCCGCATCGCTCGGTGCGTCGTCGAGCATCGCCGTCACTGCACGCCGTACCAATGCGGCTGCGGTCATCCGGCGCTTCGCGGCATGCCCCTGCAACTGCGGCCGTATGCCGCGTAGATCGACGGTGACTCGGTCACGCATGGCCGCTGCGGCTTGCGCTTCATCGGTGGACTTCCCCGCGCGCATTCAACCGCCCCTGCGCTCACGCGTCGATGCGACTGGCCAGTTGCACGACGCGCTGACGTAGCGACGCCACGTCAGCGCTAGGCAAGGCGTCTATGTCGATCTGTCCCAGTCATGTCAGGGTGGCATCAAGCTTGTCGCAGAGCCCGGTGGCGCGAGACAGCAGCTGGGCCGCGCCACCCGGCCGCGCTGTCCGTGGCTGATCCCCGCT
>JANMDX010000043.1:0-26612 GCA_031376505.1 Acidobacteriota bacterium
TTCCGCACGACCACCTGGCCGATGCCACAGACCTTCGCTTTTTTGATCGCGAGGGTCATCGCCTTGGCCGCGGCCACGGTACCGATACCGTTGTGCGCGTCGACGAGCGCCAGCGCCGGGCTCTCTTTCACGAGCTCCCACCGCGCGATGGGATCGACCAGACCTTCACCCAAGCGCTGCTGATACCGGCGCAGCCGCCTGACGCCCTGGCCGTGACCGGGGTGAAAGCGCAGTTCCGAGAACACCAACGCACGGCCGAAGATGCCGGCGTCCTCGTCAGGCAGACCGAGGGCGCGGAAGGTGGCAATCGCGAAGGCCTCGAGGCTCTCGCGGGAAACAGACGTCATTGGAATCATGGCTGACCGAGCAGACGCAGGGACTGGTCCCGCGCTGCCACCGAGAGGAAGAAACCAATGGCGCAGGCGGCGCCGCGTGGCGCCGCCCGTGCCGAGGGTGTGTTCGAGACTACTTGACGGAGTACTTGGTGAACGCGCCGCCCGCCTGGACGATCGAGTTCGGCCCTTCCGCCGCAAAGACGTTGCCGTCGGCGTCGACGGCTACGCCTTCGCCCATCGTGCCCTGGTACACCCGGTCTTCGCGCTCGAAGGGCGGGATGAACGCGGTGACGCGGTCTTGGTCGAGGGGGCCAATGCGGACCCCGTCTTTCCAGCCCACGTGGCCGTACGGCCCTGACTCCGAGTCGATGGCATAGAGCGTGTCGCCCTTGATGAAGATGCCGCTGACGCGCGAAAACTGGTAGCGCGACTCGAGGTATTTGCCGTCCTGATCGTAGACCTCGAGGCGGTGGTTGCCGCGGTCGGCCACCCACAGCCGGCCCCTGCCGTCAAAGGCCAGCGCATGCGGCGTGCGGAATTCGCCGTGACGCACGCCAATTGATCCCCACGACTTGATGAATTTCCCATCGGGCGAGAACTTGCTGATGCGCGACGTGGCACCGCGCGCGATCCCCTCGGCGATGGCGGCGGCGGTCGTCATCTGCTGCGCGTCGTGCCCGTCGGCCACGTAGATGCTGCCATCGGGTCCGACCACGACATCGTTGGGCTGGTTGAACTGGCCATCGGCGTTGCCGGCCTTGCCGGCAATGCCGAGGCTCAGCAGCTTCGCGCCGGTGGGGCTGAACTTGTGGACCTGCTGGCCCTTCGTGCCGGCCTTGTTGGCGGCAAAGTCGGCAATCCACACGTTGCCGTCCTTGTCCACGTGGATGCCGTGCGGCGTCACCATCACGCCCTTGCCGAAGTTTACGAGCACGGCGCCGGTCGCGCGGTCGAATTTGAAGACCGGATCGACCGGAGTGTTGTCGCAGTCCACGGGGCCGCCGCCGGCTGTGCCCGCGCCGCAGCGCTCATAGCCCCAGATGTGGCCGTCCTTCGGATCGATGTCGATGCCGGCCGTCGTACCCCACTTCCGGCCCGCGGGCAACTGTCCCCAGTTCTTCGTCACGATTGGCGCGGGATTGGGCAAACCTTCACCGGTGATGGCGTTGCCAGCCACGACGACCGGTGCGGGCGGGGCGACGGCAGCTGGCGGGGCGGCGGGGCCCGGACCACACGCCGTGAACAGAACAGCAGCGCAGAGGGAGAACGCGGGCAACAGGACTCGTGATGGTGACATGGCAGCTCCTTGGATGAGGGTGCGATAGTAAAGCGGACGACGACGATTTGCCGAGGGCGTTTCGTGGTCCTCAGGGCTCAATCGATAACAGTTCGGCGATATTCGCGCCCGGCACGTCGAAGCTGCCGAGTTCGCCCGCCGGCGCGGTCATGAGCACCGCGATTCCAGGGCCGTAGCCCGCCCGCGGCCCGTCGGTGGTGCACACGACGCCGATGGCGCGGGCACCGCGCAAGTAGCCGTGATTGAAGCGGCTGTCGGTGTCGTCGAGGGCCACGACATCGCCCAGACGCAGGTGGTCGAGAGCGAGTTCGGCGAGCAGCGCCCGGTCGGTCGACTGCAGGTGGATGCTGCCGCCGTCGGAGGTGAGTCCCAGACCGGCGCCAACCAGCTGCGCGGGGATCCGTGCCGTCACGCCGAATGCCACGCAGCCGTCGGCGACGCGCGCGGGCAGCGCGGCCAGCAGTTCGGGCGCCACCCCCTTCAGCAGCACGGCGGCATGCGCGGTCAGCGTCATGCCCACGCCTTCGGCCCGAATCACGATCTGATCGCCGACCGCCATCTTCATGCGCGCCGCCTTCGGGAAATGCACGATCACCTGCTCCGAGAAGCGGCCCGACTTGCCGGTCACGACGCCGCGGGTGCCGGCAGCGTGTCCGGTCATCACCTTGGCCCGGTTGCCGACGCAGGCGTAGGTGTTGAGGCCGCGGTTCTTCATGTCGTCGGCCTGGCGGATACTCACGCCCGGGTGAATGCAGTCGGCGGCCCACCCGAAGGCGCGATCTCCGACCGACACGTTGTAGACAAGGCCGCCCCAGGCCGGCAACAGGAACGCGGTGCCGTCGGCCGCGAGCCGATAGGGCTCGGCCGGAAGACCCGGAAGACTCGGATGGGCGATAGCGCCGGCGACCGAGACGGCAATGAGGTCGGCGGCATTGGTCGCGAGCGTGTGTTGCTGCGTCATGACACGCTCCTGATGGCAAGGGTCGTCGCGATGTTGGCCGCGGGATCGAGCGCGAAGCGCAAGGCGTCCTCGGGGCCGGTAATGAGCGTCAGGATGCCGGGGCCGTGACCCGTCAACACCGAGTCGCCGTGGATACACAGGCAGATAGCCACCCAGCCGCGGCGATACGAGCGGCCGAAGCGGTGGTCGACGTCGCGAATCGCGATGAGGTCGCCGAGGCGCATCTGGTCGATGCCGAGTTCGGCCATGAGCGCGCGGTCGCCCGACATCAGATCCTGGTCGACGAACTCGGCGTTCAGCTCCGCGCCCGATCCCATGATGCGGGCCGGCAGTTCCATGACGACGGGGCAGATGATGCGCCCGGCCTCCTCGCGAAGGCCGAACGCCTTGGCCAGCGCCGGGCTGGTCTTCTTGAACTCGAGCGCGGAGTGCCCCTCGAGCCGGATGCCGCGGCCCAGGGCGTGAATCTGGATCGTGTCGCCGATGGTCAGATCTTCGAGGACCTCGGGCGCAAAGTCGACGAGCAATCGCGCGTGCTCACCGGTCACGATGCCAGTTGCCCCGCGCGCCAGGCCGGTTGTAACTTCCGCGTGGTTCCCGATGCAGGTCAAGTAGTGCAGGGCGTAGTCGGCCCGTTCGTCGGCGTGGGCGATCGACACGCCCGGCTCAAGGTGATCGGCCGCCCAGCCAAACGCCCGGTCGCCGACGCGCGCGTTGTAGGCGATGCCGTACATCCCCGGCAGCGTCGTCGCCCGGCCATCGGGCCAATGCAGGTAGGCGCCCTGCCGGATGGCGGGCTGACTCACTTGCCCGGCGACCGCCATCTCGACCAGGTCGCCGGTGTTCCACCGCAACTCGCCCATCAGATGCCTTCCTTGACGTCACAACCACCGCCTGCACCGTAGTTGACGCGGTATCTTCCCGATGCCCGAGAAGCGGGTTGGCGTGTCGCCGGTCGACAATATACAGTGTGCGGCACGCCGTGCCTCCGGAATCAGCACGGAGGCTGAGCCAAGACGTCCACGACATGGCATACAACGCATTCCTCGAACGCATCGGACAGGTCAACGACCTCATCAACGCCAAGCAGATCCTGGCCTGGGACGCGCGCACGATGATGCCGCCGGGCGGCGCCGAGACGCGCGCCAAGCAGGAAGCCACGCTCACGGTCATGGCCCGCGACCTGCTCGTCGCCGACGACACCCGGCGGCTGCTCGACCGGGCCGAGGCGGCCACGGCGATGCTTCCGGCCGACAGCGTCGAACGCATCAACTGCACCCAGGTCCGCGAGGCCATCGACTATCACCTGCGGATTCCCGGCGCGCTCGTCGCCAAGCGCGCGGAGCTGGGCGCGATCGGTCACGAGGTCTGGGCCCACGCGCGGGCCGCGAGCGACTTTGCGGCCTTCGTGCCGACACTCGACGAGACAGTGGCCCTCAACCGCGAGATGGCCGAGTGCATCGGCTACGCCGCGCATCCCTATGACGCTCTGATGTACCGGTTCGAACCGGGCGAAACCGTGGCCTCACTGCAGCCGCTCTTTGCCACCTTGCGACAGGCCTTGCTGCCGCTCGTGCGGGCCATCGGCGAGAAAGCGTCGCCACGGATCGACTTCCTGCAGCGCGCCTACCCGAACGCGGCCCAGCTCGCGTTCGGCCTCAGCATGGCGCAGAAGATCGGCTACGACCTGCACCGCGGCCGCCTCGATACGACGGTGCACCCATTTGAAGTGTCGTTCACGCGCAACGACGTGCGCATCACGACGCGTCTCAACGAACGGTGGATGCCGTCGAGCCTCTTTGGCTCGCTGCACGAAGCGGGACACGCGCTCTACGAGCAGTACGCCGACCCGGCGTTCGTGCGCACGCCACTCGCCACCGACCTGGTCGGGTTGTACGCCGTGAGCGGCGTCAGCTTCGGGGCCCACGAGAGCCAGTCGCGGCTGTTCGAGAACCACGTCGGCCGCAGCCGCGAGTTCTGGGACCTGAACTTTGCCGAGGCCAAGGCCGCCTTCCCCGATCAGTTGAGTGATGTCGACGTTGAGACGTTCTGGCGCGGCGTGAACCGCGTCGCACCTGGGCTCATCCGCGTCGAAGCCGACGAGCTGACCTATGACTTCCACATCATGCTGCGCGTCGACATCGAGGCGGCGCTCATCGACGGCAGCTTGAAGGTCCAGGATCTGCCCGAGGCCTGGAACGCAAAGATCAAGGAATACCTGGGGCTGGACGTGCCCAACGACCGGCTCGGCGTGCTGCAGGACGTGCACTGGTCCTCGGGCCAGATCGGCACCTTCTGCAACTACACCATCGGCAACGTCATGGCCGGGCAGCTCTTCGAGACGGCCACCGCCGACCCGCGCATCTCGGCGGGACTGGCCACTGCCAACTACACACCACTGCGGGAGTGGATGACCGAACACGTCCATCGCCACGGCCGGCGCTACAGCCGCAACGATCTGCTCGTGCGCGCCACGGGCCGTACCCTCGACCCCGCGCCCTACGTCCGCCACCTCACCACGAAGTACACGGAAATCTACGGGCTCTGAATCCGATGCCAACGAACGTTCGCCTTGCCACGCGCGCCGCGCTCAAAGACGCGCGCATCAACCTCCGTCTGCAGGAGATCGCCGACGGGCTGACCGACGTCATCCGGATGGGCCGCGGCGACCCGGACTTCGACACGCCCGCGCACATCGTGCGGGCCGGTCAAGACGCGCTCGCCAAAGGCGCCACGCACTACACGCACGCGCAGGGCATCCTCCCGCTGCGTCAGGCGATTGCGAGGGACATCGCGTCACACGGCGGCGCCACCTATTCGCCCGAGCAGATCGTGGTCACGCCGGGCGCGCAGCAGGCCCTCTTCACCGTGGCGCTCGGGCTGCTCGACCCCGGCGACGAGATGCTGGCTGCGTGTCCGGGTTATCACCCGTATCACCAGGCGGCGGAGCTGGCCGGCGCGACGGTCGTGGATATCCGCACCACGATGGCGACGAACTTCACGCTCACGGCCGAGATGGTGGAAGCGCACATCACGCCCCGCACGAAGATCGTCGTGGTCGTGAACCCCAGCAACCCCACCGGCACGGTCACCCCGCCCGATGAGGTCGCGCGCATCGCCGCGGTGGCCAAGGCGCACGACCTGCTGGTCATCTCTGACGAGATCTACTCGCGGCTCATCTACGGCGACGCGCGCATTCAGCCGGTGGCGTCGTTGCCGGGCATGGCCGAACGCACGCTCACCATCTCGGGCTTCTCGAAAACCTACGCGATGACCGGCTGGCGCGTCGGCTACTTCGCCGGCCCGCCCGACCTCGTCCCCGCCCTGTCGGCGATTCACAACGGCTTGGCGATTTCGACGGCCGCCGTCAGCCAGCATGCCGCGCTCGCCGCCTTGACTGGACCGCAGGCGTGCGTGGAGGACATGCGCCGCGCCTACGACGAACGGCGCGTGGCTCTCTGCGAGGGCCTTGCCTCGATGGGCATCCCGTATGCCGATCCGCAGGGCGCGTTCTTCGTCTACGCGAATGTGTCGAACGTGGGGATGGGGGCGACTGCGTTCTGTGAGCGGCTGCTGCGTGATGGCAAGGTGCTGGTGTTCCCGGGCGTCGTCTACGGCGACTACACGGACGACTTCGTGCGCCTGTCGCTCACGCAGCCGGTCGACAAGATTCGCGAGGCCTGCGCGCGCATGGCGAGCGTCGTGGCGTCGATTCGGGAGTCGTAGTGCTGGGGGCACCTGTGGACACAACGAACGAGGCGTGGGCGTGGTGTCTTCTGACGGCGAACTCTGAGCACCGGCAGCCCTGCCGGTCACCCATGGACGTCGAGTTCTTGGAGGGGAGCGTCGTGTCGGCCCGGCATGCCGGAGCGAAGGTGAGGCGGAAGAAGATACCGCGCCCGCGCCCTGCCCACGCCGTCAGAGGTGCGGGAGTGCTGGTCGCCAACCCGCCGCATGGGGGCCACAGGACACACGAGGTGAAGATCCGATGACATCAGTCAATCCCAACGTGAAGAGCATCAAGCACATGGCCTTTGCCGTGCGCGATGCCGCCATGGCCTTGGCCTCGTATGCGCGGTTCCTGCACGTGCCGGCCGACACCGAGCTCAAGGTCTATCCGAAATCGCAGAACCGCGTGGCACTCTTCAATCTCGGCGGCATCGAGTACCAGCTCTGCGAGTCGATGCAGCCAGGTGGGCGCTTTGCCGCATGGATCGACCAACGCGGCGCCGAAGGCCTGCATCACATCTGCTACGACGTGGACGACATCGATCAGGCGCTCGCCCACGCGCAGGCGCAGGGCGCGTCCCTGCGCATCTGCCAGGCCTGCCAGAAATTCGGATCGCATCCGCACCCGGAAGGCTGGGTCGCGTTTCTCGACAACGAGGCGGGCGGCATCGAAATCGAGTTCATGCAGGTCTACACGCCCGAGCAGTTGAAGAAGTATCAGGACTTTCAGGGGATTTGATGATGTCTGCCGCCAAGACCGTCACCGTTGGCACTGCCACCGCCGCCCCCGGCACCGCCGTTCGGGGGGCCATCCCCGTCACGACGCTCGCCGGCGGCACGCCGCTCGAGATTCCGGTCGTCGTCGTCAACGGCGCGGTGCCGGGCCCGTGTTTCTGGGTCGACGGCGCGATTCACGGCGACGAGCCTGAAGGTCCGCTGGCGTGCCAGATCGCGCTGGCGGAAGTTGACCCGACGCAACTGGCGGGCACGCTGGTACTCTGCCCCGTGTTGAACGTGCCGGCGTTTGAGGCGGCCCAGCGCGGCAATCCGCTCGACACCTTCAGCTACGACATGAACCGCATCTATCCGGGACGGGCCAACGGGTACCTCACCGAGCGGATGGCGGCCGCCCATGCCGAGGCGATGACGGCCCATGCCGACTTCGAGATCTCGATCCACTCAGGCGGCGCGCACTCGTTTCTCGACAAAGCGATCTTCGTCGATGAATCGCCGGCGTCGGTGGAACTGGCCACGGCCATGGGACCGGGCTGGGGCTGCATCATGTCGTCGTTCAACCCCAAGGGCAGCCCGATGGCCCACATGAAGGACCTCGGCAAGGTGGGCATCACCGTGGAACTGGGCGGCCGCTCGGCCACCTCACCGAAGGAGTTCGCCCGAGTGGGCCGGGAGCTGGCCAACGCGATCCTGAACATCCTGCGCCACTACAAGATGTATCCCGGCGCCGCGCAGTATCCGGTGCCACGCTACAAGGGCCAGCAAGAGGCGCTGCTGGCGGCGGCCTCGGGGCTGTTCCTGCCGGCGCCCGGGGTCGGCTTCCTCACGATGATGAAGCAGGGCGATGCGATCGCGCGCATCGTCAACATCTTCGGCGATACCCTGGCCGAACTGGCGGCGCCCGCCGACGGCATGATCTTCGGCTTGCGGGCGCTGCCGAATGTGACCACGGGCGAGTGGTGCTGCTTCTACTGCAAGGTCGAAGGCACGCGGGACTAGCATGCCGTCCACGCGCGACTTCGTCGGCTACGGCGCGACGCCGCCAGATCTCCGCTGGCCGGGAGGCGCGCGCCTGGCCGTGAACTTCGTGCTGAACTACGAAGAGGGGTCGGAGTACTCGATCGACGACGGCGACGGCAAGTCCGACGCGGTACTCACCGAAGTGGCGCAGGCGCGGGTGCCACAGGGCATGCGCGATCTCGGCGCCGAGAGCATGTTCGAGTACGGCAGCCGCGTGGGTTTCTGGCGCATTCACCGGCTGTTTGTCGAACGCGGGCTGCCCCTGACGGTCTTTGCGGCAGCGCTCGCGCTCGAACGGAATCCACCGGCCGCGCAGGCGATCGCGGCCACCAACTGGGATGTCGTGTGCCACGGCTGGCGCTGGGTCGAGCAGTACCTGCTCGACGAGGCCACCGAACGCGAGCACATCGCCCGCGCGCACGCCACCATCAGTCGTCTGATTGGTCGGGCGCCCGAGGGCTGGTACTGCCGCTATGCCCCCTCGCCCGCCACGCGCCGGCTGGTCGTGGCGCACGGCGGCTTCAGTTACGACTGTGACGCCTACAACGACGAGCTGCCCTACTGGGTCACCGTTGGTGGCCGCGCGCATCTGGTGGTGCCGTATTCGCTGGCCACCAACGACGCGAAGCTGGTCGGCGGGCCGCTCGTAACGGGACGAGCGTTTGGCGAGTTCCTGATCGACAGCGCCAACGAACTGCTCGCCGACGGGCACATCCGGATGATGTCGGTGGGCATGCATGCGCGGGTGCTGGGCCAGCCGGGCCGCATCGGCGGACTGCGGGCGTTCCTGGATCACGTGCACGGGCGTCCCGAGGTGTGGGTGTGCCGCCGCGGCGACCTCGCCGCGCACTGGCGTCGTCACGTACCGTCCCAGGAGGCACCGTCATGCACCTGACCGCCGGCGCACCGGACGCGACCGCGTTCGCGCCATTTGGCACCTTCATCGATGTGCCGGCGCAGGCCGGCGAACGCCGTCTGTACAGCGAGTGGCTGTCGCCGGTCGGCGGACTGTTGCCGCAGTTCCACACCAATCGCGTCGCCGCGTCAGTGCTGCCACTGACCCTCGACCGCGTCGAGCGCCACCCGCACGCCGCACAGGCGTTCATGCCGCTGCAGGTCACGCGCTACGTGATCACCGTCATGGCGTCGGATGCCGCGGGCCGGCCCGACGCCGCCTCGGCGCGGGCGTTCCTGATGCCGCGGACGCTTGGCGTCATCTACCGCGTCGGCACCTGGCATGCGGGTATCACGGCGCTCGACGACGAGGCCAGCTTCGCCGTGCTGATGTGGCGCGGCGCCAGCGACGACGACGTCTTCGCGACGATTCCTCCGCTGGTCGTCGGGCCACCAGCACACGTCGCCATGCCCGTGCGAGGCACGCATGGCTGAGCCTCTGTCACTGCCCGCTCAAGCGCCAGCCGTGGCACCGGCGTTTGGTCCGATCGAGCAGACGCCGCTCAAGCTGCAGATCGCCGACCTGCTGCGGCGCGCCATCGTCACGGGCCGGCTGCGTCCCGGCACGGTGCTCGTGGAAACGGCATTGGCCGAGCAATTGAACGTGAGTCGCGCGCCCATTCGCGAGGCGGTGCAGATCCTCGAAAGCGACGGCCTGGTCGAGACGGTGGCCTACAAGGGCAAGCGGGTGAAGCCGCTGACCGTGCGGGAAGTCATCGAGACGTGCGAGATGCGCACTGTGCTCGAGGTCACGGCCGCACGCCGCATCCTGGCGCACGGCACCGCGGTGGACACCTTGTGGACCCCCTGTAACGCGATGGCGCAGGCCGCGGCGGCCGCCGACCGTGAGGCGCTGGTTGTGGCCGACGAGGCCTTTCACCGGATGCTGATCCGGCTGTCGGACCACCAGCTCATGGCCCAGTTGTGGGCGGGGCTGTATTTGCGCATCCATCAGATCATGTCGCTGCGCAACGACCGCGACGTGAACCTGGTCGACATCGCGGCCAACCATCCGCCGATTGTGCGCGCGCTGACCGACCGCGACGGCGCGCTGGCCGAACGTCTGATCTCGGAACATACCCACGCCCTGGCCAGCTTCGATCCAGCCAGCGTCGCCGAGCTGCCGGCATGAGCGTTTCGCGGGTAACAATCAGCGGAGCGGGCGGCTTCGTGGGCAGCGCCCTGGCGGTCGGCTTCGCCGCGCTTGGCTGGCAGGTGACCGCACTCGACCAGGCTTTCGACCACGACACGCGCGCCCGGCTTGCGGGCCACGATCTCGTCACCGCGGATCTCTCGCAGGGCGTGCCCTCCGGTCTGCCGCCGGCACAGCTCATCGTGCACGCGGCGGCGCTGACGACCGACCATGTGGACCTCGGATGGACGCGAGCCGCGCACCTGGCCGCCAACACGCGGCCGCTGCTCGCGATGATGGAGCATGCTGCGCACACCGACGTCGACGCCTTCGTGTTCCTCAGCTCGAGCGGAGTCTTCGCGGTGGGCGACGGCGGAGCGGCGTTGACCGACACCGACGCGCCGACCGGCCGCTCGCCCTACGCCGCGGCCAAGCGCGCCGGTGAGCTGCTGGTCCTCGCCGGGTTCGACCGCCGGCCCGCGCCGCACGTGGTGCGCCTGGGGTACGTGTACGGCCCGCGCGAGACGACTCGGGCCACGCGCACACGTGTGTCACTGGCGGCGCAGTGGCTGGCGGCCGCGCGCGCGGGACAGCCGCTCGGGGTGCGCGCCGACGACCCGGCGCGCGACTGGACCTTCGCGCCCGATCTCGCGCCCGCGCTCGCCCGTCTCGGCATCGCTGCCAGTGCTGGACGGCCCGTGCATCTGGGCAGTCCCTACGTCGTGTCCGACAGCGCGCTGGCGGCGCTCGTGCGCGACCACTTCCCGACGGCGACGCTCGTGACCGAGTCAGTCACTGGCGCACTGAAGCCGCCGATGGCACCGAGCGACATCCCGGCGCTACGCGGCCTGGTCTGGA
The DNA here is from genome assembly GCA_031376505.1 of Acidobacteriota bacterium. GTDB lineage: Bacteria > Acidobacteriota > Vicinamibacteria > Vicinamibacterales > UBA2999 > CADEFD01. The sequence continues at coordinate 11,022 of JANMDX010000043.1, forward strand.
CCGATCCGCCGACCGCGGTCGCACAACTGGCGGCGGAGGTGGCAGCGTGACGGACGTGCGCGTCATCCTCGTGGGCCTGGGCGCGCGCGCGCGCATCTGGCGGCGCGTGGTCGGCGCGCATCCCGCCTGCCGGATCGTCGGCCTGGTCGACACGCGGTCCGAGGCAGTGGCTGCGGCACTGGCCGAGACGCCCGGCGCGATTGGCGGAGCCACCCTCGCGGAAGTGACCGCGCGGGCCGGGGCCGACACGGTGATCCTGAGCACGCCTCCAGGCGGGCGCGAGGGTCAGATTGACGCCGCCTGCGGCGCAGGGCTGGCCATCCTCGCCGAGAAGCCGCTGGCCGACAGCGTGGGCGCGGCCGAGGCGCATGTCGCGCGAGCGGCGGCTGCCGGCGTGCCGCTGGCCGTCGGACTCAATTTCCGCTATCTCGCCGTGACCCGGGCGCTCAAGGCGCTCGTGACGTCGGACACGCTGGGCCCGCCGGAGTTCGGCCACTTCACGTACGAGCGCTGGCGTGATGGGCAGCTGCCGCATCTCAACAAGTATCCGTTGACGATGGATCAGCCGATGTTGTGGGAACAGTCAATCCACCACTTCGACCTGATGCGATTCGTCTACGACGCGGAGCCGACCGCCATTGTGGCCCGCACCTTCAATCCCTCGTGGTCGATGTATCGCGGCGATGCCAACGTGGCGGCACTCATCACGTTCACGCGCGGCATCCAGGTCACCTACCAGGGCACCTGGGCCGGCAACTGGCAACGCCTGGGTTTCAACTGGCGCACCGAGTGCCGGCACGGCATTGCGGTGCAGGCCGACATGTTCGGGGCGCTGAGCTATGCGCGACGCGACGACCCGGAACTGACGCCGGTGGTGCTCGCGGCGCAGGAGCCGTGGGTGGATGATGCCGCGGCCTTCCTGGCCGACTTCGTCGCGCATCTGCAGGGCGACGGTCCCCTGCCGTGCCCGGCCACCGATCACGTGAAGTCTCTGCGCATGGTGGAGGCCTGCATCCAGTCCTCGGCCACCGGCCAAACGGTCGACCCGCGCGCGCGGCCACACGAAAGGACGATTCGATGAAGAACCTGCGGTACTTCGTCGCGCTCGGCGCGGTGCTCGTGCTCATTGGCGGAGCGCTGATGGTGATGCGGTCGGGGCCGCGCGCTACGACGAGCACCGTCGTCGTCGGCCTGAGCGCCGACATCACGACGTTCGAGCCGGCCAACATCTCCAGCCGCGACAACATGAACATCGCGCACCACATCTTCGACTCGCTGTTCGAGTTGGATGAACACGGCAAGCACGTGCCGGCTCTGGCCCGCGAGCTGGCGATTTCAACCGACGGGTTGACCTACACCTACACCCTGCGCGAGGGGCTGACCTGTCACGACGGCGAACCGCTCACGGCCGAGGACGCCGCCTACAGCTTCAACCGGATTGCCGACCCCGCCAACCGTTTCACAGGCAACGCCCCAGGGTTCGTGTTCACGTCGGTGGGCTTCCAGAAGGCCGAGGCGCTCGACCCGCTGCACGTGCGCATCACCATCGCGCGCAAGAACCCGATCGCCTTTGGACTGCTCACCGAGATCAACATCCACTGCAAGGACAGCTACGAGAAGATGAGCCTCGACCACGCGGCGACCTCGCCAGTCGGGTCGGGCCCGTACCGGCTCGTGTCGTGGACGCGCGGCTCGGAGATCGTGCTCCAGAAGGTCGGGGCGGCCGGCGCTTTTGACCGCATCGTGTGGCGCATCATCCCCGAGGCCTCGACCCGTGCGGCCGAGCTCATCGCCGGCAACGTCGACATCATCACCAATGTCGCCCCCGACCAGATCGACGCCATCAACGGCTCCCCGACCGCCGCAGTGCAGGCCGTCACGAGCACCCGGCGCATGTATGTCGGCTTCAACCTGGCCGAGCCGTTCCGCCAGTCGCCCGGCGGCCGCGCCATCCAGGACGCGAAGGTGCGGCGCGCGCTGCAGTACGCGATCGACGTGCCGACGATCTGCCGGCAGCTGCTGCACGTCGAGTGCGAACGGGCGACGGGCCTGGTCAACAAGGTCAACGCCAATCCCCGGCTCTCGCCCTATCCCTACGAGCCGGCCACGGCCGAGCGCCTGCTCGACGAGGCCGGCTGGCCGCGCGGAGCCGGCGGCGTGCGCTTTCCCATCACGCTGCAGGCCGGGCGCGGACGCTACCTCAACGACGCCGTCGTGGTCCAGGCCATTGCGCAGTATCTGAAAGACGTCGGCATCGGCGTCGACTTGCAGCTGCTCGAGTGGGCCAGTGTCTACACGCCGCTCATTCGCCAGCGCAACGCCGGTCCGCTGTTCTTCCTGGGCACCGGCGGCGCGCTGTGGAGCCCGATTTACGATATGAACGACATCGCGCGGGTCGACTCGGGCACCAACTATGCCAACTGGACCGACCCGCGCTGGTTCAGCCGCTGGGATTCGCTCATCGACGCGGCCACGCCCGAGGAGAGCCGCCGCATCATCGACGAGATGCTGCAGGTGTTCTACGACGACGGCCCGTGGCTGCACCTCTACTTCCAGCCGGACTTCTACGGCGTGTCGAAGCGCATCACGTGGCAGGCGCGGCCCGACGAGCGGGTCTACGCTTACGAGGCCACGCCCAAGAGCTGACCCATGTGGACCTATGTCGCGCGCAGACTGCTGCAGAGTCTCGTCGTCGTGATCGGCGTGACGCTGATCAGCTTCATGGCTCTGCAGATCGGCGGCGATCCTACCTATCTCTTCGTCAGCGAGCGAGCGACCGCCCAGGAGATCGAGGTGGTGCGGCACGCGTTGGGCTTCGATCGGCCGTTGCACGTGCAGTACCTGAGTTTCCTGTCCGACTTGGCTCGCGGCGACTTCGGCCAGTCCTTGTCCTATCGCCAGCCCGCGCTCGACATCGTCCTCGGCGCGTTGCCGGCCACGATCGAGCTTGCGGTCTTCGCGTTTGTGATCGCGATTGCGCTGGCGATTCCGCTTGGCGTCATCGCCGCGCTCAATCGCGGCACGGCCGTCGACGGCTCGATCACGATCCTGGGCCTGCTCGGGCAGTCGATTCCGAACTTCTGGATGGGGATCATGTTGATCCTCTTCTTCGGCCTCTATCTCCGCTGGTTCCCAATCTCGGGCCATGTGCCGTTTCTCACGCCCCTCCTGGCCGGCGACGTCGTCACCGCGATGACGAACCTGCCGCGCACGCTCTACTACCTGGTGATGCCCGGTGTGGCCGTGGCCACCTACTCGCTCGCCCGCAACACCCGCCTGGTGCGTTCATCGATGCTCGAGGTACTCGGCCAGGACTACGTACGTACCGCACGAGCCAAGGGCCTGGCAGAACGCACGGTGGTCGTCCATCACGCGCTGCGCAACGCCTGGCTGCCGGTCGTCACGATGATCGGGCTCGAGTTCGGGTTTCTGCTGGGTGGTGTGGTCGTGACCGAAACCGTTTTCAGCTATCCCGGCATCGGCCGGCTGCTCTTCAACGCCATCAACCAGCGCGACATCCCGCTCGTGCAGTGCGGTGTGATTCTGCTGGCCGCCAACTTCATCCTGCTGAACACGATTGTCGACCTGGTCTACGCGCGCCTCGACCCGCGCGTGAAGCTCGCGAGGAACCGGTGACGACAGTGACTCGCGGAGCCAGCCGTGCCTGGCGCAGCATGGTCGCGGCCAGGTGGCCGCTGCTGGCACTGCTGATCCTGCTGGCCGTGACGACGGTGGCCGCGTTTGGACCCTGGCTCGCGCCGGTCGATCCGGGACGCCAGAGCATCGTGTCGCGGCTGGCCGCGCCGATGACCGCGGATCCGCAAGGCATGACGCACTGGCTCGGCTCGGACGTGCTCGGCCGCGACGTGCTCTCGCGGCTGCTCTACGGCGCCCGCGTCTCGCTGCTCGTCGGTCTCGCCGCCATCACCGTGGGCGGAGCGATTGGCATCCTCGCGGGCCTGCTGGCCGGCTACTTCGGCGGCTGGGTCGACGACGTGATGATGCGCTTGGCCGACATGCAGCTGGCGTTCCCGTTCATCCTGCTGGCCATCATGTTCCTGGTCGTGCTCGGGCCCGGCGTGGGCAATCTCATTCTGGTGCTCGGCATCGGGCAGTGGGTGACCTACGCGCGGATCGTTCGGGCCGAGACGCTGTCGCTGCGGGAGAAGGAGTTCGTCGAGGCCGCGCGGGCGTTGGGCGACAGCACGGCCGCGATTCTCTTTCGAACGATCCTGCCGAACATCGTGGCGCCGCTCACCGTGATTGCGTCGTTCAACGTCGCGAGCGTGATTCTCACCGAAGCGGCGTTGTCGTTTCTTGGTCTGGGCGTGCCAGCCTCGGTGCCTACGTGGGGCAGCATGCTGGCCGAGAGCCGCGATACGCTGCTGGCCAACAAGTGGTGGCTGGCGGTGTTCCCGGGCCTGGCCATCATGCTGACGGTGCTCAGCTTCAACATCATGGGTGACTGGCTGCGCGATCTACTCGATCCGCGGCTGCGAGAACGGCAATGAGGGATCGCGGATGAAGATCGGAATCATCGGGGCGAGTTTCGCGCAGGCGGCCTACCTGCCGGCGCTGCGCCATGTGCCGGGTGCAGAGGTGGTCGCCATCGCCTCGGCGCGCCGGTCGAGCGCGCAGGCGGCGGCCACCGCGTTTGGTGTGCCCCACGCCTACGACGATTGGCAGCAGATGCTGGCCGCTCACGTCTTCGATCTGGTGTGCATCGCGACGCCCACCGTGCAGCACGCTCCGCAGGTGCTGGCGGCCATTGCCGCCGGCGCGCACGTGCTGTGCGAGAAGCCCACGGCAATGCACGCGGGCGAGGCCGCCCGGATGCTGACCGCTGCCGAGGCTGGCGGCCGCGTGCACATGATCGACCACGAGCTGCGCTTCAACCCCAATCGCGCGCGCATCGCGTCACTCATCGCCGACGGCACGCTCGGCGAGATCCGCCACGTCACGATTGCCAACCTCACCAATGGATGGAACAACCCGGCCAGCCGGTCCAAGAGCGACTGGTGGAGTCTGGCCGACCAGGGGGGCGGACGCCTCGGCGCCAACGGCAGCCATCAGGTCGACCTGCTGCGCTGGTGGCTGGGCGAGGTGGCCTGGGTCACCGGCGCGGCGCCCGTCATGGTGCCAGGCCGTCGCGACAAGGCCAGCGGCGAAGCCTGGACGGCCACGGCCGACGACGTGGCCTATTTCACTCTTGAGATGGCCAGCGGCACGGTGGCGCAGGTGCTCCTGTCGGGCGTCGCCGCGCACAACCTCGGCAACCTCACACAGGTCTTCGGGTCCAAGGGCACCGTGAAACTGTCGAATGACGACGAGCGGCTGTGGCTCGCGGTGGCCGGCCAGAGTTTCGACGAGATCACCGAGACCGACCCCAACGCCGCCCTGCCCGGCGTAAACGCCGGTATCTGGAACGTCTCGGTCGTGGCGCTGCTGCAGGAAATGGTGGCCGCGATTCGCGAAGGCCGGCGACCGGCGCGGGGCGCCACGTTCGTTGACGGAGTGGCCAACCAGCGCGTCCTCGATGCGGTGCGGTTGTCGGGGGTCGAACGTCGCTCGGTTCGGCCGGAGGACATCGATGCCAGCGCTTGAGGGTCAGTCGATCCTCGTCACCGGTGCGGCGCAGGGCCTGGGCGCGGCCATCGCACGACATCTGCACGCCGGCGGCGCACAGCTCATCCTGATGGACCGCGACGCGGCTGGGCTCGCGGCCGTCGCGGCCGCGTGTCCTGGCGCGACGGCCACGGTCGTAGATCTCTCCGATGCCGTCGACACGGCACGCGCCATTGCCGAGACGGTGCACGGCCCGGTCGACACCCTGATCCACAACGCCGCCATCCTGAAGATGCAGCCGGTCGACGCGATCAGTCTTGCGACCTTCCAGGCCACGCTCAACGTCGGCATCCAGGCGGCGTTTCAATTGACGCAGGCCGTCTGGCCAGCCATGAAGACGCGCGGCGGCACGCTCGTGTTCGTCACGTCGCGGTCGGGCATCGAAGGGTTCGCGGAGGAGACCGCCTACTGCGCCGCCAAGCACGCCCTCGAAGGGTTTTCAAAGAGCCTCGCGCTCGAAGGCGCCGCGCACGGCATCGTGTCGGTCACGATCACGCCAGGGATATACATGCACACGCCGATGTCCGAAACCACCTACTCCCCAGAGGCGCGCGCCAAGTGGGTCGACCCGATGCGCCTGGCCCCCGCGTTCGCCTTGCTCGCCACTGGCCCACGCCACCTGTCGGGCCAACGCCTTGACGCGTGGGCTCTCTCACGCACGGAAGCGACGTCATGAGCATGCAACCGATTTACGACTGGATCGACGCCCACGCCGAGGAATGCATCCGCGACCTGCAGCGCTTCGTGCAGCAGCCCTCGATCTCCGCCCAGAACGTGGGCCTGCGCGAGTGCGCCACGCTGATTCGCGACATGATGCGCGACGACGGCCTGCCCGCCGATTTCCATGAGCTGGCCCAGGGGCCGCCGGTCGTGTTCGGCCACCTGCAAGCGAAGCAGTCCGGCAAGAAGACCATCCTGTGCTACTCCCACTACGACGTGCAGCCGCCCGAGCCGCTCGACAAGTGGACCCACGGCGGGCCATGGTCGGGGGCGGTGGTTGACGGCGTGCTCTACGGCCGCGGCGCCACCGACAACAAGTCGGGTGTGCTCGCCTTCAACAAGGCCGCCAAGGCATTCCTGCAGGTCCGCGGCGAAGTGCCGGTCAACCTCAAGCTGTTTGTCGAAGGCGAAGAAGAGATCGGTTCGCCGCATCTGGCGGCCTGGGCCGCCGCGAACAAGACCCTGCTCGAGGCCGACGGGATGCACTGCCTCGACGGCTCGATGGAGACCGGCACGAGCGTGCCCGACGTCTCGCTGGGCCTGAAGTCGGTGCTCTTCGTGGAACTCATCGCGCGCGGCGCGAAGACCGACATCCACTCGCTCAATTTCCCGCTCGTGCCGGCGCCAGTATGGGAACTCATCTGGGCGCTCAACACCATCTTCAGCCGCGACCGTCGCATTCTGATTGACGACTGGCAGGAAGGGATCTGGCAGCTCGGTGCCGACGACGAGCAACAGCTGCTCGACAAGGCGGGGCGGGTCGATCTGCAGGCGATGAAGGACGAGTGGGGCATCGCCGAGTTTGCCCAGGGCCGCGACGGCATCGACGCGATCCGCGCGCGTTCCTACGAGCCCACCGCCAACATCCAGGGCCTCATCGCCGGCTACACCGGCCCCGGCACCAAGACGATTGTGCCCAACGAGGCGCGCGCGCGGCTCGACTTCCGCTTGATTCCCAACATCCAGCCGGTCGACGCCATCCGCAAGCTGAAGGCACATCTGGTGAAGCACGGCTTCGGGCACATCGAAGTCCGAGCCAACGACGGCGCCGAGCCGCCCTACAAGATCTCGGTCAAGGAAGACATCAGCCAGGCGATCATCGCCGCGGCCACCGAGGTCTACGGCGAGATTCCGGTCGTGAACGGCGTCTCAGCCGAGGGCGCGATCCTGCGGCACGTCTGGATTCCCTGCGTGCTGACGGGCTTTGCCAACCCCGGCGCCAACCTGCATGCGCCGGACGAAAACATTCACATCGACAAGTACCTGCAGGGGATCAAGTACGCCGCGGCGATCATGGAGCACTTCGGGAGAGCGTGAGACCGGCGCGGGCGCTACTCGAACCTGGTCAGCGAGATCCCGACCGTGCGCAGATTACCCGGCGTCTTCATCCACTGCAACAGAATCGGGCACTGATACACGCCCTCGACCAGGCGACCGCGTCCCGGCGTGTCGGCGTCGGAGACCAGCAAGTTGACCGAACGCTGCAAGCGCAGGAAGCGGCGGGCCTGACGGCCCAGGAGCAGTGTGATGAGGCGCTCGGCGCGCGAATCCGGAATCCGCAACCGCTCGCAGACCTGATTGAACGACCGGATGACGTCGTACTTCGCGTAGTCCATGGCCTTGGCCGGGATCGCCCACGGGTCGGCGATCATGTGGCGCCCTTTTTCCGCCATGAAGCGGAACGGGTCATGGAGCACGCTGGCCAGGTCGTGCCGCATGAGCAACGTCTCGTACTCGTTGATCGTCAGCGCCGTACCGGCGTCCGAGGCTCCCAGCGCCAGGCGCACCCGCCCCTTGGTCACGCCGTGTTTGTCAATCAGCGACTGGAGCCGCTCGTAGAGCCCGAGGTCCGGGTGCTTGAGGCTGACCGAATCGAGCGCGCGCGACGACATCGGCACGAGCACCTGGTCACGCGCCACCACCTGCTCGTGATGAAAGCCAATGACCCGCGCCTGGCGGCGCCGGTGCCGATCGTCCGCCACGCCGTCGAGGTCCACGAAGTACACCGGCTCCGACGGCCGGTTGCGGTAGCGGACGCAGGTGCGCAGCCCTGAGGCGATGAACGTGAGATGCGCATCGCCGTTGCGCGGCTCGACCTGCCGCTGTTCGTTCGAGAGGTCGTCGCGCAGGTGCAGCTCATCGTGGCGGTAGCCGGCTTCCTGCGGAAACACCGTCTGAAACGCGCGGATGTAGGGCCGAACCCCGCCCCGACGGGTATCGAGGTGCAGGGCGCGGCGCTGCTCCAGGAACCCCGCCGTCGTGTGAAAAGACCAGAACAGCGCGAAGGGAAACTCGGCGAGCCCGTTCAGCCACCCGGACTGGCGGCGAAGGTCCACGATCTCGAAACGGGTGGACGGCCGGAGTTCGAGGCTCAGTTCGCAGGGCGCCGTGGACATGGAGGATGCTGGGGCCGCCGCGGCCAAGGGAAGCCTAACACGGGTGCCGTCGAAAATGGTCCCGCCGCGGCCCAGGGTCAGAAGCGGAACCGGATCCCGCCGTTCACGACGCGACCATCGAGCGGAGCCCAGCCGTCCACGGCCCATCGCCCGTCGGCGCTCGGCGCCTGACGCAGCAGCGGGTCGCGGCGCGTCTGCCGCACGTCCGTCAGGTTCTCCGCATTGAGAAACAGCCGAGCGCGGCCAATGCGGCGCTCGACCAGCAACCCGACGACCAGGTAGGGGGTGGACTCGAGGCGATACGGGTTCACGTCGAGACGCTGGCGGCCGGTGTAGTACAGCTCCAGGCCCACCCGGCCCACGCCTTCGGGCTCCCACATCCCGACGAGCCCCGCGCTGTGGCGCGGCGTGAGCGCAGCGTCCTGCCGCCCGGCGTCGGTGTCTTCCGCGGAACGCACGTAGGTGTAGGTGGAGGTTGCGGCGACGGGTCCGCGCCGGATCGTCGCGAGCAGTTCCACTCCGCGATTGGTGGACGCGCCGTCCTGGTTGAACACGGCGTACTGGCTCGCGCGTTCGACCGCAATCGGATTCGCCACCCGCGAAGCGAAGGCCGTGGCCGTATAGGTGCCCGGGCCTACCACACGCGTCACGTCGAGTGACGCCGTGCGGCCGCGCTCGGCCCTGAGCGGTCGGGCGACCCGCAGGGCCGACAGACCAGCCGCCTCCGTTTCCTCGGTCAGCGGCGTCGCCGCGAAGAATCCCTGCCCCACCGACAGGCGACTCGTCCACCCGGAGGCCCGCACCAGGGCAGCCAGCCTGGGACTGACAAACGTCCCGTACGTGTTGTGCCGATCGACGCGGCCACTAGCCGATACGGCCAGCCACGATGCAAGGTCGATGTCATCCTGCACGAACACGCCAGGGACCTGATGGGTGTACGCAAACTGCGGGACGTCGCGCGGTGCGTAGGCGGAGCGTTCGTAGGCGGCACCCGCTACCCACGTGTGCCGCCCGGCGGCGCCGCGCAGGGCCACTTCGGTAAACGCCGTGTCATGGTCATCGCGTTCGCGCGTCTGGCCAAACACGTGGTCATGCCGCTGCCACGCCAGCGCGCCGCGCGCCGTGAGCACGTAGCGGCCCTTCCACAGGGTCTGCCCAGTTGCGCCAACGTCGTACCGTCGGGTGTCGAGCGTTTCACGATACGGCTGCGCCGTGCTCGCCAGCGTCGCGCCCGGCATCGTGCCCCCGTCGCGGTTCTCGTACGTCACGCCCGCGGTCATAAACGCCGAGCGTCCATCACCGCTGTCCCAGAAGAGCCGAGGGCGCGCGACGCCGCGCGCATAGCCGGCCACGTCGGCCCAGCCGTCACCATCCACATCGGTGCGTGACTGCGCATGAACGCCGCCAAGCAGCGACGCGCTCCACCCGCCACCGAGCGTGGACGACAGAAAGGTGACCCCGTCGGTGGCGCCGAGGGTGGAGCGATTCACCAGGAACTCGCGCACGGGCTCGGCCCCAGGACGGCGCGACAGCAGGTTGACCACGCCGCCCATGGCCCCGGCGCCGTAGAGCGCGGACGCCGCGCCCTTGATGACCTCGACCTGCCCCAGGTCCATCGGTGGGATCTGCAGCAGGCCGAGACCGCCGACCTGTTGACCAAAGAGCGGCAGGCCATCGCTGAGGAAGCGCGTGTAGCGGCCCTTCATGCCCTGCACGCGCACGCTGGCGGCGCCGAGCGACGGAGACGTCGTCTGCACGCGCAGGCCGCCCATCTCGTTGAGCATCATCACGATGTCCCCCGGGGTCATCAGCATCTTCTCTTCGATCTCCTCGCGGTCGAGCACCTCGACGCGGATCGGCTGATCCTCGAGCCGGCGTCCGGTCCGCGTGCTGGCCACCACGATGACCTCTTCTGCGATGGTCGGCCGACGCACGAGCACCACCGTCACCCCCACGTCGCCACCGGCCACGATCGTCAGGTCCGTCACGACGGTTACAAAGCCCTCCTTGGACGCGGTCAGACGGAACACGCCGTCGCCCGCAGGCAACAGGGCGACGCCCTGGGCGTCGGTGGTCACGGCGCGGCCACCACCGGTGACGCTGGCGCCCTCGAGAGGCTGTTCGTCGCTGCGCACCTCGACGCGCACCGCGGCCGGGCGCGGCTGAGCCGCGGTGGCGCGTGGGCCAAGGGCCATGAGCGCGCCAATGAGCACCGCCACGACCCGTCGCATCCGCATCTGCATCCGGACCCGCGTTCGCGAGTCGCTGGTCACGCAATCCAACCGAAGGACCCCCGCGTAGTGTCAGTGAATGGTTGACCGCGCATTCGGCACTCATTGGCGCGATCCAGGGCCATCGTGCGCGAATCATACCGTGGGCTCCGATGGTGGAAGCGCCATGCGCGGGAGCCAGGGAACCCTCGCGCGCCTACGACCCGCGGCCGGCACCGTGTTGGCCGGCGTGTTCCTGCTGGCCGCGCAGGTGGTGCCCATGGCCCACCTGGCCACGCACCGTGACAACCACACCCACGGTCCCGAACGCGACCCGTTTGCCCACGACCACCCCGCTGACTCCGACCACGACCACGACGACGACGACCACTCCGTCGCCCGCAAAGCCGACCACGACGACGCGGATCACGATCACGGCGACGACGCGGACCACGACCGCGGCAGCGATCGACCCGCCCAGCGCCAGCACGGGCAGGCCAGCGCCGCGCACTTCGGACTGGCGCTGCTTGAAGGTCCGCTGCCGCCGTTCCTGCCGCCTCCTGCCGAGACCAACGCGGCACCGCTCGATGCCGTGCTGCGTGGACGGTGCTCGGCGCCGCACCCGCAACCACCCGCCCGCGGCCCTCCCCCGCGCATCTGATTCCCGCTCGTTCTAGGTCGTCCGGAATCAGACGACACCCCGTGTACGGGTGTTGTCGCAGTCGAGGTGTGTCATGAAGAGATTAGTGTGCGCGGCGCTGGCCGCGCTGTTGGTATGTCCGCCGGGCGTGTCCGCGCAGCCGGCAGCGGCGGGCGGCAGCATACAGGGAGTAGTGCTGGACACGACCGGACAACCCCTGCCGGGTGTGCGGATCGAGGTTGAGGGCACGACCGGTGCACCGCTCCTGGCGCAGACCTCGACCGATGGCAGGTACGTCGTCGAGGCCGTGCCCGCAGGCGTCTACGCCGTGCGCTTCTCGCTGACGAGTTTTGTGACCCTGCTGCGGCGGAACGTCACGATTGCCGCCGGCGCTGCCGCGACGGCTGACGCGGCGTTGTACGTCGCAGCCACCGCGTCGGTGGTGGTGAGCGGGCGCAGCACGTTCCGCAATCTGTCCACGGTGTCGGACCAGGACGAACTGGTCGGCGTCGCCGACGCGGCCAGCACGGGCGTCGTGACGCCCATGGAACTCAACGAACGCGCGCGACGTCGCCCCGCCGAGGCGCTCGAGAGCGTGCCCGGCATGGTCGTGAGCCAGCACAGCGGCGAGGGCAAGGCCAACCAGTACTACCTGCGCGGCTTCAACATCGATCACGGCACCGACCTGGCCCTGTCGGTTGCCGGCATGCCGGTGAACCTGCCCACGCACGGGCACGGACAGGGGTACGCCGACCTGAACTTCCTGATTCCCGAACTGGTGAGCGGCATCCAGTACCGCAAGGGCACCTACGCGGCCGAGTCGGGCGACTTCTCGGCGGCCGGCGCGATCAAGGTCAACTACGTCACCATGCTCGACGCCCCGCTGGCACGCGTCGAGAGTGGCATCTACGGCTATGGCCGCATGCTCGCGGCGGCCTCGCCGAAGCTGGGCAACGGCCACGTGCTCGTGGCCGCCGAGGCCATGGGCAACGACGGCCCGTGGGACCGTCCTGACGGCATGCGCCGCTGGAACGGCCTGATGCGCTACAGCCGGGGCAGCGCCACGAGCGGCTTCTCGCTGACGGCCCTGGCCTACAACGCGGAGTGGAATTCGTCCGACCAGATCCCGCGGCGTGCGGTGAATGACGGGACTCTGTCGCGCTTCGGCTTCCTCGACCGCACCAATGGCGGCAACACGCACCGGGTCGGCGGCATGGCCGAGTGGCAGCACACGACCACTGCCGGCATCACACACGTGGAAGGCTACGGCTTCGACTACGGCCTCGACCTGTTCTCGAACTTCACGTACTTCCTGGACGACCCCGACAACGGCGACCAGTTCGAGCAGCGCGACGACCGCGTGGTCTACGGTGGCCGCGCCAGTCATACGTGGCCAGCCGTGCTCTTTGGCCGGCGCTCCCAGATGACCGTGGGCAGCGAGGTCCGGCGTGACCGCATCGGCGCGGTCGGCCTGTATCGCACGGCCTCACGCGTGCGGCTCTCGACGGTGCGCGAAGACGCGGTCGGTCAAACCAGCGGCGCGGCCCATGCCGAGGTGCAGACCCAGTGGTCCAACGTCGTCCGCACGACGCTCGGGGTACGCGGCGATCTCTACCGGTGGAACGTCTCAGCCGGGGATGCGGAAAACAGCGGGATCAAGACCGACGGCATCGTGAACCCGAAGTTCAGCGTGGCGGTCGGGCCGTGGCGCAAGACCGAGCTGTATGCCAGCGTGGGCGGCGGTTTTCACAGCAACGACGGCCGCGGGGCGACCATCCGGCGCGATCCGAGCACGGGCGATGCGGTCGATCCCGTGGACCCGCTGGTGCGGGGTCGCGGCGCCGAAATCGGACTGCGCACCCTGGCGCTGCCACGGCTGCACACCACCGTGGCGCTGTGGGGCCTCGGGCTCGGCTCCGAACTGGTGTTTGTCGGCGATGCCGGCACGACCGACGCCAGCCGCTCGAGTCGCCGGGTGGGCGTCGAGTGGGACGCCGACTACCGTGCCGCGTCATGGCTGACGCTGGATGCCAGCGTGGCGTATTCGCGCGCGCGCTTCACAGGTGGTGCGAGCGACGGCGACCGCATTCCTGGAGCCGTCGAAGGCGTGTCGAGCGCCGGGCTGACGGTGACGCCGTCGAGTCGCTGGAGCGGCAGCTTTCGCTACCGCTTCTTCGGGCCGCGGCCGCTCGTCGAGGACAACAGCGTTCGCAGCCGGGCCTCGAATCTCTTCAGCGCAGAGGCTGGGTATCAGATGAACCGCAGGTTGCGGCTCAAGGCCGATCTGCTGAACCTGCTCAACTCGAAGAGCTCGGACATCGACTACTTCTACACGTCGCGGCTGCGGGGCGAGCCGAGCGGCGGCGTGGACGGCGTCCATTTCCATCCGGTGGAGCCGTTCACCCTGCGAGCCGCGCTGGTCGCGAGCTTCTGACGTTGGCCGGCCGCTGGCGACCGATCAGTCGCCGGCTGGCTTCGCCAGGTAGGCCTTCGACTGCGCCTCGTTCCTGAGCGGCGTGACCTTGTCAGGATCGATGCGCACCATCAGGTAGTTGATGTGGTCGTCGATTTTCGTGAACCAGTGGCCGGTGCCGGCAGGGATCACGATCACGTCGCCGGCCTTGAGGTCGTGCGCCACGCCGTTCCGGATGCTGCTGGCGTTATTGCCCGGGCCATTGAACTCGACAACGGTGCGCAGCGTGGCCGGACGGCGCTGGCGGTTCACGAGGTCCGGGCCCAGCACGAGCGTCGCCGTACCCGAGATCACGTGGTAGACCTCGCTCACCTGATCGTGCTCGGCGACCGAGTCCGGCGCGGGCGCAGCCAGCCGGCCGCGGTAGACCATGCCGATCCCGATGTGCGCTTTGCCGATGAAGACGTCGCGCACCTGCTGGTCCACGAGCTTCTCGGCGATCGCCTTCTTCGTGTAGGCGTCGAGCTCCGAGAGCGGGATGTAGGTGCCGGGGCACAGCTCGCAGGTGGGCTGCGGATCGGTTGGGTTCAACTTCGCCTGGGCCAGCATGCCGGCGGCCACACAGGCCACGGCGCCCGTTGCCAGGAGCAACGTGTGGAGCGTGCGATGCATCGGAGTCTCCTTACTGGGTCGTGACGTCAGCGCGCCGTGGTCGGACTGTCTGCGCGAGTATACGCTCGGCCGAGGCCAGACCGGCGCTACTCTATGGGTCGGCTGGGAACACCCGACGCGCCCTGACTTGGCGCGCCCGGTCCAGTGGAGGAAGACAGTGATGCAACGACGCCTACCGGAAGCACGCGCATCGCACGTCACCAGGCTCGGCGTGCTCCTCGCACTCCTGGCCGGGACCGCTGGGGCACTGACGGCCGGACAGGCCGGCCGGGCCGCGCCGGCGCCGGCAGGCGAATGGCGCTATATCGGCGGAGATGCCGCGCACACCCGTTACTCGCCACTCGACCAGATCACCGCTGCGAATTTCGAGACGCTCGAAACGGCCTGGACCTGGCGCGGCGACAACTTCGGGCCCGAGCCCGACTACGTCTCGCGCTCGACGCCGATCTACGTGGACGGCGTGCTCTACACCGTGGCGGGCCAACGACGCACGGTGGCCGCAATCGATCCGGGTACGGGCGAGACGCTCTGGACCTATCGCGAACCGCGCACGACGCGCTTCGATCGCGGCATGCGGAACAACTACGGCAAGGGCGTGGCCTACGCCGAGATTGCCGGCCGGCGCGTGATCTTCTACACGTCGCCGGCGTTCTTCCTGCACGCCCTCGACGCGAAGACCGGCGAGCACGTCGAGAACTGGGGCGCACCGGTGCCCATCCCCGGCTTTCCGCGCAGCGGCGTCGTCGACATGTTGCCGGACCTGGTGCGCGACTGGCAGCCCTGGCTCGCGGCCGAGAAGAAGTACGACGCGGAAAAGGGCATCCCGCGCGAGCTGGGGAACCTTTCCACGTCGTCGCCGCCGATTGTCGTGAACGGCGTGATCGTCGTCGGCAACGTGCACGAGCAGGGCTACTA
>JANMDX010000165.1:0-2312 GCA_031376505.1 Acidobacteriota bacterium
GCGGTCAGACGGCCGACCACGTCACGAGCCCTCGGTCGATGGCCCTGCGGGCACGGGTCACGATCAGGGCGGGCGGCTCGTCGCGCATCCCTCGGGCGGCGGCGTCCAGCACGGCGCGAAGTTCGAACACCGCTTGCGCCGAGTCGCTCGCCGCCGCCATCTCGCCGTCTGCGATCGCCTCGGCCACGCTGGCCAACAGGGCATTGCGCCAGGCGGCGCGCCAGGCGACGAGGCGGGCGCCGGCGGCGGGCGATGAGCTCAGGGCAAATGCGGGGTGGTCGGGGGGCAGTCGGGCGGGCTCGCCAGGCGCTGGCGTGACGAACGCGAGGAAGCCCTCGCACAGGGCCACGACCCGGGCGATGCCCGGTGGCGCCGCGCCGGCTGGGGCCATCACGCCTCGGGCGAAGCGCTCGGCCGCCGCATCGATCGCCGCCAGGTCGAGGCCGTCTTTCGATCCGAAGTGCGCAAAGACTCCGCTCTTACTCATGCCTAGCGCATCGGACAGGGCCCCAATCGTGGCCGTCTGGAGACCTCCGCTGCCGAACATCTCAAGCGCGCGGTCGATGATGGCTTGCCGGCTCCTGACGCCGTTTGATCTGGCAGATATTGCCATATAATTCGAATATAGCACTGTTGTTCTAACATAAACGAACGTTCGTTTATAATAAAATTGGCACGAATCCTAGCAATGGAATGGAAGAAATTGCAGAAGATCGTCCCAATCCAGCCAGGGTCCGTCAGAATACGCAGGGGTCGCCGAACACCCGGCGCCCCCGCAAGGAGTACCCGCGCATGACGACTCAAATGCTTGCGATCGGCCTCGTCGCCGTGCTGGCCGTGTCACCGACCGCCGTGGCCAGCGCCCAGAGTGCACCTCCCGCCACACGCCGCCCGGATGTCATCTACGTGCCCACGCCCGACGAGGTGGTGGACGCGATGCTGCAAGTGGCCAAGGTCACCAGGAACGACGTGGTCTACGACCTGGGCACCGGCGATGGCCGCATCCCGGTCGCCGCGGCGAAGAAATACGGCGCGCGCGGCGTGGGCATCGACATCGACCCGCAGCGCGTCAAGGAGGCCACCGACAACGTGCAGAAAAGCGGAGTCGCCGACAGGGTCCGGATTATTCAGGGTGACCTTTTCGAGACCAACATCTCGGAGGCCACGGTGGTGACGCTCTACTTACTGCCGTCGCTGAACCAGAAGCTCATGCCGAAGCTGATGAGGGAGCTGAAGCCCGGCACGCGCATCGTGTCGCACGCCTTCGACATGGGCGACTGGAAGCCCGAGCAGGAACTCGACGTGAACGGTCGCCGGGTCTACTTCTGGACGATCCCGAAGAAGTAGATTCCCCCGACAGCGACCTCCGAGGGCTGCTCCTCGTGACCTCGACCTTGCTCTAGTCGGTGCCGTCGCCCGGCAGCAACGGCTCGCAATTCCGCGTCTCCGGGCCGTGCTCGGTACACACCGCGAACTTCGTCAAGTACATCGACACGCCAGCGAACTCGCCCTTCTTGTTGAACATGTAGAAGCTGAGGTTGAACGCGGGGTTGCCCGCCTTGTTCAGCAACCGCTTCTCGATGGTGTTCGCTTTGATGCGGCGCAGCGCTTCCATGCCGGCGTCCTTGGGCGACTTACCGGCGCGCATCTGCTCCACGATCAGGAACGAGTTCAGGCCGTAGAGATTCGCCTCGCCGCGCCCCGTGGATCCGGCCGCGCCCACCTCGTTGTCCACGTAGAGTCCGGCGCCGAGAATCGGCGAGTCGCCCGCGCGCCCTGGGATCTTCCACGCCATGCCGCTCGTCGTGGTCACGCCGCAGATGTCGCCCTTCGCGTTGATGCCGTCGCAGTTGATGGTGCCCCAGAAGTGATTGGGATCGATGAGGCCGTCCTTGACCATGCTCAGACCCGCCATCAGGCCGGCGCGATCGCGCTTCTTCGGATCCAGGTAGTGCTCGGGATCGACTCGCCGCTTCCACTCGAGCCACAGCCGCCGCGACTTTTCGGTGTTGAGGTCGGCTTCGATCGTGAAGCCCATCGAGCGCGCGAACTCCTGCGCGCCTTTGCCCACGATCAGGTGATGGTCGGTCTGCTCCATCACCGCCACGGCAACCAGCGATGGCGCGCGCACGCCTTCAATTGCGGCCACGCCGCCAGCCCGCTTGGCCGGGCCGTGCATGCAGCAGGAGTCGAGCTGCACGACGCCCTCGGCGTTGGGCAGGCCGCCGTAGCCCACGCCCGACTCCTCAGGATCCAGCTCGCACAGGTTGACGCCGGCCACGAGCGAGTCGAGCACGTCCTTGCCGCCGCTC
>JANMDX010000296.1:0-6214 GCA_031376505.1 Acidobacteriota bacterium
GGAGACGCGGGCTCGTCGTCGCCGGGCGAGTCGAAGAGCGAGGGTTCGGGTTTGCGCTTGGCCATCAGGGAGGTGTGTCAGTCGATCAGGCGAAGGCCGTGGGCCACAAAATGCCGAAAGTCGGCGTCGGCCGAGATCAGCGGAACATCGTGATCGATGCACGACTGGGCGATCAGCGTATCGGCCATGCGCGCACGACGGCCATCGGCGAGCACGCGTGCCCGCAGTTGACCTGCACGCTCCCAGTATCCCGCCGCGATCGACAACTGCACCAGCCCGCGGACGAGGGTCGTGACCTCGTTGGACAACCCGGGCAGTGACAGCACCTCCGTCACGACCAAGGGCGGCACCACGGCGTTCCCGGCCGCGAGGGCATCGCGTGCGGAGGCCGTGTCCGACGCGACGCGGCCGTTGAGGAAGCCGATGAGAGAGCTCGAGTCGAGCGCGATCGGGTTCACCGATCCTCGCGCAGCGTGTCGAGGTCGAGACTGAACTTGACCTTGCCGCCCAGATTCAGCAGCCCAAGTTGGGCGCGCCTGGAAACGAGCGCCTGCAGGCCCTCGCGGACGGTCTCGGTGACGCCGGCCCCGGTGGCTTCACGGGCCTGCTGGAGCAGGTCCGATGGCACTTCAACAGTTATTTTCTGGGTCGCGGCCATGCTGGTCCAGTATACCAGTATCAGATACCAGTGCTAGACCCAGCGGACCTCGTGGCCCACGGCCGCGAGGTAGCGCTTGAAGTCGAGCCCCGCCAGCACCAGCGTGGCGGTGTTCACGTTGGGATGGAACGCCACGCGAGCGGCGTCGCGGATCGCCACGTCCATCGCGACCTCCACCAGGTGCGCCGGATCGTTAATCAGGCCGAAGGGCGACACCGAGCCGGGCGTGAGGCCCAGATGGGCGAGCAGGCGGTCGGGTGACGCGAACCCGAGCTTCCCTGCGCTGAAGATTTCGCCCAACGCCCGCAGGTCGGCACGCCGCGTAAACGCCAGCACGGCCAGGAAGTGACGCCGGCCCTTCTGATCGCGCAGAAACAGGTTCTTCGCGTGCAGTGCGTCGATCGCGCCCCAGTACTGCTCGGCCTCGGCCACCGTGGCCACGGGCGGGTGTTCGTGGCGTGCAAACGGGATACCGAGCCCGGTCAGGTAGTGCTCGACAGGCTCGCCGCTCATAGGCCGGGAACGAGCTTGCCTGGGTTCATCAGGTTCGCGGGGTCGAGTGCGCGCTTGATCTGGCGCATCACCTCGAGCGAGTCGCCGTGCTCCTGTTCGAGATACTTGAGCTTCCCGATGCCCACGCCGTGCTCGCCGCTGCAGGTGCCGCCGAACTTCAGCGCGCGTTCCACGAGCCGGTGATTCGCCGCGGCCACGCGCGCAAGCTCGTCCGGGTCGTCGGGGTCGAGCATGAAGATCAGGTGGAAGTTGCCATCACCGGCGTGTCCGACGAGCGGCGCGACGAGGTGCGACGCCTGCAGGTCCGCCTGTGTCTCGACGATGCACTCGGCCAGATGCGCAATGGGCACGCACACGTCGCTCGTCCACGCCTTGCAGCCCGGCCGCGACGCGATGGTGGCGTAGAGCACGTTGTGGCGCGCTTCCCAGAGCCTGGCCCGCTCTTCGGGCGAGGTCGTCCACGTGAACGAGGTCGCGCCGTGGCCATCGGCCACCTCGCGCACGATGCGGGCATGCTCTTCGACCGTCGCCTGACTGGGGCCGTGGAACTCGAAGAAGAGCGTCGGCACCTCGGGAAACGCCGTCTTCGAGAACCGGTTCACGATGGCCAGCTGCACCTCGTCGATAATCTCGATGCGCGCCACCGGCACGCCGAGCTGAATCGTCTCGATCACGGTCGTGGCCGCAGCCGCCATGGACGTGAAGCCGCACACCGCCGTGGACACGGCTTCAGGCCGCCCGTAGAGGCGCAGTGTCACCTCGGTGATCACGCCGAGCGTGCCTTCGGAGCCGACGAAGAGCCGCGTGAGGTCGTACCCCGATGACGACTTGCGTGCGCGTCCGCCGGTGGTGACGACGCGGCCATCGGCGAGCACCACGGTGAGCCCCAGCACGGTTTCGCGCATCGTGCCGTAGCGCACCGCCGCGGTGCCCGAGGCGCGCGTGGCCGTCATGCCGCCGATGGTCGCGTCCGCACCGGGATCGACCATGAACATCAGGCCGGTGTTCTTCAGGTGGTCGTTCAGCTTCCGGTGCGTGAGGCCGGCCTCGACCGTGACGTCCATGTCGTCGGGGCTCAGGCGCAGCACTTTCGTCATGCGTGTGAGGTCGATCGACACGCCGCCGTGAAGGGCGTTGACATGGCCTTCGAGCAAACTGCCGATGCCAAACGGAATGATCGGCACGCCGTGGGCCGCACAGGCGCGCACGATCGCGCTCACCTCCGCGGTGGTCTCCGGGAACACCACGGCGTCGGGTTCGGCGGCGGCATGCCACGACTCGCCGTGGCTGTGATGACCGCGCACGGCGGCCGCGGTGGAGACACGGTCGCCAACGAGCGCGCGCAGGTCTGCGACCAGGAACTGAACGGTGGAAAGCGCAATCGGCATGGCGGTGAGGGGCCCAGTATACGCCGGGCCTTCTTCGTCGTAGAGTGGCGGGGTGACTCTGGCCCGATTGCGTGCCGCCGGTCGGCCTGCCATGGCCATCGTCGTGGTCGCGGCGCTCGTGGCCATCACTGGCTTGGGCGTCGACGTCGCGGCGCGGCAGCGCCGGCTCGGCACATCGAACCGCTTCCCCATTCCCACCGAGTCGAGTTTTGACGGCGCCTTTCACTTCTGCCGCGTGGCCTTCCAGACCGGACGCCGGCGAGGGTCGGGGTGGAGCGTGGATTACCCGCGCGCCGACGTCAACTTGTCGATCCGGTTGTCGGAGCTGACCCGCACGCGCGTGAGCTTCGACGCCGCGAACGAACCCCGGCACTTCGTGCTGCCGCTCACGGACCCGTCGCTCTTCCGGTGCCCGTTTGTCATGATGACCGAACCTGGGGGCCTGGTCCTCGACGAGGCCGAAGTGCTGCCCCTGCGGCAGTACCTGCAGAAGGGCGGCTTCCTGTGGGCCGACGATTTCTGGGGTACCGCCGCCTGGAACGGCTTCGAGGAAGAGATGCGGCGCGTGCTGCCGGCTGACCAGTATCCGGTGCGCGATCTCGACCCGAGCCATCCGATCTTCCATACGCAGTTCCCGGTCGCGAACGTGAAGCAGATTCCGTCCATCAACTTCTGGGCGGGCACCGACGGCGGCACGTCGGAGAACGGCGCCGACAGCGCCGTGCCCCATGCGCGGGCCTTTCTCGACCAGGCGGGCCGCGTGCTGGTGCTGGCGACCCACAACACCGACTACGGCGATGCGTTCGAACGCGAGGGCGACAACCAGGACTACTTCTACGCGTTCTCGGTGGACGGCTACGCCTTTGGCATCAACGTGCTGCTCTACGCGATGACGCACTGATGCGGCGCGCGGCCACACACGTCGGCTTCCGGATGGGCGCGGACGCCTGGACGGCGTTGGTGGCATTCCTGGCGCTGGCAGTCGCCAGTACCTGGCCGCTCAGTGTGGCGCTCACCACGAGCCTGCCGGCCGACTACGGCGACCCGTTGTTTGTGACCTGGGTCATGGCGTGGGTTGCCCGGCATCTGACGCGCGCGCTCACCGGCGACCTGGGGGCCCTCGTGTCGATGTGGGACGCACCGATCTTCGCGCCCGAGACCAACACGCTGGCCTTCTCGGAACACTTCGTGGGCCCGGCGGTGCAGGCGCTCCCCCTCTACTGGCTGACGGGCAATCCGCTGCTCGCCTACAACATCCTCTTCCTGTCCACGTTCGTGTTGTCGGGCCTGGGCGCCTATCTGTTCGTGCGCGAGCTCACGACGAGCCGCCTCGGAGGGCTCGTGGCCGGCGTGCTCTTTTCGGTGAACGACTTCCGCACGACGTCCCTCTCGCACCTGCACACGCTGTCGGCACACTGGGTAGCGCTTGCCATGCTCGGCTTGCTCCTGTTCGCGCGTTCAGGCTCGCGCCTCGCCCTGGCCTTTGCCGCGGCCAGCGTGATCGCGCTCAACACGTCGAGTGGCTACTACATGCTCTACTTCGGCCCTCTCGTCGTGGCCTTCGCGCTGATCGTCCTCGGGCGGCAGACCGCCTGGCGCACACGACGCGGGTGGACCGCGCTAGCCGCGGCAGGCCTGGTGGTAGCGCTCGTGCAGGTGCCACTCGTGCTGCCGTATCTGGAATTGCAGCGCGCTACGACATTTTCGCGCACGCGGGCGGAGGTCGAGGTGTTTTCGTTCTCGCTCGACATCTATCGCGCTCGCCTTCCCTATCTGGCGCCCATGCTGCTGCTGGCGTCGGCGAGCCTGCTGGCCTGGCGCGCCAAAGGTGCCGGCCTGCGGTGGGCGATCGTATTCTTTGCGGCCACTGGCGTGCTCGGCGCGTGGCTGTCACTCGGCCCGGTGCCACGCCTGCACGGGGTGCCGTCGGCCCTGCCGGGGCTCTATGACCTGCTCTTCACCTACGTACCGGGCTACTCGGGTCTGCGCGTGGCGCAGCGATTCGCGATGGTGTTGATAATGGCACTGTCGGTACTGGCCGGCATCGGTGCGGCCCAACTCGCGCGTCGGGCCGCACCAGCAGGCGCGGCGCTTGCCGCGGCGCTCGCGGTGGCGCATCTGACGGTGCAGTGGATGGGGCCCATCGCCCTCGATGGCCCGTTGCTGGCGGCCGGCGTGCATTCGACGCCCGAATACCTGCGACCTTCAACCGCGGTACCTCCGATCTACCGCTTCGTGGCGGCCACCGAGCCATCGGCCGTGCTGGTCGAGCTGCCGTTCGGCGACCCGGGGTACGAGCTGCGCTACATGTACTTCGGCCTCGCCCACGAGCGCCGGCTGTTGAATGGCTACAGCGGATTCTTTCCCCCGTCGTACCTGCGCCGGGCCGCGGATCTGCGCGACCCTTCAGCCAATTGGGACCGTGCGTGGTCCGCGCTATCGCCAGCCACCCACGTCGTCGTGCACGGGCAGGCCTTCGACGCACCGCAGGTGCAGGCCATTGGCACGTGGCTCGCTCGACGGGGCGCCTGGCTGATTGCCGAGCGCGATGGGGCGCAACTGTGGCATCTTCCTAGTAGCCAGTGACCTGTCAGGAGCGTGTCAGATGATCTACCCGATTCTTGTCTTGTTGCTCGCGGGGTTCCCGCTACAGGAACCTGGCACCAAGAAGATCCCGAGCGACTCGGTGGAAGTGGGCGCGCGAGGCTGCTTGAAAGGACGCGTATTCGCGGCCGGGGAGCGCACCGAAGAAGAGGGCGTGCGGCTTGGTCCCGACATCTCGGGACATAGCTTCCGCGTGTCGGCGCCCAAGGCCGTGATGAACGACGTGAAACAGCACAACGGCCACTTCGTGGAGATCGTCGGCATCGTGAAGAAGGGCGACCTGGGCGATCATCTGCTCGGCGCGCGCGTCGGCAGCGCGCGGGTGGTCATTGGCCAGCCCGGACGCGATCCCTCGCGCGGATCATTGCCCAGCCCCGCAGCCGTGCCGGTGATCGACCTCACGTCGGTGAAGTTCCTGTCTGAGATCTGCCCGATCAGGTAGGCCACGGCGGCGCGGCACAGACGCCCGACGAGTGCGGGGCCGCGCTACGGCACGACCGTGGACGCTTCTGCCGAGGCCGGCGACGAGCCACAGGCGTTCACCGCGAACACGCGCAGGAAGTACGGCCCGACGGGTACGGTGCCGGCCGCGGCGGTGGTCGCGCCGCTGAAGCTGACGGACCCGCGATCGGAGGCACCGCTCACGCTGCCCGCCTGCAGCAGGTAGCTCGCGGGAATGGCCCCGGTCTGGGCGACGTCCCACCGCACGCTCAGCACGCTCGGCGCCGCCACGGCGGCAAATGCAAGAGGCGGCGCGGGCGCGGTACACGCGCCAGCACCGGGGACGACGAGCGCCTCGTTCGACCCCACGCTTGCCCCCGCGGCATTCACGGCAACGAGACGCAGGAAGTACGTGCCTGGCACGGCGTTCACCGCGAAGGTACGCGCGGTCGCCGGCAGCGGCAGCACCCCGAGATTCGCCAACCCCGGGGCCGTGCCCGCCTGCAGCTGGTAACCGGCAATCACGGGACCTTGCAGATTCTCGGTCCACTGCAGCGACACCAGTGTGCCCTGCACGGTGGCGAGCAATGCCTGCGGCGGCGACGGCGGC
>JANMDX010000101.1:0-1510 GCA_031376505.1 Acidobacteriota bacterium
TTCCGATTCGTGCGCTCCAGAGAGCACCAGCCGCGCATCGCCCATGTCGCGCAACCGCTGCTTCGGATCCTTGACCAGACACTGCGCCAGGAGCGTCCGAATGTGTCGCGGCGTCGCCGGCGGCAACGTACCCAGATCGACCTCGCGCGTCATCACGTGGGCGAGTGTTTCGGGAATGGTCTCGGCGCTGAACAGTCGCTGGCCGGTCAGCATCTCGTAGAGCACGACGCCGAACGCCCAGATGTCGGCGCGCTTGTCGACCGTCTTCCCCTTCGCCTGCTCAGGCGCCATGTAGGCCGCCGTGCCCAGAATCATGCCCGCCTGCGTCATGGCCGGGGACGTGAGGGTCGGCGAGTTCATCGCCGCCGCGCTCGACGCGGCAGCAGGGTCGAGCGCTTTGGCCAAGCCGAAGTCCAGCACCTTCACCGTGCCGTCCGCGCGCAACTTGATGTTGGCGGGCTTTAAGTCGCGATGGATGATGCCCTGCTCGTGCGCCGCTTCGAGTGCCTCCGCAATCTGCTTCGCGATGGGCAACGCTTCATCGATCGGGATCGCGCCGCGGGCAATTCGCTGCGACAGATCTTCGCCCTCGACCAGTTCCATTACGAGCGCGGTGATGCCCTCGCTCTTCTCCAGTCCGTAGATCTGCGCAATGTTCGGATGGTTGAGGGCCGCAAGCACTTCCGCTTCGCGTTGAAATCTGGCCAGGCGATCGCGATCAGCGGCCACCGACTCCGGCAGCACCTTGATCGCCACCTGGCGTTTCAGGTTCGTATCCGTCGCACGGTACACCTGCCCCATCCCGCCTTCGCCGAGCAAAGCGGTCACTTCGTAGGGGCCGAGACGGGAGCCGGGGGTCAGCGCCAAGCGCTCGGATTATATCGGCGATGCGAAGGCGCGCGCGATCACTCTGGGCCGACCCCGTCCGGGGCCTTCGCGGCGAGCGCACAGATGGACGACCGTGGATCTGCGTGATAAGGTGCTCGCGTTTTCGTCCCCACGACTCAAGGAAGAGGTTGCAATGGCTGTAAACCCAAGGACCCCTGGCCGGCGGTCGAGAGCGATGCGGATCGTTCTTGGCTTCGCGGCGGCGACTCTTGTCGTGACCGTCGTCGGCGGCGGCTACTGGGCCGTGGCCTGTCCCTGTGAGGGCATTCCCGGATTCGTGTTGCGAGGTGAGGTGCACCCCGAACCGGTGCAGGACTGGCGCTTCGCAAACGACGTGTCGCTGTGCCAGATTCAAATCAGCGTCGGGTGGCTGCCCCACTCGGTGAACTTGAATTGCATGGCCACGCCGGCCGGAGACCTCTTCCTCAGTTGTTCGGCCGGGGCCAGGAAGTTCTGGTGCCCGCGGGTGGGGGCCGACCACCCGGGCCGCCTGCGCCTCGACGGCGCCGTGTACCCCGTCGTTCTGAACCGAGTGACGGACCCGATCACGCTCGACGCTGCGTGGGCCGCGAGAATCCAGAAGCTACAGGACCCAAAGGTGCAGGCGATGCAACCCCCTGGG
>JANMDX010000141.1:0-1695 GCA_031376505.1 Acidobacteriota bacterium
GCAGCTGCGTGCGTTCGTGCGTGTCGGTCACGCCCGCGAACACATCGAGCAGGGTTTGCAGACGTTCGGGGTATTCAGGCATCGGCGCGGGCGGCCTTACTTTTCGACCGGCACGCCGACCATGTTGCCCCATTCGGTCCAGCTGCCGTCGTAGTTGCGCACCTTCTCGAATCCAAGCAGATAGGTGAGCGCAAACCACGTGTGGCTGCTTCGCTCGCCGATGCGGCAGTACGCCACAACTTCTTTCGCGGGATCGATCTTGTTGACGTCCACATAGAGCGCGGTCAGCTCGGCCGCGGTCTTGAACGTGCCGTCTTCGGGATTGATCGCCCGCGCCCACGGCACGCTCTTCGCGCCCGGAATGTGCCCGCCGCGGATCGCGCCTTCGTTGGGATATTCGGGCATGTGCATGCGCGTGCCAGCGTATTCTTCGGGGCTGCGCACGTCCACGAACTGCCCGCCGGCCTTCTGGTACTTGATCACGTCATCGCGCAGAATGCGCAGCGTCGAGTCGTTGCGTGCTGGCGCCTGGTAGCTCGTGGCAGGGTAGCTCGTTGTGTCGGTGGACCACTCGCGCCCTTCCTTCTGCCATTTCAGCCGCCCGCCGTCCATGACGTGGGCCTTGGTATGGCCGAAGAGCTGAAACACCCAGAAGGCGTAGCACGCCCACCAGTTGCTCTTGTCGCCGTAGAAGACCACGGTGGTGTCGGGCGTGGCGCCGATCTTCGACATCAGTGCCTCGAAGCCCTCGCGCTCGATGTAGTCGCGGCGCACCTGGTCGTTCAGGTCGCTCGTCCAGTCCACATGCACGGCGCCCGGCACATGGCCCATCGGATAGAGCAGCGTGTCTTCGTTCGACTCGATGACGCGCACGTTCGGGTCGCTCGCGTGCGCAGCGACCCACTCGGTCGAGACCAGAGCGTTGGGGTGGCGGTAGCCGCGGTCGGCGATGGCAGTCATGGGGGTGGCTCCTGAAAGGACGGGAAGAGCCAAATCTATCATGCTACGGGCGCAGGAACGCCTCGAGCATCGCGACGTCCACGGGCTTGACCAAGTGCGCGTCGAAGCCCGCGCTCTCGCTTCGCCGCCGGTCGTCTGGATGTCCCAAGGCGGTCTGGGCGACCATCCGCACGTCGTGGCCCCACGCCTGCCGCCGAATGCTTCGGCACAGGCTGTGGCCGCTCTGCTTGGGCATCTCGAGGTCCAGCAGCATCACGTCGGGTCGGAACCGATCGGCCGCAGCCAGCGCGGCTTCGCTATCGCTAGTGGTTTCCACCACGTAGCCCCGGTCGCGCAGCAACATCGCCAGCGCGCGGGTGTTGTCTTCGTCGTCGTCAACGACCATCAGGCGAAGGGGCTCGACGATCGCGGTCTTCACCGCTGAACCGGCTGGTTCCGGCTCGCGCCCGTCGGCGACCGACGACGCCCGAGTACAAGCCTTGACCGCGCTGCCAACGCCGAGCAGATTGTCGATCACCTTCACCATGCGCGCCATCTGGCGATCGATCACCTGATGCGCTTCGGTTCGCACGTCTGCCGTGAGGCCGTCGCGCCTGAGCAGCGCCACGGCGATGCAGATGGGCGCGAGCGGGGCGCGAAGCTCGTGCGCGACCACGGAGAGATTCTGCTCCTTGCGCCAGTCGGCATCACGCAGCTCGTCGTCGGCTGCCCGGAGTCTGGCCTGTGCCGCCTCGA
>JANMDX010000150.1:0-3111 GCA_031376505.1 Acidobacteriota bacterium
CGAGCCAAGCCAGCTTCTCCGCGAAGGAGAGATGCGCCAGTCTCGTGAGCTGGGCGACACGATGAGCGTCCCAACCCCTGGGCCAGCCGTCGGCGAGGTCGTTGTCAGGCATCGGTCCGTCCCTTCCGTAGCCGCTGCAACTGCTCGATGTCGTCGAGGTCCGCGGGTCTCCCGGCGCGACGCTTCATGTCGATCAGATCGTTCAGCGACACAAAGGAGGCCACGACGCCCGGGCCGATCTCCAGCGAGGTGGCCGCAGCGTAGGCTTTCGCAAAATCAAAGGGCTCCTCTACGAACAGGTCGACCTCAGTGGCTGGATGATCGGCACTCCACAGTGAGAAGACCGTCAATCCCTTGTCGGCAACCCACTGCGCACGTTGCGTCGAGTCAGCGAAGGCCGCCAATGGCACCGGCGCGCGCGGCCTGTAGTTCAATGATGCGAGTGCGCTGATCGCGCGACTGGCATTGCCCTGCTCCAGGTCCAACACCACGTCGAGATCCGCGGTAAAGCGCACGTAGCCATGAGCCACCACCGCCAAGCCCCCCACGATCAGGTAGCGGACATTGGCCCTGTTCAGCGCGTCAACGATCGCCTCGAGGCTTCGCGTTTGCATGGAGCGTCGAGCGATGATACACCGCGTGCGATCGACCACCAGGGGGCGGTTCTTCGGGTTCTTCGCGGCCCAATACAGCGAAGGCCGTGGTTCGCACTCTGCCGTCAGAACCGCACGCCCACCGAGAAGTTGAACTCACGCGGCGTCTGGTAGTCGCCGACGCGGGTGGCCGGCCCAGGGACCCGGCTACGCGGGCTGGACGGTCCGCTGAAAGGCCACGTAGAACGCCGGCTTGCCGGCGCTGCCCATCACCGGGATGACTCGCCACCACATCGTGAACGCCGTGCCGTCCTTGCGATAGTTGGTGGCCTTGCCCTCGAACATCCGAGACGCGGCCATGTCGGCGTTCAGCCGTTCGAGGACGGCAGTGTCGGTATCGGGGCCCTGCAGCAGCCTGGGCGACTGCCCAGCACCTCGTCGGCGGTGCAGCCGGTCAGTTTTCGGTAAAGGCCGTGTTGACGTAGACGATGGGGCTCTGAGCGGCCGCGTCGGTGATCATCACCGAGTCGAAGCCCGGCCCGGCAAGGGCATCGATGACCGCTGCGTGATGGACGGCGGCAACGGCGGAACTGGCACGGAGCGGTGTTCAACCGAGGGCTGACGGACCTTGAGCGCCCGAGGCGCTCTTCCAGGCGCGTCAGCTCTTCGGTTGCCGAATGCAAATCGTGAAAAATCGTGACTACGGTTTCCGCGACCGGGTCCCCTTGTCGGTCAGGAACGTCTCACAGGTCCACCGGCCAGTCTCGACACCGCCGGTCAGGCCGTCCTGGATCGCGAACCGGAAGTGAATGCCGCCGTAGAGCCGGCTGGCCGCCGCTTCAGCCGCTGCGGCCGAGAAACTGGGAAACTGACGCCTGATCCCCGGTGTTCGACCCTGGCCGCCCACTCCCCGGGGCGGATGTGCCGCAACCATTCGGCGCCCTGTCCCGTCTAATGCCATCGTAGGTAACATGGCATTATGTCGAAGCGCGCGCTGCCCACGCTCACCCACCTCCACTACCTCGTCCTTGGCGTGCTCCGCACCGAGGAACAGCCCGGCCGCGTGTTGCGTCAGGCCCTGGCCCGCTACGGCGTGCGCCGCAGCGGGCCGGCCTTCTACCAGCTGATGGCCCGCATCGAACGGGCGAAGCTGGTCGAAGGCTGGTACGAGCAGGTCACCGTGGGCGACCAGGCCGTGACCGAGCGGCGCTACCGGATCACGCGCGAAGGCACGCGGCTCTGGGCCGACGCCCATCGCTTCTACGACGAACTGGCGCGGCTGCCGGCGCGCATCCGGTGGTCCGATGCATAACCACTGGATCGCCCGACTGGCGCGCCTGCTGCCCGGCGCCGCGTCGCGCGACCTGTTCGAGCCCGCGGTTGCCGACCTGCGCTACGAGTGGGCGCGGCGCCGCCGCCGTGCCCGCTCGGCCTGGGCCCTGGCCGCTCTGCGCGCCTGGTTCGCCGCGGCCGTGGCGTGCACCGCCCTCGATTGCCTGCGCCTCGCCGCCGTGGACCGGCTGGCGTCGGCGTTCATGGGCCGTCCCGGCCCGCCGTCTCGCCCCCGAAAGGAATGGCACCGCATGGTCTTCCGCGATCTCCGTCACGCCGCGCGCGTCTTCGTCCACGAGCCGGCGTTCGCCGCCGCGGTCGTGCTCACGCTGGCGCTCGGCATCGGCGCCAACACCGCCCTGTTCGCGGTGGTCGAAGCCGTGCTGTTGCGTCCGCTGCCCTACCCCGAGGCCGACCGGATCGTGCGCATCACCCATCGCGACGCGCGCACGGGCCGCACCAAGGACGACCTCGTGCTCGGCGATTTCATCGACCTGGCCCAGCGCCAGCAGTCGTTCGATGCGTTTGCCGGCTATTACGGCTACCAGTCGGCGCTGGTCGGCGAAGGCGACCCGGTGCGCCTGCAGGGCGTCGGCCTGACCCCGGCGGCCTTCACGGTGCTGGGGCTGCAACCCGTCATGGGCCGCGCCTTCGGACCCGAGGATGCACGCGAGGGCGCGCCGCCGGTCGCGATCGTGAGCTACGAGCTGTGGCGCACGGTGCTCGGCTCTGACGCCGCGGTGCTGTCGCGGTCGATTCAACTGGGCACCAGTCGGCGGCTGGTCGTGGGCGTGGCGCCGCCCGGGTTCCAGTTTCCTCCGGGGAGCCCGACCGATGTCATCGTGCCGAATGTGGTGCCCGACGCGGTGCCCGCGCAGCGGCATGCCGGGTGGATCTACGGAGTGGCCCGGCTCAAGCCCGGCGTGACGGTGGCCAGCGCCGCGCGCGAGATCACGGCGCTGTCGGAACGGTTCGAACGCGAGTTCCCGGCCGAGAACCAGGGCACGCGCTACGATGCGGCGTCGCTGCGCGATGTACTGGTGGGCGACACCAAGCGGCCGCTTCCTCCGGGAGGCGGTCTTTCGTGTTTCTGGGGGGGCTATCGGCTATCAGCTATCCGCTATCCGCTATCCGATGGCCCGAAACAAGGCGGGCCCCCAGATAGGAGGCCCGCATCGGATCGGAG
>JANMDX010000194.1:0-3197 GCA_031376505.1 Acidobacteriota bacterium
ATCGCGCGCGCGGTGCGGCTGGTGCACGCCAACGAGCCCGTGCGACACGATGACGCACCCGGGTGCGGACGGCCGGGCTGCGCCTCGCCCCCGCCGACGGCCACCCCATTCCCGCCGCCCCGGCGCCCGCCACACGGCGCACCCCGCGTCCGCGAGCCGTGGGTGATGTCCCGAGACCGGTACGCCCGCGCCCCCCGTCCGGACGGCGCATCGACGCACGCCCGACCCGCCATACAATCCCCATAAGAGGCGCGGCGCCGAGCCAACGCGGCTTCGTCCAACAGGGTTTATCCGCACGGTCCGCGCGCGGGTGCACGCCTGAACTGCGTCGCCGTGCGGATCAAACCCTATTTGTTAGCCGGACAGAACCACGCGGGTTGCCAACTCGAAGAACGAGGAGTAGCCTGTTTCCATGACGACTGTCGCGGAGATCTCTGGCGCCGTCCAGCGCCTGCCGAAGCGAGAGCTGGCTCGCTTCCGCAAGTGGTTTGCCGAGTACGACGCGGCCGTGTGGGACCGGCAACTCGGCGCGGATGCCGTGGCGGGCAAGCTTGACGCGCTGATTCGTGAGGCCCAGCGCGACCACCGGGCGGGGCGCACGAAGGCGCTGTGAAGCACTTCGCCAACGCGCGGTTCTGGCAGTGCTACCGCGCGTTGCCGGTCGAGATTCAAGCACTCGCCGATCGCAACTACGCCCTTCTGCGCTCCAACCCGAGCCACGGCTCCCTTCACTTCAAACAGATCGGCGCACTCTGGTCGGTGCGCGTTGGTCTGCACTACCGGGCGCTGGCCGCCTCCGCGGGCGACGACCTCGTCTGGTTCTGGGTCGGTTCGCACTCCGAGTACGATCGAATGGTCGGACGCAAGCCGGCCAACAAGGCGTTGCAGCCGACGAGCCGCACGCCCGTGAAGGGCAAGTCCAAGCGGGGCGCGCGCGCGGCTCGCGGCTGAACGCCGTTCCGTTAGGCGGACCACGGACACCGCAACGGCTACAGCGCGGGGCCGCGTTCGCGTCGCGCGCCCCAGAGCGCGCGCACGATCACTTCGCGGTCATCGTGCGTGTAGTAAAGGTGGCAGCTGATCTTCTGTAGGTAGAGGCGACGCAGACCCGGAATCCCTGCATCCGGGTACGAGGTTCCTGCCCCCGGCAGATGCGCCACGAGCGCGACGGCCTCCTCCAGTTCGGATGCGAAGAGGTGCCGGTAGTCGCGGTTCTCCAGCCACCATTGCTGCTCACGGGCCACGTGCTCCTGGGCCGTGGCGGTGAAGCGAACCCGGCGGTCCGTCAAGGCGTGCGAAGGCTCCGAAGCAGCTCGGTAGCGTCCATGAGCCGCCCGGCGGCGACATCCGCGTCAGACGCCCGTAACGCGGTGTGCAGGGCGGCGCGGTCGGTGTCGTCAAGCCAGTCGCCTGGGTCGAGCGGCAGCAGGGCCACCTGCGTGCCCTCCGGCAGTGTCGTCGGCTCGTCCAGCACGAGCCGGCCCTCGCGTACCCGGGCCGTGATCGTCATGCCAGCAGCGTAGCACCCGATCGGCTGCCCAACAAGCGGTTGCAGCCGGCGGCGGCCAGGCGCATCATGAGGCCGCCGCGGCTGAACCGCGGGCGTTGGGCATTGAAGCACCCCTCGGGGGTGCGATCCCCCAATCGCTTGCGTGGTCGCGTGTCCGACAAGGGCCCCGAGTTCACCGCGACCGCGATCCTCCGCCGGTCAGCGCTCTGTTGCAACCTCTGCTGTCACGGGTTGTGCCTGGAATCCCGTACTTCGTCACGGTGCACTTGGGCGCGCTGCAGCCGCAGCCGGTGGTGGAGTATCCGGCGCCGAGGGCGGCGGTGATGGAGGACGTGGCGGACGGCGGGACGCATCCGCGTACGGTGGCGGGGCTGCGGCGTATGGAGGAGCATCCGCTGGTGAGGATGGGGGTGGTGGTGGAGAGGGCGGCATGAGGCAGCAGAGAAATAGCCCGCGCGACCGTTCTGGGCTGGATCCAGACATCGCCCTGATCAGTCGCGTAGTGCCTACTCAGCATCTCCGGGATGCACGACCTGCAAGCCGAGGACTTCCTCGAAGGGGTCGAAATCGCGATCGCAGTGGAGCAGCGCATGTGAGTGCTCGAGACAGAACGTCGCGATGAGGCAATCGATCGTCTTCCGCACAGTCCGCCCGCGAGCGCGCAGGCGGCGATAGTTTCGCGCAGCCGCCTCCGCGAGAGCCACGCCTCCGGTGTCGACAATCTCGAAATGGCGCAGCCTCCGGAGGACTTGAGCGGCGGCGGCATCGCTCGACACGCCCTGGAGGACCTCGCACACCGTCAGGTCGAGCAACCCGAGGCGCTGCCGGTCCGACTCTCGATCGAACCACTCGACTTCCGGTGTGCCGACGCCGTTCAGATAGTCGACCCAGACAGTGGTGTCAACGATCACCACGTGGTCACCGGTTCGCCTCGATTCGGCCGAGTCGGCTGGCGCTCAAGTCCCCGGTCCATTTCACCTTCCCGCGCAGTTGTCTGATGGCGCGCTGACCGCGGACTTGAATCAGCATGCGGAGGCCCTGCTCGACAACGGCGCGTTTGGTTGTCGCACCGCTCGATCGCATCGCCTTGCGCATCAGGTCGTCGTCGATCTCAATATTGGTCCGCATCGTGCCTCCATGTGTAAGGATCGCCGATTCATGTGTAGCTGGCAAGCGGGATTGGCTGGCCGACGGGGGCCAGTCAGGTGGTCGGGATTCGGTTCGACGGCAGCGCGTAGACACTCCCGACTGGTCGCGATGTGTGGAGGCCGGACCGCAGCCAGCAGGCTTGCGTGACCTCGACGTCGAATCAGCTGGTGCGTCAAGGCGGACACGTGCACGTCTACTACGAAGACATTCCCACCTATACCGACCAGGGCCGGAAGGAGCCGCCGTGCCTGCTGCACGCGAAGCTGCTGCTGTTCTGGGCGAAGGACGGCACCGCCGAACTGTGGGTGGGCAGCCACAACTGGACCAAGCGCGCGCTGCTTGGGCTCAACGTGGAGGCGTCACTGGTCGTGCGGCTCAAAGACTCGTCGCCGCTGTTCGCCGCGGCGTCCGACTACTTGGCCCACATGAAGGCCATCGCCGAGCCGTTCGATGTCGCGAAAGTGGACGTCTACAAGCAGCTGCAACGAAGGATGACCAACGGGCTGACGCCGGTGATTGAGCTGGAGGCTGAGGACGG
>JANMDX010000266.1:0-5485 GCA_031376505.1 Acidobacteriota bacterium
TTCACGCCCAGGTCGCCCCAGAACGCGTTGTACAGCAGCCAGCCCGCGGGCTGCAGCGCGGCCGCAAACACCACGGGCTTCACGACGCGGCGAACGATCTGGGTGTGATTCATCCTTCGACTAGCTCAGGAGCGGTCCTTCGACTCGCTCCGCTTGCTCAGGACGCGCGGTAGACACGCGCGTCAGTAGTTGCGCTTCAGGTCCATGCCCGCATAGAGCGAAGCGACCTGATCGCCGTAGCCGTTGAACGGCAGTGTCTTGCGGCGGAAAAACTCGCCGATGCGCCGTTCCGTCTTCTGCGTCCAGCGCGGGTGGTCCACGTCGGGGTTCACGTTGGCGAAGAAGCCGTACTCGTCGGCCCGCGTCTGCTGCCAGGTGTTCATCGGCTGCTTCTCGACAAACTTCACCGACACGATCGACTTGATGCCCTTGAAGCCGTACTTCCACGGCGTGACCAGCCGGATCGGCGCGCCGTTCTGGTTCGGCAGCACTTCGCCGTAGAGCCCCACCGCCAGCAGCGCCAGCGGATGCATCGCCTCGTCCATGCGCAGGCCCTCGCGGTAGGGCCACTGCAGCGCGGGTTCGGTCTGCCCGGGCATCTGCGTGAAGTCGACCAGCGTGCGGAACTCCACGAACTTGGCCTTGGAGGTCGGCTCCATGCGTTTCACGAAGTCGCCGAGCGGAAAGCCCGCCCAGGGAACGACCATCGACCAGGCTTCGACGCACCGCATCCGGTAGATGCGCTCCTCGAGCGGAAACCACTTCAGGATGTCTTCGATGTTGTAGGTGCCGGGCTTGGCGCACTCGCCCTCGACCTTGATCGTCCAGGGACGGGGCTTCAGCGAATGCGCATGGCGCGCCGGATCGCCCTTGTCGAGACCGAACTCGTAGAAGTTGTTGTAAGTGGTGACGTCGCGATACGAGTTCATCTTCTCGTCGGTATCGAACGTGCTCTTCTTCAGGCTGGCCAGCTTCTGCGCGCCCGGAGTCTGGCCAAAGGCCTGCTCAGGGGCGAGCACGCCGGCGGCCAAGGCCGCCGCTGTGGCACCGGCGGCGCCGATGAATTCCCGCCGTCTCAGATACAGCTCGCGGGGGGTTACCTCGGACTCGCGAAGGTCGGGCGCCTGCTTGATCAACATGTCGTGAACCTCAGGGTAAACGTCGAGTCTCGATCATACCTT
Source organism: Acidobacteriota bacterium (assembly GCA_031376505.1). Taxonomy (GTDB): domain Bacteria; phylum Acidobacteriota; class Vicinamibacteria; order Vicinamibacterales; family UBA2999; genus CADEFD01. The sequence goes on from JANMDX010000266.1 coordinate 1,182, forward strand.
CGTGGCGGCCGCGCTGGCGTCAACAACTCACGTCTGAGATGTTCGGAGCGCGTCGGCCGTTTCAGAAATCCTACGGGATGCCGGTCCGCCCGGAAGGGTCTGCCCACTGGCTACACAAACACCGCACCTCGGCCGAATATTCCTCGGCCGCGACGGTGGCGCGTCGATCGACCGCGCCGGACTCGACGCGGCAGACACCACAGCCCGGGCCATAGTACCGTCTGCCCATGGCGATGCGCGACGCGGCCCCCCTGCTGGCTCTGCTCGGGCATGAATTGCGCGCGCCAGCCGGCGTGATTGGCGGCTACCTGACGCTCCTCGACAAGCCGACGGAACAGTTGAGCCCTGAACAGCAGGCGGCCATCAGCGGCGCTCGCCGCGCGCAGCAGCGCCTGGTCGAGGTCCTCGACGACACGAGCCAGCTCGTGACCGCATGGCGGGCCGAGACGGTTGCCGCGGCAGAGCTGAACCTGACGGCGCTCATCGACGAGGTACGAGCCGTCGCGAAGTCCCGCGACCTCGCACTCACGGTCGCGGCGCCGCGCGAGGCCGCCGTCACGGCGTGCGCATCGCAGGCGGCGGTGGTCGATGCCCTGGTGTCGGTGGCCGCCGCCGTCGCGCGTGAGCATGGTGTTGGCGTCGAGATGACAGTACACCTCGCCCAGGGTCACGACCGCGACGGCTCGTCCGCGGACGTTGTGGCTGCTCCGAGCGTGACGTGGCAGATTCGCGCGGAAGGTGCCGGCGCCGGCACACACGCCACCACGACCGAGCGCGAGTCCTTCAATCTGTGGCGTCCGGGCCTGGGCTTGCGCCTGGTGGTGGCCGCCACGACCCTTGTCAACGCCGGTGCACGACTCAACGAGGTGCTCGTCGAGGGCCAGCGTGTTGGCGTCGACGTCACCTTCGGCGCAGGTCCCTCGCCCGGACGCACCCCACCTGCCTGAGCGCCCGCATCACCGCACGTCTCGCCAGGCCCGGCCCTGCGCGATCTGGCGGCGGAAGCAGCGGTCGGCGCGCGAGAACGCCTCGCGCTCGGAGCCCCCAGACACGGGACGCAGCAGTTCCGCATCCGACGGACATGGCACGCGCGCGCCGGGCGGCGGCACCGGCACCGGCGGCGAGGAGAAGAAGATCGACGCGCCTTCGCGCACCCAGACGGGGCGCGCGCGCAGCTGCGCGTCGAGCACGACATGCGCCACTTCCTGCCGGAGCGTGGATTCGAGCGTGCCGCGACGGCGCAGTTCGCTGAGCGGCAGCACGTCGATGGACGCGTCGATCGTCGACGCCGCCACCCACCACGGCTGACCGGTCGCGCGGCCAAACGCCTCCGTCGTGGCATGCACCGTCATCGCGATCGTCGCCGGCGCTGGTACGCCGGCGCGGGCCGCCACGTCGTCGCGCGTGCGCCGCACCAGATCCAGCACGAACGCGCGTTCGCGCTCGTCGTCCGGCGGCATCGCCAGCGTGATGTCACGCGCGGCCAGGGCCTGCGGCGTCACTGGCGGCACCGGCTTCGCCCCGCCGGCCGCAGCGGTAGACGCTGCGGGCGCGCCAATCTGCGCCTTAGGCGGCGGCGCCATCTGTGGGACCGGCGCCGCGCCGATTTGCGGCGCAGCCTGCGGCCGTCCGGCGGTCGCCACGGTGGTCGCGGCAGGCACGGTGCTTTGCGCCAGATCGCCGAAGTAGGCGCGCAGGATTTGCGTGGCCGATTCGCCGCGGGCGGCGCGCTTCCCCGCTCCCACCACGCAGAGACCGACGCCGTGGCCATAGCCCACGCCAGTGAAGCGATAGCCGTCGCCGGCGCGCGACACCTCAAACGCCGTGCTGCGCACGAGCTGCCAGCCCAGCGTGCGGCCAACCGCCATGCGGAACTCGTACGCCGACACGGTCGCTGGCGCCCATCCCTCCACGGCCAAGCGGTCCGCGCGATTCGACGCCGTGCGCGTGGTCACCGACAGCGTGGTCAGCCGGCGGCCAGTCAGTCCGGCCGCTCGCAGTGCGCGTTCCACCTGCGCTGCCGTCAGATCGCTCATCCACGACGGCTCGCCCTCGCACGCGTCGTCGTGCGCCTGGCCGGGCCGGTAGTCGACCGCGCCCGGCCAGACCTCTGAGGCCAGCGCGGGGATGCCGCCGCAGTGCGCCGAGTAGTAGACGAAGGCCGGCTGCCCCTTGTCGAGCAGCACCCGGCCCGCGGTCGCAAGCGCCGCGTCGCGCGCGACCTGCAGGGCAGGTCGCATCACCTGACAATGGGTGCTATCGCACAGGTCGTAGCCTTCGGCACGATGGCGATGCCGGTTGGCGAGCGCGAACGTGCGGATCACGATGGCCAGCGCCTCATGGGCGGCCGCGCCCGCCCGCGGCTGTCCTTCCCCAGAAATCACTCGCGACACGTAGTCCTCGAGGGGCAGCGTGTCGATGCGCACCGCCCCGTTGGGCAGCGCCACGCCGACGCGCACCGTCGCCGTGCCGCTGGCGGCTCGAAGGGCCGCATCGGCACCGGGCGCGCCCACCATCGGTGCGCTCGCTGGCGCGGCCGGCGAAGCCGCAGGAGTTTGTGGTACCGCCGCGGCTGCCGCTGCCGTCGCGGCCGGACGCACCAGGTCCGCGGCGATGGCCGGCGCATCCAGTCCGGCGCCACTCGGCGCGGCGACGAGCACCGCCCGGGTGGGCGCGTCGGGCGGCGCAAACGCCATCACGAGCCCCATCGCACGGCCGCCCGGAAGGGGCGACGTGCCGCCCTTCACGAGCGCCGCCGATCCGCGAGCACGCAGGACGGCCGCGGGTCCGTAGTCGGGTGCGCCCCGCAGGCCAGCGCGCACCAGCGCGCGCGTCCCTGACGTGATCGCCACGGGCGCATCCGGGCCCACTCCGGCCACCCGGGCCACCGCACCCATCAGCGTCCGCGGCGACGTCGTCGGGCCGGCCAGTCCGAGCACCGCCGAGGTCCAGGGCACGTCGTCGCCAATTGCCGCAAGACCCGCATGGCGGCGCACGTCGTTCAGCGACGCCCGCGGCAGGCGCGTCGCCAGCTCGGCAAAGAAGTCGTTGCACGCATACGCGAGGGCCTCGGCGGGCGTCAGCGGGCGGTGCAGATCAGGGTGCGTGCATGCGAATCGCCGGCCGTCAGCCGTGGCCACGCGGCGGCACAGATGCGTGGAAGACGCCGACACGAGCCCGGCCTCGGCGGCCGCGGCAAGCGCGAACACCTGCGCCACCGCCCCGGGCAGCATCTCGGTGTCGAGCGTCCGCGCGCCGGTTTCGGTCACCGTGCGGCGTGACGGCCAGTCCAGGACGAGTGTGGCTGGCGCGGCAACCGTCCGAAGGCTGGTCGCGACGGGCTGCGCGCACAACGAGGCCCCCCACGACGCGGCGACGGCCGCCACGCAGGCGGCCACGACGGCCGCTATGGCGCGCCGGGAACGCGGGATCAGAGCTTGGTCTTGCAGCCGGGCCTGCAGCGACATGGGATCGTCTTGTCGCCCTCGGTGTGGTAGTCGTACGTCAACTCGTCACCGGGTTCGATGCGCTTGCCGGCGCGAATCCAGACGGTCTTGGTCTTCGCGTCGACGTAGCTGTAGCAGTTGGGCTGGCACGAGTGATTGATGAACCGGGCGTTGTTGCCGCCCACGTGCGCGTCACGCGACCACGCGCGGTTCACCCGAAACACCCAGATGCACCCCTCGTTGAGGTACGTGTCCTCGCGCTTGTCGCTCACCTTGTTCGTAATGAGCTCGCCGGCGTAGTCGATGATGCGGGTGTTCTTGTTGATGGATTCGCCGGCAAACACGCCCCAGCCGTGGAGCTTCGAGCGTTTGCGGACGATCTTCGGCAGATGAATCGGCGTCGGCATGCAGACGGTCAGTGTAGCGGATTCCTTGCGGCTTCGGCTACGCGCAGCCTCCAGACAACCGACAGAGGTTGCCGGTTTCGAGTGGCAGCGCCTGAGGTAGAGTGAACGCGATCAGGACCGCGTGGCCGGGCCTGAAGGAGGATTCCGTGCGACGACTGATAGCGGCAGCACTCATCTCATTCATCGGACTCGGAGGCAACATGGCGGCGCAGGTACAGCGCTTCGCGGGCACGGGCAATCTGCCCTTCAGCGCGGCCACCAAGGCCGACGGCCTCGTCTACGCATCGGGCACGATCGCGGCCGAGGGCGACATTCGCGCCCAGACCAAGAAGGTGCTCGAAAACCTCGACGCGACTCTGCAGAAGGCGGGCTCGAGCCTGACGAATGCGGCCTCGGTGCAGGTCTACATCAAGAATGCGGCCGACTTCGCCGCCATGAACGAGGTCTACCG
>JANMDX010000329.1:0-18881 GCA_031376505.1 Acidobacteriota bacterium
GGGGGGGGGCGGGGGGTTTCATTTAGGGGTCGCCCCCCCCCCCGGTGGGGGGGGCGGGGGGGGGGGCCCCCCCCGGCCCGCCCCCCCCGTGCGTTGAGGGCCGGCGTTCCCGGCCCCGAAAGCCGCTACAATAACGACCGATGGCGCAGTCAGCGTACCAAGCCGGGTCGTCTCTGTCGGCACCTGCAATCTCGCCCTGGATGTGGGCCGCGGGCCTGCTGGGTCTGGGCGCGTCGAGCGCGTCGGCGTGGGTGCACCACCGCCTGCTTACCGACCCGTCCTACGCCAGCTTCTGCGATGTGAATTCGACGCTGAGTTGCACCAGCGCCTATGCCAGTGAATACGGTTCGGTGGCCGGTCTGCCGGTCGCTGTGGTGGGGGTGCTGTTTTTCGCCGCCGTGCTGCTGGTGCTGGGCCTTACGGCGGGGTCGTCGGCCAGCCGCGCCCACGCGGCGACCTATGTGCTGGTGATGTCGGCGACGGCGCTCGTGCCGATAGCCTATCTGGGGTACGCGTCGCTCGTGGTACTGAAAACCGTCTGTCTCTTGTGTGCCGCCACGTATGTGGCGGTGGTGGGATTGTTCGTGTCGGCCGTGACGGCCACGAGGGTGTCCATGAGCGCACTGCCTGAGCGTCTGGCGGCGGATGTCCGCCGTCTTCTGAGAACTCCTGCCGCCGCGTTGTCGGCCGGGGCGTTTGTGGTGGCGGCCGCGATCCTCGTATGGTCGTTCCCCTCCGAACCGTTGAGTGCCGCGGCGAACGACACGGGTGAGCAGGCAGCGCCGGCCACGGGCACGGCGGCACTGACGCCGGCCCAACTGCAGGAGCTCGAGAAGTTCATGGCGGCCCAGCAGCGGGTGCCGGTGATGGTGGCGAGCGAGGGTGCGGCGGTCGTGCTGGTGAAGTTCAACGACTACATGTGCCCTCCGTGCGGCCAGACCTTCGCAGAATACAAGCCCGTGCTGGCGCGCTACGCCAAGGAGTACCCCGGCAAACTGAAGGTCGTGTTGCGCGACTATCCGCTCGATCCGGAATGCAACCGGCTGGCGCCGGGCGGCAGCCACTTGGCGTCATGCGAAGCCGCCGTGGCCGTGCGGCTGGCGCGCGAGAAGGGCAAGGCCGACGCCATGGAAAACTGGCTCTTTGCCAACCAGCCCTCGCTGACGCCCGCGTCGGTGAAAGAAGCGGTGCGCACACTCGGTGGGGTCACGGACTTCGAGGCGCGCTACGCCACCACGCTGCAGCTCGTGAAGGGCGACATCGAGCAGGGCGGCCAGCTGCAGGTGCAGGGCACGCCAACGTTTTTCATGAACGGCATTCGCCTGCCCGGTCTGCGGGCGCCGTTTCTCGACGCGGCCATCGCCCTGGAGATGAAGCGCGCGGGCGTCACTGTCCGCTGACGATGCTCGCCATTGAAACCGACGGCCTGACCAAGGACTTTCTGGTCGGGTTCTGGCGACCACGGCCGTACCGGGCCCTCGACCATCTCACGCTGGCGGTCGAGCCCGGCGAGGTCTTCGGTTTCCTTGGCCCCAACGGTGCTGGCAAGAGCACCGCGATCAAGCTGCTGATGCAGCTGATCTTTCCGACGAGCGGCACCGCGCGGATTTTGGGGCGGCCAGCCGGCGATGTCGACGTACGGCGCCGGGTTGGCTTCCTACCCGAGAATCCGGCATTTTACGACTACCTCACGGCCGAGGAACTGCTGTCGTACTTCGCCAGCCTGTTCGACGTTCCGTCGGCGGACCGCGCAACTCGCGTGGCGCGCGTGCTCGACGAGGTGGGCATCGGTGCCGAGCGCCGCATGCCGCTGCGGTCCTACTCGAAGGGCATGGTGCAGCGCGTCGGCATCGCACAGGCGATTCTCAACCAACCCGAGGTGGTGTTCTTCGACGAGCCGATGTCGGGACTCGACCCGCTCGGCCGGCGTGAAGTGCGGCAATTGATGCTGCGCCTGCGCGATCGAGGCTGTACCGTGTTCTTCAGCTCACACATCTTGTCGGATGCTGAGGCAATGTGCAGTCAGGTCGCGATCATCGCGCAAGGGAAGCTGGCAGCCAGCGGCCGGATGTCGGACATCCTTGGCGTGGACGTCCTCGGCTGGGAACTGGTCATCGACCGCGTGTCGTCCGAGGCGCTGGCGTTGTTACACGGTCGGGCGCGCGCGGTGACCGAACTGCACGACGGCCGATACGCTGTGGACCTGCCGCCCGAGGCGCCCGAGGCGGCGCTGCAGCAGCTATCGTCGGCCGGCGCGCGCGTCGTCTCGCTCAATCCGCTGCGCACGTCGCTTGAAGACTTCTTCGTGAAGCACGTCGCCGACACCGCGGCGCGGGAGATCCCGTCGCGATGAGCCTGAGCGCGATCCGCAAGGTGGCCGTGGCGGTCTTCAAGGAGTCGGTCCGCGACCGCGTGCCGTACAGCCTCGTGCTGTTTGCCGTGGTGCTGATGGCCGCCTCGTTCCTGATGAGCCGCCTCACGGCGGGGCAGGACCTGAAGGTCATCAAGGATCTGGGTCTGGCCACGATGAACGCCATCGGCCTGCTGATCTCAATCTTCATCGGCACGGGTCTCGTGTCGAAGGAAGTGGAACGGCGCAGCATCTACTCGATTCTCTCGAAGCCGTTGTCGCGTTCGAGCTTCATCGTGGGAAAGTACGTGGGCCTCGTACTCACCCTGGCCGTTAACCTGGGCCTGATGGCCATCGCCTTCTACGCGATGATGCAGTACCTGTCGTGGACGACCGACGACTGGATCAAACAGGGGTGGCGCGCGCCGGCCCTGGACCCGTGGCTGCTTGCACCAGTGGCGCTCATCGGCGTGCAGTTGATGCTGACGACGGCCGTGGCCGTGTTCTTCTCCACGTTCTCGAGTCCGCTGCTTTCCATGCTGTTCACGCTCGGCGTCTGGGTGGCCGGGCACTTCAGCGGCGACTTGCGGAACTTCCAGACCGCCGTGGATTCGCCGGCGGCCGCGGCCCTGGCGCGGGGTCTGTACTACGTGTTGCCGAACCTTTCCGCCATCGACGTAAGGAACGAAATCGTGCACGGCCGGGCCGTGCCCTGGCAGGCCGTGGGTATCGGCGTGGCGTCCCTGGCGTCGTACATCGGCGTGCTCGTGGCCGGGTCGACGCTCATCTTCAATCGTCGCGACTTCAAATAGAGATGTGCGCGTGACGCCCGCCACCGCTCTCGCCCGCGATCGCTGGACGGCCGTGACGCTGGCCGTGCTGCTCGTCGTGGCGGTGACCCTGCAGGCCACCCGCGATCGCCTCGCGCCGCCACGCGCGCAGGAGGTGCCGTCGCTCTGGCTGCAATCGCCCTCGGCCACTCGGCGCATCATGCTCTCGTTCGCCGACCTGGCGGCCGACGTCTACTGGATGCGCGCGGTGGTGCACTACGGCGGCGAGCGCCGGTCGACGGCCACCGAAGGCCGCTACGCGTTGCTCTATCCACTGCTCGACATGGCCACGACGCTCGATCCGCACTTCGATGTGGCCGCGCGCATGGGCGCGATCTTCCTGAGCGAAGGCTATCCTGGCGGGCCCGGACGCCCCGATCAGGCATTGCAACTGCTCGAGAAGGGGCTGGCGAACGACCCGGACCGGTGGCAGTACCGACACGACATCGGCTTCGTGCAGTACTGGTGGCTTCAGGACTACCCGGCCGCGGCCGCGCAGTTCGAACAGGCTGCCAGGATGCCGGGGGCGCCCCCGTGGCTGCGCACGATGGCCGGCGTCACGCTCGCCAGGGGCGGCGACCGTGAGTCGGCGCGCACGCTGTGGCGCGAGCTGCTCCACACGGCCGAGCTCGACTGGATGCGCAAGGCGGCGACGTTCCGGCTTCAACAGCTGGCGGCGCTCGACGATCTCGACGCCCTCAGGGCCCAGGTCGCACGGTTTCGAGGGCGCGCTGATCTGTCGTGGTCGCTGCTCGTGGGCGCCGGCGCGCTGACCGGGGTGCCCGTAGATCCCACCGGCGTGCCCTACGAGCTGACGGCCGAGGGCGCGGTCGAACTCGGTGCCGGATCGATCCTGGCGCCGCTGCCAGGGATCGGCACCAGGCCATGATCACCAGCGTTACCGTCCTCCTGATTGCCGCCGCGTTTGGTCTCATCATCGGATCGTTTCTGAACGTCTGTATCTTCCGGCTGCCGCGTGGCACGTCGGTCGTGTGGCCGGCCTCGGCATGCGGGAGCTGCAAGCGCGAGCTGCGCTGGTTCGAGAACATCCCGGTCATCAGTTGGATCGTGCTCGGCGCCAAGTGCGCGCGCTGCAAGGCGCCCATTTCGATCCAGTATCCGCTGGTCGAAGCCACGACCGCCGTGCTGTTCGTGCTCGTGACGGCGACGACGCCGCTCGGGTCCGTGTTCGTGGCGCGTCTCATCTTCGTGGCGATCCTCGTCGTGCTCTTTGCGATCGATCTCGAGCACCACCTCCTTCCCAACGTCATCACGCTGCCCGGCATTGTCGTGGGCCTGCTGTTCGCCCTCGTCGGGTCGCCAGGCTGGCAGGCGTCACTGCTCGGCGTGTTACTCGGCGGGGGTGTGCTGTATGCGATTGCCGCCGGCTACTATGCCGTGCGCAAAGAAGAGGGCATGGGCATGGGCGACGTGAAGATGCTGGCAATGATTGGCGCCTTCCTGGGGTGGCAGGCGGTGTTGCTGACGCTCGTGCTGGCGTCGCTCTCAGGCGCCGTCATTGGCCTGGCCCTGATCGTCGTGCAGCGTGGGTCGATGAAGTACGCACTGCCGTTCGGCACGTTCCTGGCGCTCGGGGCCTTGACGGCGATGCTGATGGGGCAGCCCCTGATCGACTGGTACGTGGGCTTCTACTGACGCCATGCCGCCGTTTTCGCCCGCTAGCTCCCTGCTGCTTGGCCTCACCGCCATCATCGGTTTCCTCGCCGGCGTGCTTGGCTTTGCCCTGCTGCGGATCGCCTCCGGCGCGCGTGACTCTGGGCGGCACCGGCGCGAGTCGACCGCCGACACGTCCATCCTGTCGGCCGCGCTGCAGGAAGCCGTGGCGAAGATCAAGCTGCAGGAACGCTCGACCCTGGCGCGCGCCGAGGCTTCGGAACGTCTCAACGCGCAAATCGTCGACGGCTTGACCTCGGGGCTGCTCGTGGCGGGCGCCGATGGCCGCGTGCGGATGTTGAATCCCGCCGGACATCGCATTCTCGGTGTGGCACCGCGGCCCATGCCGGCGCCGCTTGGCGAGATGCTGGTGACGGTACCGGATCTCGCGCAACTCGTCAGGGACGCAGCCACGGGGCGTCGCGCCGTATCGCGCCGCCACATCGCGACGGGTGGACTCACTGGCGGCCCCTCGCATCTTGGCGTCACCTTGTCGCCGTGGTCGGGCGGACCGGGCGAGTCCGGTGTGATCTGTTTGTTCACCGATTTGTCCCGGGTCGTGGCGCTCGAGGAGCAGCTGCGCTTCAAAGACGCACTCGCCCGGCTGGGCGAGCTGACGGCGGGTCTGGCGCACGAGTTCCGCAACGGCCTCGCCACCATTCATGGGTATGCCCGGCTGCTCGAGCCGTCGGCGTTGCCAGGCCCGCACGGCGCCTACGCGGAGGGCCTGCGCGCCGAGACGCAGGCGCTCGGGGAGGTGGTCACCAGGTTCCTGGCGTTTGCGCGCCCCGAACGGCTCGCCCTGCAGACCCTGGCGCTCGAGCTCGTCGTGGAGCGCGCCGTGGCGGACGTCGACCCGGAACACACCGCCGTGTCGGTCAGCGGCGGCTTTGGCCACGTCGAGGGAGACGAGGTGTTGCTGCGGCAGGCCTTCGCGAACCTGATACGCAATGCCATCGAAGCGTGCCAGCGCGCCCGCGTCGTGCCCGTCGTGCACGTGCACGGCCACGTCAATGCCGCCGATGGCCTCGTGCAGATCACGGTGGCCGACAACGGTCCGGGTCTGCCCGCGGCCGACCGCGATCGGCTGTTCCAGCCGTTCTTCACGACGCGCTCAGACGGCACCGGACTCGGCTTGGCGCTCGTGCAGAAATTCATCGTGACCCATAACGGTCAGGTGCGCGCCGACGACCAGGCCGAGGGCGGCGCGGTCTTCACGGTGCACCTCCCACTCAAGCCCCTCGCCATCTGAGTGCGGCGCTGAAGCGCGTGCGGTCGCAGCAGTTGCTGCCACGCGTTAGGCGACGCGGGCGTGCATCTTCTGCCGCCGGCCGGGGACCGCCGCCGGATTGTCTGGCGATTCGCCACGCCGCAGGCTCCAGCGCATGCGGATCGCCCATTGCAGTAGCTCGTCGCCGGTGGCCCACGATCGGGCCAGCATTGGAGGCGCGATGCAACCGTCGAGGGCGGCGCAAGGGTTCACCATCGTCGAAGCCGTCGTGGCGCTGGCGATCGTCACGACGGGCGTGCTGGGCTTGGCGGAACTGGCCACGCACGTGACGCACACCGTGCTGCGTGCCCGGCGGCACACGATCGCCGCGGTGCTGGCCGATCAGGGCGTCTCCACGCGGATGGCGGGCCCGATTGCCGTCACGCCGGTCGACTGCCTGCAGCACGACGTGGCGGGTTGCGTCGAGGCGCTCGACGGTGTAGGTCGTGTCACGGCCGGACCGCCCGCGTTCCTGCGACGGTGGCGAACGGTGGCCCTTGGCGGCGTCACGCCGACCGCATGGGGCCTCACCGTCTGCGTCGTGCCCGTGCACGAACGATACGGCACGGGCGTGGCGCCCGGCACGTGCGTGGCGCGCATTGCATGGGAGGCCGTGCCATGACCCTCCGGACGGACACGCTGGTGCGTGCGCGTGGCGAGATGGGCGTGACGCTGGTCGAGCTGCTCGTTGCGGTGACGCTGCTCAGCCTCGCGCTTGCGACGGTCGCAGTGCTCGCGACCGCGGTACTGGCCGGCTTCGAGGCCGATCCGGCCGCGGCCGATGAACAGCAACGGGTGCGCAGCGGCGTCAACGCCCTTGTCGACGACGTGCAGCGCGCAGGCAGCGGGTTCATCCAGGCGCCCGACGATGGCCCAGGCGCGGGGCTGCCGTCGCTTCTGCCAGATGCCGTGTCAGGGGGACCGTGGGTCGTGCGCGCCGTGCCGCATGCGCTCACGACCGTGCAGGGCCGGCGCGGCGCGGCGCACGCGACGCTGCGCACGCCGGCGACGGCCGGCGACCAGTGGCTCCAGCTCGGGCGTCCGGCGTATTGCTCGGCGGTGTCGGTCACGTGCGGATTTGCGGCAGGCGATGACGTCATGATCTTTGATGCCCACGGCCGCTTTGCGATCGCGGCGATACGACAGGTGGCGCCGCCTCTCGATCTCGAACTCACGGCGCCGTTGGCCGAGTCGTGGCGTGCGGGTGCGTCGGTGTCGTCGATCGTGGCGCATGGCTATGGCCTGCGCCCCGACCCGGTGACGGGCCTGGGCCAACTGGTGCGCAGTCTCGCCGCCGGGCCTGCAAGTCCGGTCATCGACTTCGTGACGCGCTTTGACATCGACTGGCACGCGGCAGTCGGGGTGCCGGTGTTGCGCGTGGCGCCAGACGGCACGCTGGAGGACGCCACCGCAGGGCCACGCCCACCGATGCCGGGTGTGGTGTCCGAGACGGCGTGGCCCGCCGGCGAGAACTGCGCCTACACGCGCGACGCCGCGGGGGCACCCGCCTGGCGGGGCGGCGCCGGTCCGGCGTCACTGGGGGCCTTTGGCGACGGTCCCTGGTGTCCGTCGGCTGGGGCACCCTCCAGGTGGGACGTCGACCTGGCGCGCGTCGCGCGCGTGACGATCACGCTCGGCGTGGCGGTGGCGTCGGCGCGCCTGCGGCCTCCGTTGAGCGTGCTGCGCGGCGCCGGTAACGGTAGCGCGCGGGTCGTGCCCGACCTGGTCGTGGTGACCGATCTCATTCCAGGACGCCTCAACGGAGGACAATGACCGTGACCAACCGCATCGCAAGAACAGAGCACGGATTCGGCCTTGTGTCGGTGCTGATCTGGCTCAGCCTGCTGGGTACGCTCGCTCTCGGCGTGGCGCTCGCCACGTCGGCCGAGGCGCCGGCGGCAGGCGCTCTGCACGAGAAGCTGAAGATGACCCGGGCCGCAGAGTCAGCTGTGGCCCTCGCGGTCGCCGTCTTGGCCCAGCACCCCGACTGGACGAGCGTGCCCGCTGGCGCGTTTCCGTCGACGTTCACCGATGGCCCCGTTGGCGCGCGGTTGGTCGGCGGCGCCGTCGTCGATCTGGCCGCGGAGACCAACCTGCGCACCTGCGGACGCGCGAGCCTGTGCGATGACATGGCCACCTCGGCCTCGTCGCCCGCACGTCCCTGGGGCGTGCGCAACCCACGGTGGCGGTTGCTCGTGCACCAACCGCTGACGGCCCTCGACGCGACCGCCGGTGTCGTGTGTCCCTGCTACCTCGTGGCGTGGGTGGCCGACGACCCGGCGGATGCCGACGGCGACCCGGGCCACGACGCGCCGCCTGGCGCGGGCGGGCATGGCGTGCTACTCGTCCGGGGCGCGGCGTTTGGTGGGCTGGGAGCATTGGCAGAGGTCGAGGCCCTGGTGGCGCAGCCGTGCCGGCGATCGGCATTGCCGTGCGGGGGCATTCGCGTGCAGTCGTGGGGCGCAGTGAGCGACGGCGTTCCTTGACCGGGTCATGGCCGGGGCGTACCATCCCGATAAGGTGATTGTGACCATTATTCCACGTACCTCACGCCGTCTCGCCTCCGTGGTTGCGTTGCTGCTGATCGTGCTGTCGTCCGCTGTCAGCGCCCAGTCCCTTGCCGATGTGGCGCGAGCTGAACAGGCGCGTCGCAAGGAGCAGCCGAAGCCGTCGAAGGTCTACACCAACGACAGCGTCAAGACCGACCTCACCCAGAGCACGCCGTCCGTGGTGCCATCCGACGGCACGGCCCCGGCGGCTGCTGCTGACGCGGTCGCGCCGGCGCCGGCGTCCGCCGAGGCGCCGAAGGCCGACAGCGCCGGCGCCGAACGTCGCGACCAGGCTTACTGGAGGGGGCGGATGACCAGCGCCCGCGAGCAGCTGGAGCGGTCCAAGACCTTCGGCGACGCCCTGCAGTCCCGCATCAGTGCACTCACGCAGGACTTCGTGAACCGCGACGATCCGGCCCAGCAAAGCGTCATCGCCCAGAACCGCGTGAAGGCGGTTGCCGAGTTGGAGCGCGTGCAGCGCGAGATCGTGTCGCAGACCAAGGCCATCGCGGCCATCGAGGACGAGGCGCGCAAGGCGGGCGTGCCGCCGGGCTGGCTCCGCTGAGCAGCGTGAGCCGTCCGCCGGCCGATCCGAAGGACGCGGTCGTTCTCGTCGTCGAAGACCGAGACTCGCTTCGCACCATGCTTCGGCTCGCCCTCGAGTCGCACGGGCATCGGGTGGTCGAGGCCCGCGATCAGCCCGAAGCCGAAGCCCTTGTCGCGAGTGCGCCGCCGGCCGTGGTCATTACCGACCTTCGGCTCCCGATTGGCGACGGTCTAGGTGTGCTTCGCGCCGTGAAGGCTGTGGACGCCGCGATACCCGTGGTCGTCATGACCGCGTTTGGCGGCGTGCAGGACGCGGTGGCGGCCATGAAGGACGGAGCGCTCGACTTCCTGGCCAAGCCGGTTGATCCCGACCACCTGCAGCTGGTCGTCGGCCGCGCGGTGGCCCAGCAACGGCTCGTGCGTGAGCACGAGCGCCTGAAGCAAGAGGTGGCAGAGCGCCGCGGGGCGCCGCGCATCCTCGGCAAGGCGCCAGTGCTGTTGAAGGCCATCCAGACGATGCAGCGCGCGGCGGCCACCGGCGTGACTGTCTTGCTCGAAGGAGAAAGCGGTACGGGTAAGGAACTGTTCGCGCGCGCGGTCCACGCGTGGAGCGAGCATGCCGAGGGGCCGTTCATTGCCATCAACTGCGCGGCGCTGCCCGAGACGCTGCTCGAGTCGGAGCTGTTCGGCTACGAGAAGGGCGCCTTCACCGGCGCCGGGCAGCGCAAGCTCGGGCGATTCGAACTCGCCCATCACGGCACACTCTTCCTCGACGAGATTGGCGAACTGGCACCGAGTATCCAGGCCAAGATTCTGCGCGTGCTGGAAACCCGCGAGTTCGAGCGTGTGGGGGGCACGGCCACGTTGCATGCCGACGTGCGGCTCGTGGCGGCCACCAATCGCAGTCTGCGCCAGGAGGTCGCCGAGCGGCGCTTCCGCGAGGACTTGTTCTTCCGTCTCTCAGTGATGCCCATCACGGTGCCGCCGCTGCGCGACCGCGGCGACGACGTCGCGTTGCTCGCGCAGTACTTTGTCGAGCGCCATGCCCAGGCCTGTGGCAGGAAGCCGCCTGTCCTGGACGCCGATGCGGTGGACGCCATGGCGTCCTATCCCTGGCCCGGCAACGTGCGTGAGCTGCAGAACTGCCTCGAGCGAGCCGCGATTCTTTGTGACGGCGGCGTCATCCGGCCCCGGCACCTGCACCTGGCCGAAGCAGTGGGGCCTGCGGTAGGTCTGGCGGAGCCTGCGGGTCTCGACCTGTCGGGGACCCTCGTCGAGGTCGTAGCGCGGGCGCAGTACGATGCCGAGCGTCGGAAAATCGTCGCGGTGCTGGCCGAGACCGGCAACGACACGGCTCGCGCGGCCGAGGTGCTCGGGATGCGATTTCGCGCGTTGGTCGTGAAGATGCGGGACTACGGCCTCGGCACACACTGAGCGCGCCTTGGCTGCACGGCGCCGCGCTCCTGACGCGTGGCAGCACGGAGCGCGATGCCGGCCTTAGCGCCCGCGGATGCCGAGTGGCACGAGCGCGGCCCGCAATTCCCGGGAGCTTACATCGGTGACCGTGGCGGTGGCGCCGCCGCCGGTGGCCAGCACGAAGTGCAGTCGGCCGTTCACGACCTTTTTGTCGAAGCCGATCGCCCTGATGACGTCGGCGGCCGGCACGTCGGCCACTGATGGCAGTGGTCCCAGCCGCGCGATGAGTGCCGAGACGCGTGCGGCCAGCGCCGGCGGCGTCACCCCCCGCGCCACGCCGAGTGACAGGGCGGCGCGCATGCCGAGCGCCACCGCCTCGCCATGGCGCAGGCGGCCGTAGCCGGTCGTGGCCTCGAGCGCGTGGCCGACAGTGTGGCCGAAATTGAGGGTGCGGCGCAGGCCGTGTTCCTGTTCGTCCGCGCTCACGACCGCGGCCTTGATGCGGCAGCAGGCGGCTATCACGTCGGTCAGCGCGTCGCCGCGCTGCATCAGCACGTCGGCGAGCACCGTCCCCACGGTATCAAGCAGCGTGTCATCGGCGATGACGCCGTACTTGAGGACCTCGTAGAGCCCGGCGCGGAACTCCCGGCGCGACAGCGTAGCCAGTGCGTCGGGATCGACCACGACGAGCGCAGGCGAATGGAACGCGCCAATCAGGTTCTTCCCGGTCGCGTGATTCACGCCGACTTTGCCGCCAATGGCGCTGTCGACCTGGGCCATGACGGTCGTGGGCACGTGCACGAGTCGCACGCCGCGCAGAAACGTGGCGGCCGCGAATCCCACCATGTCGCCCACGACGCCGCCGCCCACGGCCACGATCGTCGAGCCGCGGTCGACCCGTGCCGTGAGCAACGCGTCGTACACGCCCGACACCG
Source organism: Acidobacteriota bacterium (assembly GCA_031376505.1). Classification (GTDB taxonomy): domain Bacteria; phylum Acidobacteriota; class Vicinamibacteria; order Vicinamibacterales; family UBA2999; genus CADEFD01. The sequence continues at coordinate 11,571 of JANMDX010000329.1, forward strand.
TGGCGAGTGTCTTGGCGCGCTCGCCATCGGCCACGAGGATCGGCGTGACGCGGCCGAAGTGCTCGCCCTGCGCGGCCCACACGCGCCGGCTCGAGACGACGACGGTCTTCCCAGTGAGGCCGGCCTCCGCGAGCACGGCTCGCAGGCGGGTGCGCGCGCCGCGCGATACCAGCACGCCGTAGCGGCCGTCGCGGGACGTGACGTCGATAGGAGAAGGCGTCATGCGGGATGCACGGCCAAGGGGCCGCAGATGCGGATGGTAGGATACACCCGGTGCGTGATTCCGCCGATTTCCTGGTCATTGGCAGCGGGGTCGCGGGACTTCGGGCCGCTGCATCGCTCGCGGCGCACGGGTCGGTTCTGGTACTCACGAAAGCCGATGAACCCGGCGAGAGCAACACCGGGTACGCGCAAGGCGGCATCGCCGCCGCGGTAGGCGATGATGACTCGCCTGACCTGCATCTGCGCGACACGGAGGCGGCTGGTGACGGCCTGTGCCGCCACGACGCTGTCCGCGTGCTGGTCGAGGACGGGCCCGGCTACGTGCAGGAACTGGCGAGCTGGGGCGCCCGCTTCAATCGCGACGACGACGGCCGCTTTGCGCTGGGCCGAGAGGGCGCGCACAGCGTGCGGCGTGTGCTGCACGCGGACGACGCGACCGGGCGCGAGATCAGCCGCGTATTGTGGCAACACGTGTCGGCGCTGCCAGCGGTGCAAGTCGTGGACGATGCCCGCGCGGTCAGTCTCCGCGTCGAGCACGGTATCTGCGTCGGGGCGCAGTACGTGCGCGGCGAGTCCATCGTGGACGTTTCGGCCTCCGCCACGCTCCTGGCAACCGGCGGAGCCGGGCGGGTGTTCCGCGAGACCACCAATCCACCGGTGGCGACGGGAGACGGCATCGCGCTCGCGTGGCGGGCCGGGGCGGCGGTGTCAGACCTGGAGTTCGTGCAGTTTCACCCCACGGTCATGGCCGTGCCTGGCACCGCACGTTTCCTGCTGTCGGAAGCGCTGCGGGGCGACGGCGCTCGGTTGCTGAACGTGCACGGCGAACGCTTCATGACGCGCTACGAGGCCGCCGGCGAGTTGGCCTCGCGGGACCTGGTGGCCCGGGCCATCGTGCGCGAAGAAGTCCGCACGGGGGCGCCCGTCGCGCTCTCGCTTCGACATCTCGATGCGGACTGGGTGCGACGGCGGTTTCCCACGATCGCGGCGGCCTGCGCCGAGCGCGGCCTCGACCTGGCCGTCGATGCCGTGCCGGTGTCGCCCGCGGCGCACTATCTCATGGGCGGCGTGGCGACCGACATCTTTACGCGCACCACCGTGCCAGGCCTGTATACCGCCGGGGAAGCCGCCTGCACGGGCGTGCACGGGGCCAACCGCTTGGCCAGCAACTCGCTGCTTGAAGGTCTGGTCTTTGGTGCCCGCGCCGCCACGGCCATGTGCGCCCCTCCCCGTGCGGGCGACGTCGAGCGCCCGCGTCGTCGCGGCCCGATGCCCGCGGCGACAGCCACGGAGGTGCCGACGGCCGAGGCCGTTCGGGACCTGATGTGGCGCCACGTCGGCCTCGTACGCGACGCGGCCGGACTCACCGAGGCCGTCGTCACGCTCGACGGCTGGCGCCGAGCCGCGCAGCCTGCGGGCAAGGCCGACGTGTCCGCCCTTGGCGCGCTCACGACTGCGGCGTGGCTCATCGCCCGCGCCGCCCGCGACCGCTGCGAGAGCCGCGGCGGCCACGCCCGTTCGGACTTTCCGGCCAGAGACGATCTACACTGGTTGGTTCATATCGCTGAGAGTGTCCATGACCAAGAACGCTGACGCGGGCGCAGGTTTCGTCACCGAAATCACCCCGCAATCGACCGATTTCTCCCGCTGGTATCTCGACGTCGTTCGCAAGGCCGAACTCGCCGACTACTCGCCCGTGAAGGGCTGCATGGTGATTCGGCCCTACGGCTACGCCATCTGGGAACTCATCCAGCGTCAGCTCGACGACCGCTTCAAGGCGACAGGGCACGTGAACGCGTACTTTCCGCTGTTCATCCCCGAGAGCCTGATCATGAAAGAAGCCGAGCACGTCGAAGGCTTCGCGCCGCAGGTGGCCTGGGTCACCAAGGGCGGCACCGAGGAACTCGAAGAGCGGCTCGTCGTGCGCCCGACGTCCGAGACGATCTTCGGCGTGATGTACCAGAAGTGGATTCAGTCGTGGCGCGACTTGCCGCTGCTCATCAACCAGTGGGCCAACGTCGTGCGCTGGGAGAAAGTGACCCGGCCGTTTCTGCGCACGACGGAGTTCCTCTGGCAGGAAGGGCACACCGCTCACGAAACCGAGGCCGAAGCGCAGGAAGAGACCCTCAAGATTCTGGCGCTCTACAAGGAGTTCTGCGTCAACGTGCTGGCGATGCCGGTGGTGGACGGGCAGAAGAGCAGCAGCGAGAAGTTCGCCGGTGCCGAGCGCACCTATTCCATCGAGGCACTGATGGGTGACGGTCGCGCGCTTCAGGCGGGCACGTCGCATAATCTCGGGCAGAATTTCGCCAAGGCCTTTGAGATCCAGTTCCAGGGCCGCGACAAGACGCTGCAGCACGTGTGGACCACGTCCTGGGGCGTCTCGACGCGCCTCATCGGCGGCGTCATCATGACCCACGGCGACGACAGCGGCCTCATTCTGCCCCCCGGTGTCGCCCCCTGGCAGGTCGTCATCATTCCGATCCCGCGCGGCAACTGGAAAGAGACTGTGCTGCCGGCCTGCGCGGCGATCCGCGACGAACTGAAGGCCGCGGGCATCCGCGTGCGACTCGACGACGACGAGAGCCAGACGCCTGGCTGGAAGTACGCCGAGTACGAAATGCGCGGCGTGCCGCTGCGGCTCGAGATCGGTCCCAAAGACCTCGAGAAGAAGACGGTGTTTTCGGCCCGGCGCGACACCCGGGTCAAGGCCGCGCTGCCAATGGACGGCATCGCCGGGCACGTCCGGGTATTGCTTGACGACATTCAGGCGTCGCTGCTGGCCAAGGCCCGCGCCTACCGCGAGGCGCACACGTCGGCGACGTCGTCGTACGACGAGTTCGTGCAGACGATGGAAGGGCGCCCAGGCTTCGTGGTGTCGCCGTGGTGCGGGTCCGACACGTGCGAGGCCGAGATCAAGGCGGCCACGCAGGCGACGATCCGCAACATCCCGTTTGGGTCTGAGCCACCGGCCGCGCCGTGCATCAATTGCGGCAAGCCGGCGGAATTCAGCGCATGGTTTGCGAAGTCGTACTAGCGGCTACGTCGTGTCGTCGTCGGTCTGGCGCTTCTTCTTGCCGAACATCCAGGCCACGACGATGCTGACCCCGTAGAGCACGATCATCGGTGCAGCCATGACCGTCTGGCTCACCGGGTCGGCAGAGGGGGTCGCGACGGCGGCGATGATGAAGATGATGAGGATCGCGTACTTGATGTGCGTGACGAGAAAGCGGGCGGTGACGATCCCCATTCTGGCCAGCACCATCACGATCATCGGCATCTGAAACACTGCGCCCATGGCGAGCAGCATCCAGGCGTACAGCCCGAACACGGGCTCGATGCGCGGCATGAAGGCCACGTCGGCCGTTGAGAACCCCGCGAAGAACGAGAACGCCATCGGGAAGACGATGTAGTGCGAGAACGCCGCGCCCGCCGCGAAGAGCGCGCTCGAGAAAAACACGAACGGCACGGCCAGGCGCTTTTCGTTGGCGTAGAGCCCCGGCGCGATGAAGAGCCATACCTGCCACATCACGTAGGGCGATGCCAGGATGAGGCCCAGAATCGCCGCGATCTTCATGTAGAGGAAGAACGCCTCGCCCGGTTCCGTGTAGATGAACTTGCCGCCGGCTGGCAGCGTCGCGAGCAAGGGCTCCATCACGAAGTGCTGCGCACGGTCGGCCACCGCGAAGGCGGCCAGGAATCCGGCAAAGAGCGCCACGATCGCATGGGTGAGCCGCTTGCGCAGCTCGTCCAGGTGATCGAGGAAGCTCATGCGACCATCGAGGTCGTCTTCGGGGTCTGCCGGATCGGTGTCGCTGCCGTCGGCCTGCCCGAGCGGCTGGACCGCCGCGTCCGACTTCTTGAAAGGTACGAGGGCCACGGGCGGTCTAGCTGCCGCCTTCGCCCCGCGACACCGGCTGCCCGTGGGTGCCGTCTGCGTTGAGCACCTCGACCGGCGGGGGCACCACGGCAGCGGTCTTAGCGCGCTCGTCCTTCTGCTCCTCGAGCTTGATCTCCTGCTCGAGCGTGTTCTGCAGTTCGGTGGACGCCTTCTTGAACTCGTTGATGCTCTTGCCGAGCGACTTGCCCAGTTCTGGCAGCTTCCGGGGCCCGAAGATGATGAGGGCGATCACCAGAATGATGACCAGTTCCGGCATGCCGATCGATCCGAACATCGCGAACTCCAAGGCAGAGGACGAGGCCGGTGGGCACCCGCCGTTTCAACAGCACACCCGCATCGCGGTGGCCGTACTCTTCAGTATAGGCCTGTTGCTCCCAGCGTCAAGCGCCGAGGGCCCGGGATCCGGGCACAAAACGCTGCTGCATTGACGGTGTCCCGCGGTAGGATCCCAACATGCGGACCTCAAGGTTTTTCACCGTGGCGACGCTTGCGGTACTGCTCTCGGCCGGCCTCGGCGGCGTGCTCGGCCGGAGCGCGCTCGCCACCGAAGACCGGGTGCCTGCGCACTACAAGGCGTTTACGGCCGCGTTGGCCGCCATCGAAGCCGAGTACGCAGAGCCCGTCGAATCCGACCGGCTCGTCTACGGCGGCATCAACGGCATGCTGCAGACGCTCGATCCGCACTCGAACTTCATGGATCCCAAGACCTACGCGCAGATGCGCGAGCGTCAGGAGCAGCGCTACTACGGGCTGGGCATCACCATCCAGTCGCTCGATCGCAACATCACCGTGGTGCGGGTGTTCGAGGGGTCGCCGGCGCATCAGAAGGGTCTGCGCCGCGGCGACGTGATTGCCAAGACGGGCGACCAGGACCTCACCGGGTGGACGACCGACCAGGCCGTGACCAAACTGCGCGGACCCAAGGGCACATTCGTCAACATCTCGCTGCGCCGTCCGGGCATCACCGAATTGCTGCCCATGGACGTCATGCGCGATCAGGTCTCGATTCCAAGTATCCCGGCGCACTTCATCACGAAGGGCGATGTCGGGCTCATCCGGCTGGAGGACTTCGCTGAGCATACCGACGACGAACTCGGTGACGCGCTCGACGACCTGCGCGGGCGGGGCATGAAGCGGCTGGTACTGGACTTGCGCGGCAACCCCGGCGGGCAGCTTGACCAGGCCATTCGCGTGTCGAACCGCTTCCTGGCGCGCGGCGAGCTCATCGTATACACGCGCGGCCGTGTCGATAACTCCGACGAGGACTACCGCGCCACGCGCCAGAGCGATTTTCTCGACGTGCCCATGGTAGTGCTCGTGAACCGCAACAGCGCGAGCGCATCCGAAATCGTGTCAGGGGCCCTGCAGGATCACGACCGGGCCCTCGTCGTCGGCGAGACGACGTTTGGCAAGGCCCTGGTGCAGTCGGTGTACCGGGTGAGCCTGGGCGCGGGCCTCGCTCTCACGACCGCCCGTTACTACACGCCGAGCGGCCGCCTCATCCAACGTCCCTGGGATGGCGCGTTCGACGAGTACCTCACCTACACGATGCGAGACCAGTCGACGCGTCAGCACTCCGCCGACGAAATGAAGCTCACCGACGGGGGCCGGAAGGTCTATAGCGGCGGCGGCGTCGAGCCCGACGAGCGCTTCGACGGTCCGGTCGAGGGATTCAACCCGTCTCGGTTCGGCCGCTCGCTCTACGGCCGGCAGCTCTTCGCAGGCTTCGCCGAGCGGTTCTACGACAAGAACGACACACGGCCAGGCAACGTGGCCGCCGGCCGGACGCCGGTCGAAAAGGACTTCGCCGTCGACGACGCGATGATGGCCGATTTCAAGAACTATGTCGGGTCAAAACGGGTCAAGATCGACGAGACGGCGTGGACGGCTGACCGCCCATTCATCACCGCGATGGTCCGCTTCGAGATTGATTCGGCGGTCTCCGGCATGGGTGTGGCGCGCCGGCGGCTGCTCGAAGTCGACCCCCAGGCGCAGCACGCACTGGGCCTGTTTTCCCAGGCCGAGACGCTCCTCACGCTGGCGAAGGTCAAGACCACCCGTTCAGGGCAGTAACCCCAAAATGTAGGGGGTCTGGAATCGCCTTGCCACACAGGTAGGGCCTTGCTAGACTGACCGGCAGTCTGGTCCAGTCTGGGTTTTCACCCACGTTCCGCTGGGTCGTTGCGGGTTCCCATGCGCCTCGATCGTCTTCAAATTTCAGGTTTCAAGTCCTTTTCCGACCGGTCGGAGCTTGCCTTCGACGGTGGCGTCACGGCCATTGTCGGCCCCAACGGCTGCGGCAAGAGCAATGTCGCCGATGCGCTCACCTGGGTGCTTGGCGAACAGAGCGCCAAGAGCCTGCGTGGCGACAAGATGGAGGACGTCATCTTCGGCGGCAGCGATGCCCGCAAACCCACCGGCGCGGCCGAAGTGCGGCTGCGCCTGAGCGGCGTGCCATTACCGCCGCCTGCGCCCAACGGCCACGCCCGCCAAGCCAGTGACGGCCTCGAGATCGATGCGCAGGACGCGCTCGACCTTCTCGACCCGGTGCAGGCCGTCCGCGACGTCGAAGTGACGCGGCGGTTGTACCGCTCGGGCGAGAGCGAATACATGATCGACGGCGCCCAGTGCCGGCTGCGTGACGTGCATGAGTTGTTGATGGACACGGGCCTGGGCGCCAAGGCCTACTCGATCATCGAGCAGGGCAAGATCGGCATGATCTTGAGTTCTCGGCCCACCGATCGGCGCCACCTGATCGAGGAAGCCGCCGGCGTGACGAAGTACAAGTCGCGCCGCCGGGCCGCCGAGTTGAAGCTCGACGCGGCCCAACAAAACCTTACGCGACTCGACGATATCGTCTTTGAAGTCGAGAAGCAGTGTGGGTCGCTCAAGCGCCAGTCGTCCAAGGCGCGGCGCTATCAGCGCCTGCGCGACGAGATGCGGCGCTGGGAGAAGGTACTCTTCGCCCGCCGCTACCGTCACTTGGCCGAGCACATCGAGTCGGCGCGCACGCGGCTCAACGACGCGCGTCAGGACGAAGTGGCGTCGAGCGCGCGCCTGGCTGAAGTGGAAATCGAACTGGCGCGGGTGCGCATCGAACTGGCCAAGGCCGAACAGGATGCGGCCAGCGTCCGCGAGGCTGCGCACGCGCGCGAGCTCGAGGTGAACCGGCGCCAGCAGCAGCTCGC
>JANMDX010000361.1:0-4840 GCA_031376505.1 Acidobacteriota bacterium
TACCCGGGCGCGTCGCAGAACTTCCGCAAGCCTGCGATGACCGCCGCGCTTCGCACACCGCTGCCATACGCCGGGTTCGACACCACGCGTACGAAACCGTTTTCGGTGATCGGGCAGGTCGCCCACCCGGCCGCGTGGTGGTCCGCGAACCAGTCGTGCGCGATCTCGTGATGCACATGGTCGACGTCGAACAGGGCCACGAGCACGTTCACGTCGAGCAGGTGCACGCTCACGCGTCGTCCCTGAGCTGATTCACCTGGTGCATGGTGGGGCGCGGCGCGCCGGCCCCGCGCGACGGCATCACAGGCACGCCGTTCCGGGTGGACGTCGCGGCCTCCCCAACCGGCGCCAGGCCCCTGCGGGCCAGCTCGGAAAGCACTCTCCCGGCGGTTGACCCCCTGACCGCGGCAATTTCCTTGGCGGCGTTCAGCACGTCTTCATCTATGTCGAGAGTGGTCCGCATATGTCATCATACATCATGAATCTAGCATCACATTGACACAACGCCTTGCGTAAATGCACATTGCATGCATGGGAACGAAGACCATCTCCCTCAAGATCGAGGCTCACGAGCGCCTCAAAGCTGCCCGTCGATACCCGACCGAGTCGTTCAGCGAAGTCGTACTTCGTGCCAGCTGGCCGGAGGACACGATAACCGCGGGCGGCCTGCTGGCCCTGCTGCAGTCGGCGCCCCCCTGGTTTACAACCGAGGAACTCGACGCCGTTGGGGCGGCCCGGCGCGACGATGCGCCTCCGGAGGACAAGTGGGCCGGGCGCTGATTCTCGAGACGGCCTTCCTCATCGATTTGGAGCGCGACCATCGCTCGGGCACGTCCACCGGCGCGATCGACTTCCTCATCGCGCAATCGGGCGCGCGTCTGTACCTACCCGCCATCGTCGCCGGAGAGCTCGCGGCTGGCGCATCCATGGCCAGCCGCCCGCGATGGGAGGCCTTCCTGGCGCCATTCTTCCGCTTGCCAGTGACCCCAGACGTCGCATGGGAGTACGGGCGGGCCTACCGCCACCTGCGCGGTGTAGGGCAGCTCATTGGCGCCAACGATCTCTGGATCGCCGCCACGGCGCTTGCGCACCGCATGCCGGTCGTGACGCGCAACATCGCCCATTTCGCCCGCGTGCCGCATCTCGAAGTCGAGGCCTACTGACGGCTGCCCGCTGTGCGCGTCGTATGATGCGCGGGTGCGCATCAATGCCGTGCTCTCGCTGACCGTCCTCGCCGCTCTCTCGCTCGCGCCGCTTGGCGCTCAAGCTCCGCCGCCGTTCCAGGTGGAAGAGGCATCGGTTGCCGATATTCACGCGGCCCTTCGTGCCGGTCGGATCACCTGCCACGGCCTGGTGGATAAGTACCTGCGGCGCATCGACGCCTACGACAAGAACGGCCCAGCCATCAATGCCATCGTCACCCTGAACCCCAAGGCCTTGGCTGAGGCCGACGCGCTCGACGCGCGCTTCACGTCGAGTGGCCTGGTGGGCCCGCTGCACTGCATCCCAGTGATCGTGAAGGACAATTTCGAGACGGTGGGCCTGCAGACGTCGAACGGCTCGCTCACGTTCGAAGGGTACGTGGCTACGACCGACGCCTTCCAGGTGGCGCGCATCAAGGCCGCGGGCGCGATCGTGCTCGCGAAGTCGAACCTGGCGGAGTGGGCGTTCACGCCCAACGAGACGCTCAGTTCGATTCTTCCGGGATACACGAAAAATCCCTACGCGCTCGACCGGGTGACGGCGGGCTCGAGCGGCGGCACCGCGGCGGCCGTGGCCGCCAGCTTCGGCGCGGTAGGACTGGGGTCCGACACCGGCAACTCGATTCGTGGGCCGTCATCGCACCAGGCGCTCGTGGGCATCCGCTCCACGATGGGTCTCACCAGCCGCGCCGGCGTCTTCCCGCTGAGCGCGCTCGCCGACGTTGCTGGTCCAATGGGACGCACGGTGACCGATGCCACTGCCGTCTTTCAGGTGGTCGTGGGCGAAGACCCGAACGACCCAGCCACGGCGGCCTCGCGCGGCCGAGCGGTGCCGACCTACGCAAACGCGCTCTCGCGCGACGCGTTGCGCGGCATGCGAATTGGCGTGCTGCGGGAAGCCTACGTGCGCGACTCGACGGACTCGGAGATCGTGCAGGTGTTCGTGAACGCCGTCGAGGACCTGAGGCGCGCGGGCGCCACAATCGTGGACCCGGCACCCGTGGAAGGCCTCGACGCGATCCGGCGTCCTCAGGGCATGGGCTCGTGTCAGGGCTTCAAGTACGACCTGAACCAGTTCCTGGCCGCACGCAAGGGCCGCGTGCCGGTGCATGACTTGAGCGAGGTGGTGAAGGGCGGGAAGTTTCATCCCACCGTGCAGCGCCGGCTGGAACAGGCGGAGCAGGGACCGGCAAACGGCCCGGATACGCCCGATTGCAAGGCCGATGCGACGTATCGCGATCAGGTGCGCGCCGTGGTCCTGAAGACGATGGACGGGCACACGCTCGACGCGTTCGTGTATCCCACGTGGAGCAATCCGCCGCGGCTCATCGGCGACCTGAACACGCCGGGCGGCGACAACAGCCAGTTCTTCTCGCCCACGACTGGCTGGCCGTCGGTGCAGGTGCCGATGGGCTATACGCGCGGTGGGCTGCTGCCGGCCGGCCTCACGTTTTTCGGTCGCGCGTGGAGCGAAGCTACGTTACTTGGTGCCGCCTACGCCTACGAGCAGGCGACGAGGCACCGGCGTCCGCCACCTACGACGCCACCACTGCGCTAGGGCTGTCGCCGGCGACAAGATCACCCGAGGTGACAGGCCCAGCCAGCAATCCACGTCGGTGACAGAGCCTATTGACCCAAGGCGCCGAGGTTGATCGACAGCGTGTCGAGCGCGAACTTCGTCACCTTGGTGCCCTTGGGGACGCGGAACGAGAACGCGCACGAAAACGGCGCCGAACCGATTTCGCCAAACGTCTGGGCGGTGTTGTAGGCCTTGCCAGACGCGTCATAGAGCACTGGCTTGGGGATGACCCCTGGCTTGAAGGCCGGCAACACCTTGAAGTCGACCTTTACCGACGCAAATTCCATCTGATCGCCGGGCCTGATCACCCCGCGAACGATGTTGGCCCCTGCCGGGCAGTCGGCGAGGCTGACATTGGTGGCCCGCTCGATGCCAGACACCGCAACCTCGAGGCCCTTGTAGGTCTGTGCCGCCTGCGCCGCTCCGAGGGCGCCGGCCGCCGTCACGACGCCGCCGAGCAGCATCAGCGCATACCGTGCTCTACGCATGAAATCCCTTTCGCATGGCGGAGGCGACAGCGCCCGACCACGGCCGGGCGCCTGTCGCGTTGCCCGCGCCGTCTAGAGCGGCCGATCCGGGAACATGATGGTGCGCCACATGTGTGCCGTCGGGCTGTTGTCGTACCCGAGGCCCTCTTTCGGCTGCTTGAACTGACGGCCGATGATGTCGATGAAGGGTTCGATCGACACCTTGGAATTGGCGTCGAAGGAATACAGGTCATTCACCGTGACCAGCCGCGGCAGGTCGTACCACTTGTGGTTGCGCACCCGCTCGTAGTTCTGTTCGAGGTACGGCTCGGGCTTGTAGTCCTCGCCGAAGGTCTGGAGGTAGCTTTCCGGATACTCGTAGCCGAACTTCTCATCCGGATAGAAACGCAGCGTCGTGTGATGGCGAATGGCGAAGGCCACCTTCTCGGACACATACGGTTCGATGATCTGCGCACCCCACCAGCCGTGGTCCACCTTGACGAGCGCGTGCACGGTGTCGTGCATCAGGCAGGCGAACACGATTTCCTCGGACATGCCGGTCTTGAGTGCGCGCGTCGCACTCTGCAGCACGTGGTTGGCCGGCGCGAACCGCTTCTCGAAGAACTCCAGGATGGTCGGCTGGCCAGACATCTTGGCCAGCGGCCCCTTCGGAGAGCCGTCGCGATTGGTGGCGTTGAAGACGTTCCCACCCCCGGGCCGCACGCCCGTGCGCTTGGCATTGCGCTCGGCGATCTCCGCCACGGTCGGGTACTTCTCGGGCGCGCTGCCTTGCTGGATGGCGGCGTCCAGTTCCTCTTCCAGGTACGCCTCGAGGGCGTCTGCCTTTTGCTCGGAGGTCAGCAGCGCAACCGCCGTGACGCCCCCGAGACTCTCGAAAAACCGCCGGCGATCGATGTGCATGGGTCCTCCTCGCTTGGCGGCCGTCTGGGAGAGTGGAGACAGTCACCGCCCCCCGAGTGTCGCGTACCCGTCAAAATGCGCCTCTGGACGACCGGCGTCAAGCCAAATTTCGCTTGGCCTCTCCTGCGCCAGCCCATCATCCCGCTTGCTGGCGCGTGCGAGGGGCGGGCACCTCCACCTGGCCTCGGGCTGCTGGACGCTGAACAGATCACTCGGCCTGGTGGAGATGCCCGCCCCTTACACGCGGCACCTGGGACTATGATCCGCGTCGTGCCCAGCGTCACGCGTTCTGCCGTCCTTGGTCTCTTCGCCTTCTCGGTCGCGTGCGCGCCGGTTGGGCCGAAGAACGCCGACTGGCCCGTCAACGGCGGCGCCGGCAACGCCCGCTACTCGCCGCTGACCCAGATTTCGCGCGAAAACGTGAAGCAGTTGCAGGCGGCGTGGACCTACGAGAGCGGCGATCACTTCACGGCGTCCGAAATGCAGAGCAATCCGGTCGTGGTCGACGGCGTGCTCTACGCCACGACGCCCACCATGCAGGTCGTGGCCGTGAATGCCGCAACCGGCAGGGAAGTGTGGAAGTACGACCCGAGCGGTGGCACCGCCGCGCGTACGCGCTTCCGGCACCGGGGCGTGGCCGTGCACGCAGACCGCGTGTTTGTGACTTACCG
>JANMDX010000363.1:0-48125 GCA_031376505.1 Acidobacteriota bacterium
TGAAGCAGGGCGGGAAGGTCACCGGCGCGACGCTCTTTGGCGCCACCGACCCGAGCGTGTACTGCGCGATGGCGAATGCCGGCTATGACTTCATCTGGACCGAGATGCAACACGACCAGAAGGACTGGCAGGCCGTGTCGCGCATGTGGCGCACGTGCCCGACGGCCAAGGCCGTGCCCGGCGTCCGAATCGCCTACACCGACGAGCGCGAAATCCAGCACGCGCCCGACGCCGGTGCGCTCGTGCTCGTCGTGCCGACAGTGGACACGGTGGAGGAGGCGCGCGAGGCCGTCAACTGGACCTACTTCCCGCCGCTTGGACGTCGCAGCAACGGCGGCGGTCAGGCGTTCGACCCGGCGATGTGGGGCAACGTGCCCGGCGGCTACCGGAACACCATCAACGACAACATCGTGCTGGTGCTGATGATCGAGACGCTCGAGGGCGTGAAGAACGCAGCCGCGATTGCGAAGGTGCCAGGGGTAACGGCGATCTTCGCTGCCAGTGGCGATCTGGCCAACTTCAGCGGCTATCGACAGGGCCAGCCCGACTACGAGCGGCTCGTGAACATCGTGCACGACGCGGCGCTTGGCGCAGGCGTCCGGCTATGTGGGCCGTTGGCCTGGCGAGATCGACCCGACTTCACATGTTTCCAGGCGGGCAGCGAAACCGCACTGATCGCCCGTGGTGCTGCCGCCGAACTGGGGGCGCTCGCCAATACGCAGGGCAAGCCCGAAGTGGGACCCTTCGCCGTCAAGCCCCAGTAACACCTGCTGGTGGCGGGAGCGCCGGCGGAACGGCGTTGACGTAGTCGTGCAACGACTCGCCGGTGCTGCGAAACGCCAGCTCGTCCCACGGCAGTTGGTCGAGGTCGAAGGCGCCGATCTCTGAACTCTCATCGTCGATCGCGAGTGTGCCGGCGAGCCAGGTCGCCCGGAAGACGACGATCACGGCGGTTGTACCGGGGTACGAGTAGATGCCCACCAGCCCGTCGAGCTGGATGTCGATGCCCGCTTCCTCGCGGGCCTCACGTACGGCCGCGCCGCGCACATCCTCGCCCCGGTCCACGTATCCGCCCGGGAACACCCACAGCCCGTGGCCGGGCTCGATCGCCCGGCGCGTGAGCACGATGCGACCGTCGGGCATCGAGATGATGGTGCCGACGGCCAGCTTCGGGTCGAGGTAGAACACGAACCCGCAGGCGGGACTGGTGCACACGAGCCGCATCGGCTCGCCGGCCTTGAGCGCGCGCAACTCGAGCGGATTGCCGCACACGGGGCAGAAACGATAGGCCGAGCCGTGGTGTTGCGTCACGTCGCAATCGATCATCGCACGCCCCGGAGCGGTCGGGGCGTACGGCGTAACGAGCGGCGGGCCTGCTACTGGCGCCCGGCCGTCACCGCTTCCTTGCCGCGCGCCAGATAGATGTTGCGCGCCTCCGTGAACTGTCCGAGCACGTGCGCTTTTTCCTTCTCGCTGCGCCAGCCAGGGTCGGCCGAGGCCATGGCCGTGAGCTTGTCGATCCACTTCACGAAGTAGTCGGCCGACGCCTTGCTGCGGATGGCCTGATTGCCGACCATCACGAAGATGGGATTGGTGACCGCCTGCGGCCGCGAGTTCTCAGTGGGGAAGGTCAGCGGCTTGCCGATGGCGCGCAACGAATACCAGCCGCTGGTCTTGAGGTCGAGCGGCAGCTCGAAGGTGGCCGACCGCCGGTCCCCGGTGAGCGGCACCGTATGCATCACCTGCCCGTTCGACACGAGTTCGAACCGCTCGAGCGGCACGATCGAGTGCAGCGTGCCCTTGAAGGTCACCTTGCCCCCCGCGGCGGGCAGGGCGATCTCTTCGCCCATGCCGGCGCCGTTGGCAGAGAACTCCAGCAGCGGGCCATTGGTGACGAAGCCCTTGCCGGCAAGCATCGCCTTCATCCAGTTCTCCCAGGTCAGCGGCTGGTCGCCGAGCTGAAAGTAGCCGCGCGACACGCCCACGAGCTCCACGCGGTGCAGGCTCGAGATCGAGTCTTCGCCGCCGGTGACCGGCACGCGGAAACCATTGTTGAGCGTGTGGTACCAGACGTTCATGACCGCGTCGCCGGCGCTCTGCGACCACAGCTCGTGATAGCTGAGCGACTGCAGCGCCACGTCCACGGGGAAGCCCTTGGCGGTGCCGAGGCCGCCGTCGATCGGGTCGGCATCGCCGGTGTACGGATGCACGTAGGCGCCGATGCCGCCCTGCTCTTTGGCGTACCGGAAGATGTCGGTGTTTGACGGGTACAGGCTCTCGATGCCGGTGCCCTCGTAGCCGGTGACAAACGGCGAGATCAGGTGCTCCTTCAAGTTGAAGAGCGAGATGTGGCCGTAGAACGGCGGCCGGTATTCCTGCCCCACGTGCATCACGTAATCGCCCTTCGAGAGCGGATGCAGCGACTGGCCCGGCGTGTAGTGCTGATAGTCGAGCACCCGGTTGTCCTTGTTGGCGACTTGCAGGCTGGTCATGCTCATGTCTTCAGCCCCCGCCATGAGCAGCATGTTCTCGGGCGTGTTGTGCAGGTTGCCGGCGTAGTTCATGTGCACGTGATTGCTGCCCGACCGCCAGCCGCGGGCCTTGAAGTCCACGATGCGCTTCAAGCGGATGGTGACGTTTGAGGTCGAGCCCGGCTTCAAGTCGAGCGTGGTCTTCGCCAGGTCGTACTCGAAGCCCTTGGTCGCTTCAATGGTGAACGGGCCTGGCGGCACGTGCGTGACGTAGTGCCCAGGGGTGTGGAAGACGTGGCGATTCAGCGTGGCGAGCCGCTCGTAGGAATCGGGGGGTGTGTAGGGCTTGCCGTCGGCGGCCGTGTGGTACACCCGCGCGGCGGTTTCTTCGCCCGTGAGGTCGTCCACGACCCGTACCGCCACCGTGGCCATCGGCCGCGCGTAGCGCCGCTCGGCGATGCGCACGATCGTCTGTTCGCCGCCCCACGACTTCATGAGCTTCAGCTGCGGCAAGCCTTCTTCGTTCGAGATGTAGGCAATCCACTCGCCGTCGGGCGACCAGCGCGGCAGAAAGTTGTCGTGTGCCCCGAAGGTCATCTTGTACGGTTCGCCGCCTACGGTGGGCAGCACGAAGAGCTCCGTGTACTGGCCCCCGAGATGCGACGCGTAGACCATGCGCTTGCCGTCGGGCGACCACTGCGGCCGCGTGCGAAAAAGCGTCTCTTCCTTGTGGATCAGCCTGGCCCTGGGGGTGCCCATCACGTTCGGTTCCACCGACACGCGCCAGATGCCGCCCGAGCCAAGCGGGATGCCGCGGTTCGACACGAGCAGCAGCTCTTTGCCGTCGGGCGAGAACGCGGGCGCGATGTGCACGTCGACGTCGCCGAAGTAGAGGCGGTCGCGGCCGAAGGAGTTGTCGGTCGTGATTTGGACCGGCTTGCCGGGCTTGCCGTCCACGAGATCCATCACGTAGACGTTGAAGTAGCCGTTTGGCGCCGTGGAGACGTACGCGAGGCGCTTGCCGTCTGTCGACCACGCCGGTTCGTGGTTCACATATGGGCCGGTCGTCAGGTCCGTAGAGGCGCCGGTGGCGAGATTCAGCAGGCGGAGATTGATGCTCTTGGCGTCGTCGTCGGCAGTGTAGGCCAGCCACTTGCCGTCGGGCGAGTATTCAGGCGTTGCCAGGTACTCCCGCGGCGAGAAGACCAGTTCCTTCGCCACGGTGCTGCCAACCTCGATCGTCCAGATCGAGCCGTCCATGGCAAACGCGATGCGCTTGCCGTCGGGCGACCAGGATGGCCACCACGGCGTGCTGCTGGCCGCCGGCGCGAAGTAGAAGTTCTGCATGTAATTGCCGCCGGTCTTGGCGTTCGGGTAGACCTGCGCATGAACGGCGCCGGTCGCAAGAGCGGCAAACACGACGAACACAACACACAGGCGGCGCGCGGCTGGACTCACAATCGACCTCCGGAACGGGACGGCTGAACCGGCCGTGAGTCTACACCCCCGAGCCTCTGGTGGACAGAGGCGCGGCAGTCTGTTGTACTAAGCGCATGTCCATCCTGAAGGTCTCCCGCATGGGACACCCGGTGCTGCGGCAGAAGGCGCGCGCGGTCGAGCGGTCGCAATTCAAGGATCCCCGGTTCCAGAAGTTCCTGGACGACATGATCGACACGATGCACGAGTACCACGGCGTGGGTCTGGCGGCCCCTCAGGTGCACGAGGGCCTCCGGGTCTTCGTGGCCATGATCGACGAGGGCGATGACGCCGAAGCCTCCGTGATCATCAACCCGACCATCACGGCACTCGACGACAAGATCGTCGAGGGCTGGGAGGGCTGCCTCAGCATCCCTGAGATTCGCGGGCGCGTGCCACGGGCGCACAAGATCGTCGTCAAGGCGCACGATCGACGGGGCCGCATCGTCGAGATCGAAGCCGAGGACTTCGCGGCGCGGGTCATTCAACACGAGAACGATCACCTCGACGGCCTGCTCTTTCTCGACCGGATGGCGTCGATGGCCACGCTGTCCTATCTGGACGAGTACTCGCGCTATCACGCGAAAGACAGCGACGACTAGATGAGACGGCGCTGGCGCGTGGTGGTGGTTCTGGCCGCAGTGGGGCTGCTGACGTGGTTGTGGCGGCGTGACGCCGGCGGCCCCGGCGAACTGGCGTATCGGGGCACGGTCCAGGCCCCTGCATGGGTGTCGGGCGGTCCGGCCGTGCTCATCGACGACGCGCACTGGAACAGCGCCACCGGCGCGGGAGGTCTCGTGGCGTTTGCCGGCCTGCTGGCGGCCGATGGCTACGTGGTGCTGCCTGGCGCCAACGCCACGCGGGCCGAGACGCTGGCCGACGCACGTGTGGCCGTCATCGCTAACCCGCTGGCGCTCAGTGGCCTGGCGAGGCGACTGGCCGCGCGCGTGAATCTGTCGCGCCTGCCGATGTTTGACGACGACGCCTTGATGACGCAGGAGATCGACACCACGATTCAGTGGATCGAAAACGGCGGCTCGCTGCTGTTGGCGGTCGACGAGGATCCGATCGCCCGCGGCAGCAAGGGACTGGCGCAGCGGCTGGGGGTGGGCCTGCGGGGCCAGCTCGTGATCGACACGGGACATTCCGAGTCCCGGTTCCCCGAGCGCCTGGTGTTCTCCCGAGAGACCGGCCTGATTGGCGTGCATCCGATCATGGACGGCTTTCCCGATGCGCCGCCGGTCAACCGCGTGGTGACGTTTGGCGGGCAGGCACTCGCGCCGCCGGCCGGCGCCGCCACGTTGCTGACGCTGAGCCCCTCGGCCACCGAGGTGGCCCACAGGGGCGACCCGGCCACGAGTGGCGCGTCGGTGGGCGGCCTGGCCCAGGCCCTGGCGTTCGAGCGTGGGCGCGGCCGTGTCGTGGTGCTCGGCGAGGTGGCCCTGCTCACGATGACGGAAGTGGGCGACGGACAGCCGATCGGCCTGTCGTGGGCGGGCACCAACAACGAGCGGTTCGTGCGTTATGTCATGCGCTGGTTGTCGCGCCGCGACGACGTGCCGGCCCGCCGTTAGGGATTGGGCCTGGCGCGGCCAGGATGTCTGTGAAGGCAGGCACCGCCACGAACCAGGAATCGACCGTGCGACGCGCGGCCTGAGAGCGCCTCCGCCAGCCGGCGGACCTGACATACTTGCCAGATGCTGGCGCGACCCCATCTCTCGATCAGCGGCCCGCGGAGAAGTCGCATGACGAAACCCGATCCGACATTGCTCGTGGACGTGGTTGCCCCGAAGGTGCTCGAAGCGCTGAGGCTGGCATCAGAGGCGCTGACCCTCGCGAAAGTGCGCCATGTCGTCGTCGGTGGACTCGCGGTCGGAGCCCATGGCTACCCGCGGGCAACCAGGGATGTCGACTTCCTCGTGGGCGCGGAAGCCTTCCGTCACCATGCCAATGGCCTCGTGACGATGCGCCCGGAGGTCCCGTTCCAGGTCAACGGCGTCGCCGTGGACTTGCTGTCGGTAGGCGCCGACGAGCCCTTCCTCGAAGCGGCGTTGGCCGCACCGCCCGGCACGATGATCGAGGTGGCGCCCCTCGTCTACCTGAAGCTCAAGTCGCCGCGCCGCAAGGACCAAGTCGACGTCATCGAGCTCATCAAGGGCGGCATCGACACGAAGGGATGCGGCAAGTATCTTGCCGCATACGCTCCCGCATTCTTGGACGCATTCGAGGAATGCGTCACCCGTGCTGAGACCGAACAGGATTGACCATGGACCGGCGCCTCAGTAATGTCCTGGCCTCTGTCGAGCTTCTCGGCCGGCAGCCGTAGCTCAGTCGCCAGCCGTTAGAATAGTCAGTCCATGCCCTCGCTGGCCCTTGCCATCGACGCCCCGAAGGTCACGCTGCGCAGCGCCCCGGCGGTGCCCTACGACGGGGCCATTGCCGCCGCCCGCACGTGCTATTCCCCGCGCGTGATCGGCACGACCGAGATCACCGACACGCAGCGCGACTCGATCGGCCCGCTGACCTTCGAGGGCGGCCATCACACGGTCTTCCAGCACGCGCACTTCGAGTTCGGGCTCGAGAACATCTCGCGCCAGTTCGTGTGGAGCGTGCTGCACGCCTATCCGTTCTACAACTCGGAGCAGTCGAGCCAGCGCTATGTGAAGCTGAAGGAGCCGCGCGCATTCATGCCGCCGCTCGATGGTGAAGCGCGACGGGTCTACGAGCAGGCCGTGCTCACGGCGTGGGACTACTACGCGGAGCTGTCAACGCTCCTCAAAGACGATGCATGGGCCATCCTGAAGGACCTGCGCTATCTGCGTCCGTCAAACAACGCCGAGCGGCACAAGGCCGTGGAACGCGAGGCCGAGAAGAAAGCGATCGAGACGGCGCGTTACGTGATTCCGATTGCGGCGTTCACCTCGATGGTGCACACCGTATCTGGCCTGGTGCTGCATCGGCTGCATCGCATGCTTCACGCCGGCGACACGCCGCACGAGGCGCGCGTAGTCATCGGTCAGATGGTCGACCTGGTGAAGGTCTTCGACCCGATGTTCTTCGAGAAGGTCGGACTGGCGACGCTTGGTGCCGACGAGTTGCCCGAGGCGGTGTTCCCTCGCGCGCGCGCCGGTGGCGACGCGTTCGCCGCGTCGTTTGACGCGCGCCTCGACGGCCGGGTGTCGCGCTTGCGCGACTGGTCCGGGGACGCGGAGGCCGTCGTGGGCGATGCCGTCCGAGCCACGTTCGGGCTCGAGGCCGGTGATTTAAGCGACGACGAGGCGATTGATCGCGTGATGAACCCGGCGCGCAATCTCTACCGCGTCGACATGCTCAACGTGTCGCATCATTCGCCGATGATGCGTTCGCTCCATCATGCGGCCTACGTGTTCGAGAAGAAGCTGAGCCACACCGCCGACTCGCAGGACCAGCGGCACCGCATGGTGCCGGCCTCGCGTCCGCTCATGACCTTTGCCGACACGACGGCGCCCGATGTCGTGACGCCGCGGCTGATCCGCCAGAACGCGCGCGCGGCCGAGGTCTACCGTCGCGCCATCGCCGAGGCGTGGGTGGCCAAGAACCGCCTGCTGGAACTCGGCGTGCCGCTCGAGTACGCGCTCTACGTGTTGCCCAACGCCAAGGCGCTGCGTATGGTGGAGTCGGGCAGTTTCCTGGCGCTTCAGCACAAGTGGACGCTCCGCACATGCTTCAACGCGCAGGAAGAAATCTACCTCGCCTCGATGGATGAAATCGCCCAGGTGCGCGACGTGCATCCGCGCCTCGGCAAGTTCCTGGGGCCACCCTGCGTGCTGCGCAACAAGGTGGCGTCGCCGCGCTGCACCGAAGGCACGCACTTCTGCGGCGTGCCCGTATGGAACAGCTTCCCCGACGCGGTGAGGCGGCTATAGCCCCCGTGGTGCCGTGACGCTCACGCCTTGGCTGGCGCATCTCTATACGGCATCCGGCGCGGCAACCGCGCTGGCGGCGGCCGTGGCCGTGCACGAGGGCGACTACCGCAGCGCCTTCTTCTGGCTGGCGACGGCCACGGTGATTGACGCCACTGACGGCCTGCTCGCCCGCGCTCTGCGCGTGAAGGAACGCCTGCCGTGGTTCGATGGCGGCAAGCTCGACGACATCGTTGACTACCTGACCTACGTGTTCGTGCCGGTGCTCGTGATCCTGCGCGCCGAGCTCGTGCCGCCGGCTGTGGCGATGTGGATCGGCAGTGCGGTGCTTATCGCCAGCGGCTACGGCTTTAGCCGCGACGACGCGAAGGTGGCCACGACCGACCATTTCTTCACGGGCTTTCCGTCGTACTGGAACATCGCAGCGCTCTACCTGTACGTGTGGCGGTTCTCGCAAGCTGCAAACGCCGCGTTCCTCGCTTTTCTCGTGGTGATGGTGTTTGTGCCGACCCGCTATGTGTATCCCTCGCGCACGGCTACCTGGCGCGTGGCCACGAACCTGCTCGCCACGGTGTGGGGCGTGTGTCTGTTCATGATGATCTGGCAGCTGCCGGCTGTGGACGGGCCGTGGATGTGGCTCTCGCTGGTGTTCCCCGCCTACTACTTCGTGCTCTCGGCCCGACTGAGCGCCGCGGAGCGCAAGTAGCTCCAGGCCGGCTCGGGTGTTTCCGTCTTCACCTCGGCCCCGACAACCCTTACTATCCTCACGTGCGTGACGCTGCGGCGGCCGCGCGAAGGATGTCCAATCAGGCAGGAGCGACGATGAAAAACGACCAACTGGCGCGACGCGCGGTACTGACGGGCGCCATCGGCGTCGCGGCAATGGCGGGACTTGGCACTGGCGTGGCCGGTGCACAGACGCCGGCGGCGTTCCAGCCGCTGCGTCACGAGCAAGACGACTGGCTCGATCAGGTGCCCGGCAAGCACCGCGTCATCATCGATGCCACGTCCGCCGTCGGCGCCGGGGAAGCCGTGCTGTTTGCGCGCAACCTCTTTGTCGGCAATCGAGCCCCGTATGGCCTGCCCGACGGCGACGTCGCCACCGTCGTCTGCTTCCGCCATTCCGCCACCCGGTTTGCGTTTGGCGACGCCGTCTGGGCGAAGTACGGCCAGGCGTTCAGCGACTACCTGAAGTTCACCGATCCGAAGACGCAGAAGGCGCCGTCGATCAACGTCTACAACACCGCGGGCTACGGCGACGACCTGTCGTCGCTCGGCGTCACCATCAGCGATGTGGCAAAGCGCGGCGTGCGGTTTGCCTTCTGTGACGGTTCCACGCGCCGCGTCTCGCAGTTGCTCGCGCGGGAGACGAAGGGGAACGCCGACGACATCTACAAGGAGCTTGTCGCGGGCGCCATTCCAAGCGGCCGGTTCGTCAACTTCGGCGTCATCGCCGTGACGCGGGCGCAGGAACGCGGCTACGCCCTGTTGTCCGTGGGGTAAGCGTCGATGGCTGGCTGGGCCGGGGGCCGGTCGGCGTTCCGCGCGAGTTGGCGTAGGATGGGCTCATGAGTGCCGGACCAGACGAAGTCATCATCTTCGGCAAAGACACGTGACCCTACACGACGGCCGCCCGTGAGGCGTACGCCGCGCGTGGTCCCGTGACCTTTGTGGACGTCAAGAAAGACTCGGTGCACCTCGCGCGGATGCTTCAGCACAGCGGGGGAATGCGCACGGTGCCGGTGATCGTCGACCACGGCGCCGTGACCATCGGCTACGGCGGCACGTGAGGGGTGTGACGTCAGGCCGCCGGTCCGGCGGCCTCGCAGTGAGCGCATGAAGAGCATTGCCCTGCACGCCGGCAATCCCGGCCCCATGACGGGCAGCGGCAACTGGACTTTTCTAGTGGCCGGCCGTGAGCCGGTGCTGATCGACGCCGGCGTCGGCCACGCCGCCCACCTCGACGCTTTGTTCGCGCAAGCCCCCTCGGGGCCCGCGCAGGTGCTGCTCACGCACATTCATCCCGACCACGCGTCAGGAGCCCCGGCCCTGTCGCGCCGGGCGCCCGGCGCCCGGTTCGTGAAGCACCCATGGCCCGAGCGTGATGCAGACGTGGACGTGCCGTGGCAGGCCGTCGAAGACGGCGCCGAGGTGGACACGGAAGAAGGCCCGTTGCTAGTCGTGCATACACCTGGACACTCGCCCGATCATCTCGCGTTCGTGCATGTCGCCTCGGGCACGGCGTTCACGGGCGACCTGCTGGTGCTCGGCGGTACAGTCGTGATTCCCGCCTTGCACGGCGGCGTGCTTGCCGACTACTTGCGGTCTCTGGAGCGGCTGGCGGCCATGGGCGTGACGCGCGCCCTGCCGGCCCATGGGCCGATCATCGATGACCCGCTCGCGCTCATCGACGAGTACCTGGCGCATCGTCGCCGGCGCGACACACAGGTGCGCGAGGCCCTGTCGACGGGCCCAGCGCGCGTGGCAGACATCGCCGCACGCATCTACCGTGGCCTCGATCCGGTGCTCGTGCCCCAGGCGCAGGAGAGCGTATTGGCACACCTCGTGAAGCTCGAATCCGAGGGTGCCGTCGAGCGCGCCGGCGAGACCTGGCGCCTTCGGGCATAGCCGCGCGGCCGGCGGCGGTCGCGTCAGGTGCTACAGTGCTGGAACGCGGTTCTTCTTGAGGCCGCGGAGACCTGTCCATGGAAAAAATAGTCGACTACATCAACGTCAACCGCGACCACTACATCGACCAGCTCAAGGCGTTTCTGGCCATCCCGAGCGTCTCGGCGCTTCCGGCTCACAACCTCGACACCCGGCACTGCGCCGAATGGGTTGCCGCGGAGCTCACCCGCATTGGTCTGCAGGGCGCCCGGCTGGTCGAGACGCCGGGGCATCCGGTGGTCTACGCCGAATGGCTCGGCGCTCCGGGCGCGCCCACGATCCTCTTCTACGGCCACTACGATGTGCAGCCGGTCGATCCGCTCAACTTGTGGACGTCGCCGCCGTTTGAGGCCACCGTCCGCGACGGCGAGCTCTATGCCCGCGGCGCGGTCGATGACAAGGGACAAGTCTTCATGCACATGAAGGCCATCGAAGCGCATCTGTCCCAGACCGGCACCCTGCCCATCAACATCAAGGTCGTGATCGAAGGCGAAGAGGAAGTCGGCAGCGCGAACCTCGACGATTTCATCAAGGCCAACAAGGATCTGCTCAAGGCCGATGTGGTGGTCATCAGTGACTCACCGATGTTCGACCGGGGCGTGCCGTCGATCTGCTACGGCTTGCGCGGCCTGGCCTACTTCCAGGTCGATGTGCGCGGCACCAAGTCCGATCTGCACTCCGGGTCTTTCGGCGGCGCAGTTGTCAATCCCGCGATGGCGCTCGCCCAGGCCCTCGCGCAGATGAAAGACAAGGGCGGACGGATCAAGATCCCCGGCTTCTACGACGACGTCGTGGCGCTGCGCGACGAAGAACGGGCCGAGTTCGCCAAGTTGCCGTTCAACGAGAAGCGCTACCGCATGGACCTGGGCGCGCCGAAGCTGTTCGGCGAAACCGGCTACACCACGCTCGAGCGGACGTGGGCACGGCCGACCTTCGAGGTCAACGGCCTGCTTTCGGGTTTCACCGGCGACGGCGCAAAGACGGTGCTGCCGGCGGTGGCCATGGCGAAGGTGAGCATGCGCCTGGTTCCCAACCAGGATCCGGCGAAGATCGGCGACCTCTTCGAGGACCACCTGAAGAAAGTGATGACCAAGGCCGTCAGCTACTCGCTGACTCGCATGCACGGCGGCAAGCCGTGGATGACGTCGTTCGACAACCAGTACGTGCAGGCCGCCGGAAGGGCCATCGAGCGAGGTTTCGGCAAGACGCCGGTCTTCAACCGTGAAGGCGGATCGATTCCGGTGGTGGCGACCTTCCAGGAGGAACTCGGCCTGCCCTGTGTGCTCTTTGGCGTCGGCCTGCCCGATGAGAACGCCCATGCACCCGACGAGAAGATCGACCTCGGGAACTTCCACAACGGCGTGATTGCCTCGGCCGCACTCTACGAGGAGATCGGCCGCCTGAGGTGAGATGGAGCGCGTGGTCGCCGCTCTGCGCGCGTTCTACGGCCCCCTCGCGCCGCCGCCACGGGAGCTCTTTGCGTTCTTCGTGTGGGACGTCGTGTCGGCCCGCGCGCTGCCGGCACGCCGCGACGTGGCCTGGCAGGCCCTGAAGCGGCTCCCGGCGCTTACGCCCGACGCGATGTTCCGCGCGTCGAAGGATGACCTGGAACACGCGCTCAGTGCTGTCGGCGCGGTCGAGCCGCGGATCGAGGCGCTGAAGAATGGCAGCGGCCACTTCCGGCGGCACCGCGACCTGGCGACGCTTGTGGGCGGCCCGCTGCCCGGAGCCGTGCGCGCCCTGGCGGACGTGCCGCACCTGAGCGCCGCGGCCAGGACACACGCGCTGCTCGTCGTGGGTGGACACCGCCTGGCGCCCGTCGACGCCGCCGTGGCCCGGGTGCTCGGCCGGCTCCACGGCGCTGGCGACGGCCCCAAGGCGCGGATCCGCCGCGAGGCCCGGCAGCGGCTGTTCGGGGCGTGTCACGGCGACCGCGAGGCGATGGCCGAGGCCGTAGTCGCGCTGGCCCACCATGGCGCCCATGCGTGCGCGGAGCACACGCCCCACTGCGCCGTCTGTCCGCTGACGGCAGAGTGCCGGTACGCCCAGCGCGCCGGCGCCTAGTTCAACGAGGCCAGTCGCCGCCGGAGCGACTTCACGTGGTCCCACACCTGCGTGGTGTCATCGCGCGCCTCGTCGCCCTTGTCGGTGAGCGCCACGAGCTTCAGGTACGCTTCGAGGTCCCTGAGCGCCGGCGCGTAGTCGTGCAGGTGATACGAGAGCAGGCCGCGGTCGCGGAGTTCCTGCAGCGACGAGGGCGCCAGGGCCAGCAACGCGTCGGTGACGGCATGGGCCTGCGGGAACGAGCGGTTCTGAACGTAGAGCCGCTTCAGGTTCAAGAGCATCCGGACGAACATCTGGCGCCGCGAGGCGCGTGCCATCAGGGCCGGCCTGAAGGCCACCTCCCCGTCGTCCTGCCTGGCCAGCAGCGCCCGGCAATCCGGCTCGGTCAGTACCGCGCCGTTGTCGAAGGGGTCCACGACCAGGCCGTCGTCGGCAGTGCCGGTCGCGCCGTCCCACACCCGCACCAGGAAGTGTCCGGGAAAGTTGATGCCTTCGGCGTGCAGTCCGGCGCGCCGCGCCGCCTCGATGTAGACGACCGACAGCGTGATGGGAATCCCCAGACGGCGGTCAATCACCTGGTTGAGGCAGCTGTTGCGCACGTCGGCGTAGCGGTCGCGATTCCCGCGGAATCCGAGATCGGTGTAGAGGCAGTGGTTTACGGCCTCCACGCGCGCGTGCATCGGCCCTTCCGCGCCGGCGGCCCGCGCGACACTGTCGAGGGCCTGGTCCCCGATGGCGTCGAGCTTGGCCAGGTAGGCCCGAGCGTCGAGGTACGGATACTCCACGGCGGCAATCACCAGCGCGCCCGGCGCGAGGTCGCGCGCGGCCCGCGGGTCGGCCTCGCTCAGCATGCGGGTCAGGGTGTCGGTCAGCGTCATCAGGCCCGCTCGCACAGCCGTTCGAGCGTCTCGAGGGCCAGCGTGCCCAGGCCCTCGACGACGAGTTCCGCGTGGGCGGCGAGCGCGTCGGCGGGGTAGGTGTTGGTGACGGCGACCGTGCGCAGGCCGGCGGCGCGGGCCGACTCGAGGCCCCAGCGGGAATCCTCGATCGCCACCGTGTGGCGGGCGCTGAGCGTCAGTCCGGCGGCGACCTGCATCCGCGCGAACGCTTCGAGGTACGGGTCGGGCGAGGGCTTCGACCTCGGCGTTTGATCGGCGCCCACGACCGCCAGGAAGCAGCCGCGCAGGCCCGCGTGGACGAGCACGTCCTCGATCTCACGCGTCTGGGCGCCTGAGGCCACGGCCATGGGCACGCGAGCCGAGGCGGCGTGAACAAAAGCGCTCACGCCTGGGAACAGCATCTCGCCGGCGGCGGTCAGCGCCTCGTAGCGGCGTTCCTTCGCGGTGACGAGCACCTGCAACTCGGCCTGGGCGAGGGGCGCGCCGAGGTCCTGGCCGAGCGTCCTGAACACGCCGAGGTCATCAAAACCCAGGTAGCGCTCGTAGTAGGCCGCCTCGCTCAGCACGAGCGACGTCGCCGCGAGTGCGTCCTGGAACGCACGCAGATGGAGGCGCTCGCTATTGGCGACCACGCCGTCGAAGTCGAGGATGATCGCGTGTAGCGCGCTCATCGCCTCGGCGCCAGGATTTCGGAAGCGCGCAGGCGTTCGCCGGCCCGCACCGGCGTCTTCAGGCGGTTCTCCGTCGGCGGATACGGACAGTCGTACTCGGCGTTGTAGTAGCAGTACGGATGGTAGGCGGCGTTGAAGTCCACGATGTACACGCCGCTCGACTGCGGGTCGATGTCCATGTAGCGACCAGCCTGATATGTCTCGGTGCCGCTGGTGAGGTCGCTGAAGGGCACGAACAGCCGCGAGATGGTCGGCTCGCCGGCTTCGGCAAAGGCGGTCAGCCGCAGCGTCTGTCCCTTGAGCGTGAACTCGAGATAGCCGACACGTTCCATGTCCCGCTGCTTGCCGGTGGAGGTGGGCATGACCAGGCGCGTGCGGGGCTCCAGCAGGCGCAAAGTGCCTGGTGGCGCGTAGGCCGGGTCGACGTCGAAGTAGCTCAGCGGCAGGAAGGTGGCGTAGTCAGCGGGCTTCACGGGCGAGTCGGCGCCGCCGCGGAAGAACTCGTTCTTCTTCGTGCGCGCCCCGGCCACTTGGCGCGTGTACGCCGCCTCGGGAGCTTCCTGCGTACACGCACTCAGCACTCCGAGCGCCATTGCGACGGCCACGACGTGCCACCCCGACCGGCTCCTCACGCCTTTCAGTGTGCCACAGGTCGATACGGCGGCATGCCGCGTCGCCGGCTACGCAAACGGATAGCCGCCTACGGCGACCACGGCGTCGGCAATCGTGCGCCGCAGCGCCACGAGATTCGCAGGCGTCAGCTTCATCAGGCGGCGCAACGCCGCCAGGCTCGTTCGCAGTGTGTCGCCCTCGACCAGGCCGGCCAGAGCCGCGCGCGCCGCCAACTCGATGCGCCCGAACGCTTCATGCGTCACGACGGTGGCCGTGGCGACATGCAGGGCGGCGGCCGGCCCGGTGGCGGCCAACGCCCGCAGCACGGCGCTCTCGGCCGCATAGGCGTCGATGACGATGTCGGCCAGCGACGACAGCACTTCCTGCTCGTGCTGCAGGGCATCGCCGTGCCGCTGCATCGCACTGCCAGCCACGAAGAGCACCACCTTCTTGAACGCCACGACTGCCTGCCGTTCCGCCCCCAGGACGCGGTCGCCGAACTCGGGTGCGGCCGATGGCCCCATGATGTCGTTCTGGAGCGCCTTGGCGGCCGCCAGCAGCGGCAGGTCGCCCTTGACGGCTTTCTTGATCAGCATGCCCGGGATGAGCAGCCGGTTGATTTCGTTGGTGCCCTCGAAGATGCGGTTCACGCGCGCGTCACGATAGCGCCGCTCCGCCGGGTAGTCGGCCACAAAGCCGTTGCCGCCGAAGATCTGCACGCTCTCGTCGATGATGTAGTCAGCCACTTCGCTGCCGTAGACCTTCGCGACCGACGCTTCGACGGCGTACTCTTCGAGTGCCTGCAGCACCGACGCTGGTGAGCCGCCCGCTGCCGCCACTGTCTCGTCGATGAGGCCTGCCGTGCGGTACATCAGGCTTTCCAGGGCGTACTCGCGTGCGGTCATCTCGCCCAGCTTGTGGCGAATGGCGCCAAACGTCGCAATCGGCACGCCGAACTGTTTGCGGCTGGCGGCGTACTTGGCCGAGTCGGCAATCGCGTCCTTCGCGCCGCCGGAGGTCATGGCTCCCAGCTTGAAGCGTCCGAAGTTGAGCACGTTGAACGCCACCTTGTGGCCCTTGCCGATGTCGCCGAGCACCGCGTCGGCGGGCACTGCGACGTCTTGCAGGATCACGGGTGTCGTCGACGAGCCGTGCAGCCCCAACTTGTGCTCCTCCTTGCCCGACGAGACCCCGGGCCAGGCACGCTCCACGATGAACGCGGTGAACTGCTCGCCGTCCACCTTGGCAAAGACGATGAACACGTCGGCGAAGCCGCCGTTGGTGATCCACATCTTCTCGCCCGAGAGCACGAAGCTGCCGTCGGGTTGCCGCATGGCCCTGGCCTTGGCGCCAAGCGCGTCGGAACCGGAGCCCGACTCGCTGAGGCAGTAGGCGCCGGCCAGGTCGCCGGCAACGAGGGCGGGCAGGTACTTCGCCTTCTGTGCCTCGGTGCCGAACATGAAGATCGGCAGAATCGTGAGGTTGGCCTGCGCGCCAAAGGTCGCCGCAAACGACGAGTTGGTGGCCACCCGTTCGCTCACGATCAGGGTGGCGACTTTGTCGAGATCGACGCCGCCGTAGGCCTCGGGCACGTTGGTGCCGAGCAGGCCGAGCGCGCCGCACTTCTGCAGCAGCGTGCGATTGAGCGCCCAGTCCTTCTGCTCGAGTCGGTCCAGCACGGGCAAGACCTCGCCAGTCATGAACTCCGAGGCCGATCGCTCGATCATCCGATGTTCGTCGGTGATCCGTTCGCGCGTCATGACCGCCGCCGGGTCGGTCTCGACAATCAGCCACTCGCCGCCGCGGGTGTGGTGTGCCGTTGCTGGTGCCGCCATGTGTGTTCTCCTGTTCTTCCGTGTCGCTGCGAGTTGCGAGCTTCGAGCCGCTAGTCCCTAGCCGCTAGCCGCTAGAACCGAGCCGCTCGAAGATCCCCGCTGCGCCCATACCGCCGCCCACACACATCGTGACCAGTCCGTAGCGGGCGTTTCGCCGCCGCATCTCGTACACGAGCGACGTCGTCATGCGCGCGCCGGTGCAGCCAAGAGGATGACCGAGCGCGATAGCCCCGCCGTTCACGTTGAGCCGGTCGGCAGGAATCGTCAGCTCGAGCTGGCAGGCCAGCACCTGCGCCGCAAACGCCTCGTTGAACTCCACGAGGTCGATGTCCGACAGTTGCAGGCCGGCTTGCGCGAGCGCCTTGCGCACGGCGGGCACCGGGCCGAGCCCGAAGAACTCCGGCGCCACACCGGCCGTCGCGTAGGTCACGAAGCGGGCAAGCGGCCTGAGGCAGTGCTCGCGTGCGTATTCCGCCGACACGAGTACCACGGCCGCGGCGCCGTCGCTTGTCTGCGACGAGTTGCCGGCCGTGACCGTGCCTGCGGCGTGGAACGCGGGCGCCAGTGTGGCAAGCGCCGCCGCCGACGTCTCGCGCCTGGGGCCTTCGTCGGTGTCGACGATGGTGGTGCGGGTGGACGGCGCGCCGGTGCCCGTGGTCACGGTGCGCACCGGCACCGGAACGATCTCGTCTCTGAAGCGCCCGGCGTCGATGGCGGCGAGCGCTCGTGCATGCGACTGCAGCGCAAACGCATCCTGCGCTTCACGCGAGATCCGCGACGCCCGTGCGTGGTTCTCAGCGACCAGGCCGGTGCTGAGATACACGTCGGGGTAGGTCTCCACCAGCGATGGATTCGGCGCCACCGTGTGTCCACCCATCGGGATGAGACTCATCGACTCGGTGCCTCCGGCCACGACCACGCGCGCCTCGCCCAGCCGGATCCGATCGGCGCCGTAGGCGATGGCCTGCAGACCCGAGGCGCAGAACCGATTGACGGTGACGGCCGACGCCGTCACGGGCAGACCCGCGCGCAGACTGGCGATCCGGGCCACGTTGAGCCCCTGCTCGGCTTCGGGCATCGCGCAGCCGAGCACCACGTCGTCCACGTCGTCAGCGGCCACCTGGCTCGCGCGCGCCATCGCCTCGCGAATCACCAGGGCCGCCAGTTCGTCGGGGCGCGTGAAGCGCAGCCCGCCTCTTGACGCCTTGCCCACCGGCGTGCGCACCGCGCTCACGATTACGGCATCGTGCATCTCAGCCCTGCCAATCTGCCAGGAGACCCTCGACGGCATCGCCCACCAGTGGCGTCTTGCCCTCGAACAGGTGGTTCGCATGTTCGATCCACGTCAGTTCCTTCGGCTCTGGCAGCGTCGAATAGAACTGGCGGATGTCTTTGGCCGAGATGAGTTCGTCGTCTTCACCGTGCACGATGAATGTCGGCTTCCCCGATGCTCGCAGTTCCGAGAAGTCGTGGCGGTCTACCGTGGCGGCGATGAGCAGGACGAGCGAGACGCGCGGGTCGGTGGCCCCGACCGAGGCGGCGATCCAGGAACCGAACGACATGCCCGCCGTCCAGATGGGCAGGCCCGGGTAGCGCGCCGCCGCGAACTCCAGGGCCGCGCGGAAGTCGTCTTTTTCACCTGGACCGGCGTCGAACGTCCCCGCGCTGAGACCGACGCCGCGGAAGTTGAAGCGCAACGCCGCGACGCCCACGCGGGTGAGGGCCTTGGCCGTCTGGTACAGCGCCTTGGTGTGCATGGTGCCGCCATGCAATGGATGCGGATGCCCCAATACCGCGACCGCGCGCGCGGGTCCGTCCGGCAGGTCGAGCCGGGCTTCGAGCGGACCGGCTGGTCCGGCAATCTCCCTAAGAAACTCGGTCGGCACGAAGGCTCCTTGCGGTGTGACTCACGAAGTGTTCGACGAGCCGGGCAAACTCCCCGGCCCGGGTGACGGTGCCGGCATGTCCGGTGTGGGCCATGGTCGCCACGCGTGCGTGCGGGAGCCACTCGAGGTACCGCAGCGTGTCCTCCGGCGGAACGACGCGTTCGAGTCCCGGCTCACCGGTCACGATGAGCGCCGGCACGTCGATCGGGTGATCCAGCGAGAACCGGCCCGAGGAAAGCCAGCGCATGCGGCGCACCATCCGCGATGACGAGGCCGGGGCGCCAGCGATCCGCAGGCCGTGGTCCTTGACGAACTGCCACCGGTCGCGGCCCGCGGGCATCGCGGCTTTCAGTTCGGGGTACGCGCGCAGGGGGGCACCGAGCCAGAAGGCCAGCGCCATCAGCCGTGGCGCGAGCAGGTAGCGCTGGGCGCGCGCGGGCAAGGTCCAGCCTGGCGGCGGCGCCGACGCCAGCACCAGGCCGGCGATCGCCGCGGGATGTCTGGCGGCGTACTCGGCCGCAATCAGTCCCCCGTACGAGATGCCCACGAGCACGGGCCGCTCGGCGCCGGTAGTGCGCAGCACGTCGTCGAGTTGCGTGAGGTAGTTCTCGAAGCCGGCGGCGTCGGTCCAGCCAAACCCGCTCGAGGGTTCGTCGCAGAGCGAGAACGTGATGGCGCGTCCCAGCGTGGCCAGCGCGTCAACCGTGGGCAGACCCCATTCGTAGCGCCCCTGGATGCCGGGCACGATCACGATGGGCGGTCCCTGGCCGCGCTGGATGATGGTCGGCATCAGTTTCTCAGGGGCTTGCCGGTCTTGAGCGTGTGCTGAATCCGGGCCAGCGTCTTTGGCTCGCCCAGCAGGCGCAGGAAGGCCTCTCGTTCCAGATCGAGCAGGTGCTGCTCGCTTACCGTCGTGGCGTGAGGCAGATTGCCACCGGCGAATATGCGCGCCAGCGCCAGTCCGATGGTGCGGTCGTGGTCGGTGGCCCGTCCGGCCCGCCACGCCATGTGCACGCCGAGCTTCAGCGCGGCCTCCAACGACTCGCCGCCCACCGGAATCGCCATCCGCGCCTGGGGCGCCAGGTAGCCGTCGCTGGCGCGCTGCAGGGCCTTCGCCTTGGCATCGGCGATCAGGCGTTCGCGGTTCATCGAGAACGTGTCGAGTGCCGAAAGATAGCCGAGACGCACGGCATCAGGACCGCTGGCCGACACCTTCGCCAGCGCCACGGTCTCGAAGGCCGGCTGCACGAAGGGCAGAGGATCGGCCCCTGACGAAGGCCTTCGCGCCATGGCGCGTGCCACCATCTCTTTGGTGCCACCCCCGGCAGGAATCAGCCCAACCCCCACTTCCACAAGGCCCATGAACGTGTCGCCGGCCGCATGCACGCGATCGGCATGCAGCGCGAGTTCGCACGCGCCGCCAAGCGCGAGTCCAGCGGGTGCGACCACGACCGGCACCGCGCAAAGGCGCAGCGCCATCGTCGCGCCCTGAAACGCCCGCACCATCAGATCGAGTTCGTCCCAGTTCCCTTCCTGCGCTTCGAGCAAGACCAGCAACAGATTGGCGCCGGCCGAGAAATTCGGGGCCTCGTTCCCGACCACCAACGCGCGGAATCCGCGCTCGGCTTCGGTCACGCCTGCCTGCAGCATCGCAATGGCCTCACCGCCGATGGCGTTCATCTTCGAATGGAACTGCACACCGAGCACGCCGTCGCCGAGATCGACCAGGCTGGCGCCGGCATTCCGTTTCACGACCGTCGTCTGCGCGGCCGCACTCGTCAAGATCAGCAACCCTGGGCCCGCCGGTGGCAGTGCGCCCTCGCGCAGCCGGTTCCGGCCCGCGGCCAGGGCCGCCGCGATCACCGGCGGCACGTCGGAGACGCCCTGGGCGGCGGCCGCCGTGGTCACCTCCGCCAGCCCGATCGCGTCGAGCAGCTCGAACGGACCGTGTTCCCACCCGAAGCCCCACCGCATCACGCGGTCGACATCGTCGGTGGAATGCGCGATCTCCAGCGCCACGCGGGCGGCGTAGAGCAGCGTGGGCGCCAGTGTCTCTCGCAGAAACTGCCCGACGCGGTCCTGGCCCAGGAAGAGCGTCCGCACGCGCACGCCGAGGTCGTCGATGGCCGCCGCGCTCTCAATCGACGCAAACGTGGGCCGCTGCTGGCGCTCGTATTCGAAGGTGGCCGGGTTCAGCGTCAACACCGTGGACACCCCCGCCGCATCCTTGCGCCGCTCGTAGAAGCCCTTGCCCGACTTCTCGCCGAGCGCATTGGCCGCAATCAGGCGCTGCAGCAGTGCAGAAGGCGCGAACCACGCGCGATCGACCTCGCGGGGCAAGCGTTCTTCGAGGTTGCGCATCACGTGCGCGAGCACGTCGAGTCCCGCAATGTCCATCGTACGGAACGTGGCCGAACCCGGCCGGCCCATGGCGCTGCCGGTGATCGCGTCCACCTCGTCGATCGTGTACCGACCAGCCTCTACCGCGCGCAGCATGGCCGCCACGCCGTGCAGCGCCAAGTGGTTGCCGATGAAGTTCGGTGTGTCCTTGGCGACGACCACGCCTTTGCCGAGCACGCGATCGCCAAAGGCCGCCACGGCGTTCACGACCGCAGGGTCGGTGTCGAGCGTGGGGATGAGCTCGAGCAGGTGCAGGTAGCGGGGCGGATTGAAGAAGTGCGTGCCGAGCCAGCGTCTGCGCACGTCGAGCGGCCAGCCGTCGCTGATGGCGCCCACTGGAATGCCAGAGGTATTGGTCGTCAGCACGGCGTGCGGTGCCAGGTGTACGGCTACTCGCGCCAACAGATCGCGCTTCACGTCCAGCCGTTCGACCACGGCCTCGATGACCCAGTCCACCGTGCTCAGTCCGGCCAGATCCTCGTCGAAGCTGCCCGTGCGCACGAGCTGCCAGCCGTCGGGCGTGAACTGCGGGTCTGGCTTCAGCCGGCGAGCGCGCTCCAGACCCTTGCGCGCCACATCCCGGGTCAGGTCGAGCAGCAGCGACGGCACCCCGGCATTGGCGAAGTGCAGGGCGATCTGTGCGCCCATGGTGCCGGCCCCGAGGATAGCCACCGAGCGGATGTTCATGCGCTGTCTCCCACGCGACTTGGACGGCTGACGACGCCGTTCAGAAAGAGGTCGATGACGGTGTCGGCCTCGTCCTCGAGCGGATAGGTGCGATGGCTCAGCATCCAGTTCGTGGCCATCTCGTCGAGAGCCCCGAACAGGATCTTGGCGGCCGTCGTGGCGCTGACGTCAACGCGAAAGAGCCCCGCGGTCTGGCCGGCTTCCACGGCCTCGCGGATGATGCCGAGGTACTCGCGCAGATAGCTCGACGAAAACCGCTCCATGAACTTCGTGGACTGCCGCAACTCGACCTGGAACACGACGGCCAGATCGCGATCGCGGCCCAGGCGTTCGAGGTGCAGCCGGGCGATGCGGCCGAGCCGTTCCCGCGGATCGACCGTCCCGGCCAGCGCCACACGGCCTTCGGCAATGGCCGCCTTCATCGTGCGTTCGAAGAGCGACACGAGCAGGTCGTCCTTGCTGCGGAAGTAGAGATACACCGTGCCGGCCGCCACCCCCGCGGCCCTGGCCACGTCGGCGACCTGGGCGTTGAAGAAGCCGCGTTGTGCGAACACCTGCGTGGCGGCACGCAGGATGGCGTCGCGCTTGTCTGCGACGATGGGGCGCGCCTGGTCACTGGGGCGTTTGGAGTCCACGGGAGCGATGTTGCGCTTCATGAATGAACGTTCATTCATTCTTAGTGCGACCCGAAGCGCGTGTCAACCACTGCCTTTGCCCCGGCGCTCTTGCCTCGAATCAGCCCGCCGTTCCGCGCCCTCTTCGTCAGGACAGCCACGGGGGCCGGCACTATAATCGCCGCGCATGCGGGCCCTCTTTGCTTGGCGCACCCCGGAGTGGCGGCGATTGGCAGCCGTGCTGCCGCTGGTGTGGTCTGCAGTGGCCTGCGGCGGCGGATCGACGTTGCCGCCAGCCGCGCCGGCTTTTCGCGATCGGCTGATTTTTGCGGCGGCGGCCGACGCCACCACGCTCGATCCGCACAACACGACCGACACCGAATCCGACCAGGCCATCATGATGGTCTACGAGCCGCTGATCGCTTTTGATGACTCCATGAAGATCGTGCCGCGGCTGGCCGAGCGCTGGAACGTCGAGCCGGACGGGGTGACCTGGACGTTTCACCTCCGGAAGGGGGTCACGTTTCACGACGGCACGCCGCTCGATGCCGAGGCCGTGCGCCAGAATTTCGCGCGCGTGCTCGACCCGGTGGCGAACCACAAGCGCATCTCGCTCTTCAGCATGATCGCCCGCGTGGAGGTCGTGGATCCGCTCACGGTGCGGATCGTCACGAAGTACCCGTTCGGCGCGTTCGAACCGACCATCGCGCACGTCTCGTCGGCCATCGTGAGCCCGGTGGTGGCCACGGCGAAGGGGAAGGCCTTCGGCAGTACCGCCGACGCGGTATCGGGCACGGGCCCCTACCGCGTCGCGAGTTGGAAGAAGGATCAGGAGCTCGTGCTCGAACGGTACGAGGGCTACTGGGGCACCAAGGGGGCCACGCGCCAGATCGTGTACCGGCCCATTCCCGAGGCCGCCGCCCGCGTGCTGGCCCTCGAGAGCGGCGATGTCGACGTGATCAGCCGCATCCCCGCCACCGACATCCCCAGGCTCGAGGCCAGCACCAGCATCGCCGTGCACAAATTGCCTGGCGTCGGCGCGCAGCAATTCCGCTTCAACGTCACGAAGAAGCCCTACACCGACGCGCGCGTGCGCCAGGCCGTGTCGTACGCCATCAACCGCCCCGCCATCGTGAAGAACCTCGTGGCCAGCTTCGCGCGCCCGTCCACGAGTGCGCTCACCTCGATCATGCGCGGCTACGCCAACCTGGGCGAGATTCCCTACGACCCGGATCGCGCGCGGCAGTTGCTGCGCGAGGCCGGATATCCCAACGGCTTCACGACCAAGATCGCGACGACGCCGCGCTATCCGATGGGCGTGGAGCTGGCGGAGGCCGTGGCGTCGGACCTGAAGAAAGTGGGCATCACCGCGGCCATCGAAGTCTATGACTGGGCCACGATGGTGCAGTTCTGGGCCGGACTGCCGCCGGCCAGGAATCCGCAGGAGATCTTCATCATGGGTGCCGGCGCGTCCACCGCTGACGCGGACTGGGGCCTGCGGCCGATCTTTCAGACCGCGCCCACCAACGAGAACAACTACGGTTACTACTCGAACGCCGAGTTCGATCGCGTCATCGACGCCGCCATGCGGGAAACCGACGCCGCGACGCGGCAGGCGCTCTACACGCGCGCACAGCAGATCGTCTACCTCGAAGACCCCGGCGCCGTCTGGCTCTTCGACACGCTCTTCAGCGTGGCCTCGCGCACGGCCGTCACCGGCCTGCGTCCTCAGGCGCTCGGCGTGGTCACCTTCGAACGCGCGCAGGTGGCCGGGTCCTGACGTCGACAGGCGACCGGCCATGCGGCTGATTGGCGCGGCGGTGCTGCGCCTGGCGCCCGTGCTCGTGGTGATCTCGCTCCTGGTGTTTTCGATCG
The DNA here is from genome assembly GCA_031376505.1 of Acidobacteriota bacterium. GTDB lineage: Bacteria > Acidobacteriota > Vicinamibacteria > Vicinamibacterales > UBA2999 > CADEFD01. The sequence goes on from JANMDX010000363.1 coordinate 24,060, forward strand.
TGCACCTGATTCCCGGCGACCCCGCGGTGATCGCTGCGGGCCTCGAGGCGTCGCCGGCCACGGTGGATCGCATTCGCCGCGACCTGGGGCTCGATCGGCCGGTGGCCGTCCAGTACGGCCGGTTCGTCGTGCGCGCGCTTCAGGGTGATCTTGGCATGTCGATTCGCACCGGCGTGCCCGTCGGACAAGAGATCCGGGATCGGCTTCCACACACGATCGTCCTGGCCGCCGGAGGTGTGGCGCTGGCCGTGGGCCTTGGGCTCGTGGTCGGCACCGGCGCCGCGCTGTCGCGCCGGGTGGTCGTGGACCGGGTGCTCACCGCCGGCAGCCTGCTTGCGGCATCCACGCCGTCGTACTGGCTGGCGCTCATGCTGATGCTGGTCTTCTCGGTGTCGCTCGGCTGGCTCCCGGCCATCGGCGTGGGCACGCCCGCGCACTACGTGCTCCCGTGCATGGCACTCGGACTGCAATCGGCCGGTGCGGTCGCGCGCATGACCCGCGCGTCGGTGCGCGACGTGCTCGGCCAGGACTTCCTGCGGGCGGCGCGCGCCAAGGGCGTGGCTGAGTGGCGGGTGCTCGTTGCGCATGGCCTCCGCAATGCGTTATTGCCCGTGTTGAGCCTCGTGGGGCTGCGGATTGGCGGATTGCTGGCGGGCACCGTGCTCGTGGAGAGCGTCTTTGCGGTACCCGGCGTGGGCCGGATGATGGCCGATGCCGTCGTGGCGCGCGACTTTCCCATGGTGCAAGGGGGTGTGCTGGTCGTGGCGGCGATGGTCGTGGTCGTGAACGCCCTGACCGAGGTGATGGCCCGCGCACTCGATCCGCGGGTGCGGGGATGAACGCCTGGCTGGCCTTCTTTCGCCGCGACGTGCTGGCCGGAGCGGCCTTCGTGGTGCTGGTCATGGTCACCGCGGCCGCGGCGCTTGGGCCGTGGCTGACACCCTACGAGGCGCTGGCCGTGGACTTGGCCGCGAACTACCAGCCCAGCTCGCTCGCGCATCCACTAGGCACCGACAATCTTGGCCGCGACACGTTGAGTCGCCTCATCGCGGGCTCGCGCGTCTCGCTTGGCATCGCGCTGGCCAGTACCACAGCCGGCCTTCTGGCCGGCTCGGCCATCGGCCTGCTCGCCGCCTGGCAGCGTGGCTGGGCCGAGCGGCTCCTCTTGCAGCTGGTGGACATCCTGCTGGCGCTGCCGGAGCTGTTGCTTGCCATCACGGCCATCACCGTGCTTGGTCGCGGCACGATCTCCACGGTGGTGGCCGTGGCCGTCTACGCGGTGCCGAGCTTTGCGCGCATCGTGCGCGCCGCCGCGCAGCCGGTGGTGGGTGGTGAGTTCGTGCTTGCTGCCAGGGCCTCGGGCGCGTCGGTGTTCCGTGTACTTACCAGACACGTCCTGCCCGGGTGCCTCTCGCCGCTGCTTGCCCACACCACCGTGATGCTCGGCAGCGCGATGCTGCTGGCCTCTGGATTGTCGTTCCTCGGTCTCGGCGTACAGCCGCCGGACGCCGAGTGGGGCGCGATGCTCAGCCGCGGACGAGAACTGCTCCGCACGGCGCCGCTCGGCGCCGTCGCGCCAGGCGTGGCGATCACGGCCACGGTGCTGAGCTTTTCGGTGCTGGGCGACAGCGTGCGCGATGCCACTGACCCGTGGCTGGCGCGCCATTGGCGTCACTCACGATAAGGTCGCTCCTGGTCGCCGCGCTCAGCGCACTGCACGCTGCACGGTCGCTTTGAATTTCTGCCGGATCCCGTCGGGGTTGGCGGGCGAGCTTTGCGTCATCAGCACGACAATCGTCTGGGTCCGGGGATCGATCCAGAAGATCGTGCCGCCGGTGCCGTCCCAGCCGTATTCACCGACGCTCGCGCCGGTGTCGCCAGCCTCCATGCGCACGTCTACATTGCCGAGCCCCCAGCCCATGCCGCCGCCGCGGGCTTTCAATACGTCGCCGGGCAGGCCGTTGACGGTCATGCGCTGGGTCGTAGCGGCCTCGAGCAGTCGCGTGCTGCCAGCTGTTCCCTGGTCGAGCAGCATCTGGCTGAAGCGCAGGTAGTCGGGCACGCTCGACACGAGACCCACGGCGCCCTCGAGCAGGCGCGGGCGCTCGGTGAACGGCACGACTTCCATCTCGACGGGTGCGAGCCCGCCGTCCGGCCCCGGCCCGTAGACGGTCGCGAGCCGGCTCGTGCGATCGGGACCCACCCAGAACACGGTGTCGATCATGCCGAGCGGCCGAAACACCCGACGCTCGAGGAACACGTCGAACGCCTGGCCCGACCAGACCTCGACCAATCGGCCCAGGACCGTCGTGGCCTCGCTGTAGCGGAACCGCGTGTGGGGGTCTTCCATCAACGGTGCCCTGACGATCTTGCCGATGAACTCGAGCAGCGAGTCAGCGCGTGAGCGTACCGCCAGCGTGCGATAGAGATCAGAACTGCGGTGGCTCAGTCCCGACGTGTGCAACAGCAGGTCTTCGATCGTGATGGAGCGAGCGGGCCTTCTCGGCGTGGCGCCAGGTGCGTCGACGACGTGCACCTGCGCAAACTCCGGGAGGTACTTCTCCACTGGGTCGTCCAGACGGAACTTGCCCTCGTCCAACAGCATCATCACGGCCACGGCAGTGACCGGTTTGGCCATGGAGTAGATGCGAAAGAGCGAGCGCTCGGCCATCGGCGTGCGGGTGCTTAGGTCTTGCACGCCCACGGCCTGCAGATACCCGACCGTGCCGTGCCGGGCCACCGCCGCCACGGCCCCGGCAATCTTGCGATCAGCCACAAGCTGCGTCAGCAGCGCCGTCGCTTCTCCGAGCACGGCCGGGTCGAGTCCCGCGCGTGCCGGCGTCACCTGCGGCAAGGACGGCTGAGCGCCAACCATGCCGGACAGTCCAAAGACGAAGACGAAGGCGGCAGGCGCGAATCGAGTGATCACTCCAGCATTCTAAGGCCCATCCACGCGTCGGACCGGGCTCGACGGGACACTAGCGGCCCTCGAACGTGGTCCTGATGGTGGCAAAGAACGTCTCGGCCATGCGTTGATACCCGGCCTCGGTGGGGTGCAGTCCATCGATGCCGATGAGCGTGGTGACGCTCGACGCCATTGCCCCGTTCAGGTCCACGACAATCGCCCCCTCGGCAGCCGCGTTGGCCCGGATGTTGTCGTTCACCGTCTGCACGAGCGCGACGGGCAGCGACAATCGTCCTCCGGGCCTGACCGGCGGCAGCGTCGCCACCATCACCGTCGCGCCCCGGGCGCGCGCCGCCCGAATCATCGTCTGCAATCCAACGAGCGCGTTGTTCACGCCGGTGCTGTTGGGCAAGGCTTCAAGGTCGTTGGCGCCCCCGAGCAGCAGCACGACCTGCGCGCCCGATGCGGCCAGCACGCCTGGAAAGCGCTTGGCGCCGTCGATCGCCCATTCCCCGGGCACGCCGGCGTTGGTCACGATGAACTGCTGCGCCTGGGTAAAGAACCGGCTTCGGAGGAGCGCCAGGAGCTTTGTGGGATACGAATCCGACGGCACCACGATCAGCGTGAAATTCGGGTAGCCATCCTGGCCGCGTGCGCCCGCCGTCGTCGTGACGGGCACGGTGATCTCGCCGGCCGTCATGCTGTCGCCGAACGCCAGGAAACTTGTGCGCGAGAGCGGCGGAGGCGCCACGTTGACGTTGAACGTGCAGGCGGCCGCCGAGTTGCGCGCGTCGGTGGCCTGACACGACACGCGGGTCGTGCCCACCGGAAACGGCGTGCCGGCCGGCGCGCATGACACCGTCACCGGCTGCACGCCCCCCGCGGTCGTGGCGGCCGGTACTTGAATCGACACGGGGACCCCGGTTGTGGACTGGCCGACGATGTCGGCCGGGCACTGCAACGTGAAGGGCTGCACTTGCGGCGGTTGAGGGGTGGGCGCGGTGGGCGTGTCGTCGCCGCACGCAGCGGACACACTAATCCCGACGGCCATCGCGAGCACGCGCGAACGACGAAGCGTCTGGCGCAGGTCGGGCGTCAGCCAGCTCATGGACGCTCGATGATACCGAGCCCTGCGCGGCCGGGCAACGGGGGCATGGCCCGCCGGTCAACGCGTGGAGAACTCGAAACAGCCCGGCGTCACGAGCAGCCGGCTGGCCGAGGGGAAGGTCATGCTGTTCGGGGCTACCAGGCCGGCGGCGACGAACTGCACCGTGCGGATTTTTTCACCCAAGGCATCGAACACGTAGGTGTACGGCACGACAAACGAGATCCAGAGCTCGCCCGACGGCGCGAGGGCCGCCGTACGAATCGTGGGTGATACGAGCGGCACCTCGGTGCCGTCGATGGCACGGCGCGGCCAGGCGACCGGCAGCGACGCCACGACCGGGTCGAGCTCGCGGCCCTGAATCACGCGGTGAAAGAGGAGCGCGCCGTCGGCGCTGAAGCGGGAGAATGCCGGCTGGCCGGCCAGGAACACGAACCAGTAGCCGCCGTCGGCGTCCTTGAGCGGGATGCCCGCGTTCAGTGCGAGGTGCAGTTCGCGATCGGGTTCATGGCCGGTGGCGCGCAGGCCGCCAATGGTGCGCACGGGCGTGCCTGAGAGTCCGTACTCGGTCATGAGCCCACCGGTTTCAGGCTGGCTGATGAGCACCGAGCGACCCGTATATTGCAGTGTCCCGACGCCGCTCAGGGACAGACTGCCGAGCGTGACGCGCGGCGTAGCGCGGCCGGGCAGTGCGAAGCCGCCGGCGCGCTGGCCGTCCAGTGTGAAGATCTGCACCCGCTCCCGTCCGTTGGGCGCGTCGGCCACCACGAAGGTGCCGCCCGGATCGGCGTCGAACGCGGTTGGCTCGATGACGCGGCCATCCTCGCCGCCGATGGCTACGAGCTTCCGGCTCCCGGTGCGACCGGAGGTGACGGCATAGACGGCATGTCCGCGTCGATCGAACACCAGTTCCTGGCCCGACGCCACGCGTTCGAAGCCCAGTGGCTCGCGGAACTCGCCGACGATCTCGACCGGCAGGGCGCTGACGGAGCGCAGCGTGTCCACCCGCCCTGGCGACCCGGGGGCGTCTGGCGCCGCGACAGGAGACGGCGCCGCCGGTCGGGCCGGGGTCGCGCGCGGCGTTCTTCGGCCCGAGGTCTGGGCCATCGCTGCGACCACGCACCACCCCGCCATCGTGACGACGAGAGACGCGTGCAGCCGGGTCACAGCAACGCTAGTAGGCGGCGAGGGTGCGGATGGCGGCCAGCACGTCGGAGGTCTGCGGCAGGATCGCCTCTTCGAGGTCCGGGTAGTACGCCACCGGACAGTCCATGGCGCCCACACGCTTCACCGGCGCATCGAGGTGTTCGAAGAGCTCGTCGCCGATCCGTGCCGCGATCTCGGCGCCGAAGCCGCACGTGACCTGGTCTTCGTGCGCCACGATTACGCGGTTGGTCTGCTTGACGAGCGCGGCGATGCCGCTCCAGTCGTAGGGCATGATCGTGCGCAGGTCGAACACCGCCACGCTCACGCCGAGCTTTTCGGCTTGCTGCGCGGCGACCACCGAGCGCTGCACCAAGGCGCCCCAGGTAATGACCACGACATCGGAGCCGGCGCGCTTGAGCGCACCCTTGCCAAACGGCACCATGTAGTGATCGCCCGGGTACGCACCCTTGTTGTAGGTCTGGCGGTACAGGTGCTTGTGCTCGAGAAACAACACCGGGTCATCGCACCGGATCGAGGTGCGCAGGAGTCCCGCCGCGTCGGTGGCACTGGAGGGAAATGCGATGCGGATGCCGGGACAGTGCGCGAAGATGCTGACGCCCGACTGGCTGTGATACGGCGCACCGCCGCGCAGGTAGCCGCCGATGGGCACACGAATCACCATCGGGCACGTGGTGGTGTTGCCCGAGCGGTACCGCATCATCGACATCTCGTCCTTGATCTGCATCATGGCGGGCCAGATATAGTCGAAGAACTGAATCTCGACGACGGGCTTGAGGCCGCGGGTGGCCATGCCCACGGCGCGGCCGACGACATTGGCCTCAGCCAGCGGCGAGTTGAACACGCGCTCGGAGCCAAAGGCCCGCTGCAGGCCGTGGGTCACCTTGAAGACGCCGCCCTTGCCCTGGACCTTGGCCAAAGTGGCGCTGTGGCTCGCGTCGGCGACGTCTTCGCCGAAGATGACCATGCGCGGATTGGCGGCCATCTCGCTCTTGAGCGTGCGGTTGATGGCCGCCACCATCGTGTCGGGTTTGCCTTCGGGTTCTTCCGGCGTGTCGAACGCGGCCGAGGTCGGATCGACGTCGGGCGAGAAGACCCACAGGCCCGCCGTGTCGACGGTGGGCTTTGGTGCGGCCATGGCGTCGTCGACGGCACGCGCGATCTCGGCATCGACGCCGGCCAGCATGTCGTCGAGTTCGGCGCCGGTAGCGTACCCCTGCGCGAGCAGGAGCGCGCGCATTCGTACCAGTGGATCGCGCGCGGCCTCGGCCTCCCGCTCTTCGGGCGTCTTGTACAGGCGTTCGTCGTCTGAGAGCGAATGTGAATACGGTCGCGTGACCTTGGCGTGCACCAGCGCCGGCTTGCGCTCCCGCCGCACCCACGCCACCGCCTCTTCGAGCGTCCGATAGCTGTCGAGGTAGTCGGTGCCGTCGCACCGCAGCACGTTCAAGTTCGGGAAGTTCTCGACCAGTCTCGAAACGTCGCCGCCGGGCGTCTGCACGTCGACCGGCACGGAGATGGCGTAGCCGTTGTCTTCCACCAGATAGAGGACGGGCACCGGCCGTGTGCACGCCGTGTTCAGTGATTCCCAGAACTCGCCTTCGCTCGTAGCGCCGTCGCCAATTGACACGTAGGTGATCTCGTCGGCGTGCTGGCGTGACGCGCTGTCGGCAATCCCCTTGACGCGGGCGTAGATCATGCCGGCCTCGCCGGCGCCGATCGCCTGCAGACACTGCGTGCCGGTGGGGCTGCTCTGGGACGGGATGTTGAGCGCGCGATGACCCCAGTGCGACGGCATCTGCCGGCCGCCTGAGGCGGGGTCGTCGGTCGAGCCGACGCCGCCGAGCAGCATCTCGAGTGGCGTCATGCCGATGGCGAGGCACAGCGCGCGGTCGCGGTAGTAGGGATAGAACCAGTCGTAGCCTGCCCGCAGGTGCGCGGCCGCCGCAACGCACACGGCTTCGTGGCCGGCGCCGCTGATCTGGAAGTAGATCACGCTCTGGTTCTTGAGCTGGATCTCCTTGTCGTCGAGGCGCCGCGACAGGAGCATCCATCGGTACGCGGCGACGAGCTCGTCGCGCGAGAGCCCGGCACGCGGCTCCGCCGCACTCCCGGCCGTGCGGCGCGTGGCGGTCTCGCCGTTCTTTGCGAGCGTCGAACCCTTCATGATGCTTCCTTCTCGTGGACGCTCGAACCAGCGACCCGGTAGCGCGGCTTTCGCCGCGGCGTCATCGACGCCAAATTATAGCATCCGAGTACGGGTGCTATAATCCGCGCGGCTTGTGCATGGATCGCATGTGGCGACCGGATTCTCGCCTCACGTGCGCATGGCCGCCCGAGGTTCCTCATGTCCACACGACCCGTTCGTCTGCACCGGTGGGATGAAATCGCGCTCGAGAAAGTCACCGAGATGATCTCGCGCAAGGTCGTGACCGGCGAGCGCGAGATGATCGGACAGATCTACTTGAAGCGCGGCGCGGTCGTGCCCATGCACTCGCACGAGAGCGAGCAGCTCACCTATGTGCTGCAGGGCTCGATGAAGTTCCTGATCGGCGGGGAAGAGATCACGGTGCGCGAAGGCGAGGTGCTGCACATTCCGTCGTGGGTGCCGCATCAGGCCGAGGCGCTCGAAGACACGTTCGAGATCGACCTTTTCAGCCCGATTCGCCAGGACTGGCTCGACGGCACCGACAACTACTTCAAGGACGTGCCCACGCCCGGCCCCGGCGACGCCGGCCGGTAGTTCGACCACGACGCGGGGCCGCGTGGGGTGGGTGCCTCCACCAGGCCGAGTGATCCGTTCAGCGACTTCAGCCCGAGGCCAGGTGGAGGTGCCCACCGTACGTGTCCCCGCCAGGGCCGAGGCCGTTCGCGCGTCACTCGCTGTTCTCAGTGCACGTGCTTCTTCCACTCCTTGGTCCAGTCGCCGCCTGGTCCGCTGGGACTGCCAGGCCCGCGCCTGCCGCCCTGGTAAACCTCGAACTTCGAACGCGATCGGCCGAGGCGCCATTTCAACCAGCGATATTTGATCTCGTCGAGCGGGCCACGCCGTCCCTTCAGATACAGGTAGCCCACCAGCAGTCCGCCAAGATGCGCTACGTGCGCCACGCCACCGCCCGAGCTGCCAATCGAGGACAGGAACGCGATCGCGCCGACCAGCATCACGAAGTAGCGCGCCTGGATCGGAAACAGGAAGTAGAGATAAATCGTGCGGCTGGGAAAGTACATGCCGTAGGCGAGCAGCAGGCCATAGATGGCGCCGGACGCGCCGACCACAACCGACTGATACATCTCAGCGGCGTACGGCAGCGGACTGAGTGACCACGCCACGGTCACGAGCGCGGCGCCGATGCCCGTTACCAGGTAGTAACGCAGGAAGAAGCGCGTGCCCCAGGTGCGCTCGAGCTCGGTGCCGAACATCCACAGCGCGAGCATGTTGAACACGAGGTGCCCGAGGCCCCCGTGCAGGAACATGTAGGTGACCGGCTGCCAGAGCGCGAGCTGTCCGAGGAACATGGCCGGCAGCAAGCCAAGCCGCACCGTGACCGCGGGCACGACCAGGCTCAGCAGGTACCCACCGACGTTGATGGCGATGAGGGTCTTTACTGCCTGGCTGAGGGGGCCTGGCCCCATCGAGGACGCGACGTTGCCGTAGCGGGACATACCTCGATTATAGGGTCGCGACGCCGGTGCCGCTGTCGCCGACGTCCAGGACCCGATGGCCGCGGGCCCGCTCGGGCAGTTGTGCCGCCAGCGCGGCGGCCAGGAGCGGCACGCCGGAAATGCACAGCAGGGCCCTCGGCAGACCCATCACGTCGCCGAGTAGACCCACGAGCGGCACCATCACGGCGCCCACGCCCCAGGCAAAGCCCATCATGAGCGACGAGACGGTCGCCGCGCCCACTGGTGCGAGCATCTGTGCATAGGTCACGTTCACGGGCAAGGTGGATTGCAGCAGCAGACCACCCAGTGACACTGCTGCGGTAAACCACCAGCCGGTGAGCTGCGAAGCCACCACCATGAAGGGCACAGCCGAGATCAGCGAGACCAGGATCACCCGCCGCGGTCCGAAACGGTCGGCGAGCGGTCCACCGGAGAATCCGCCGATGCCAGACACGAGCAGGTAACAGGTGCTGGCGAGGCTTGCGTGGGCGATCGACATACCCTGCCGCGTGAGCAGCACGGGCATGAACGTGGCAAAGCCCGCCGACGTGAGGGTGCGCAGCACCACCGAGAAGTAGAGCAGCGTGAGTGGCTTGGCGTACGGCCTGAGGGCTGCGAATCCCTCCCGGCCCGTCGGTGAGGGCCGTTCGATGGCCGGCACGCGGCGCAGCAGGAACCACAACGCGACCAGGCCGGGGACGGCGATGATCGGCGACCAGTGCAGACCGAGGCGCTCGATGGTCGGAGCGAAGAAGAGCGGCGCCATGGCCATGCCCACCGACCCGCCGGTGATGTGCACCGACATGGCCAAGCCCTTGTTGGCGCCCGAGGCGCGGTAGACGGCCGCGGCCGCCGACGGGTGGAAGGCCGCCCCGCCGAGTCCCCCCAGCACGAGCAGTGCGCCGAGCGCGACGGTCGTCGGCGCCAGTCCCACCAGGCTCAAGACGACCACCGACACGAGGGGACCGGCCAGCAGCAGGACACGCGGGCGCCACCGGTCGGCAAGGGCCCCGAATCCCACCTGCGACACTGACGACGCCATCTGAAAGCACATGGCCAGCGTGCCCACCGCAGTGAGCGACAGGCCGAAACGCGGGATGAGCAGCGGCAGGAGCGGCGTGTAGATGTTCGTGTACGCGTCGACGATGAAGTGCGTGGAGGCGAGCGAGACCACGGTCGGTGACAGGCCCAGGACGGTGCGGGAGGCGGCGTCTGGCGCACGCGCGGCAAGCGCATCGACTGGCGTCACGGCGTCGATCTCATCGAGACAGTGTACACGCCGTGCCCTGGCGCTATGATGTTCCTCTGATGCGCATGCTTCGCACCGCGCTCGTGCTTGCGGCGTTGCTCGTTACCCCTGTGCCTGCCCGCGCGCAGGCGCCGTCCTGCTCGGCGACCGGCCAGTCGATCTTCGTTCGCGACACCCTGCAGGAGCTGTATCTCTGGCATCGGGAGCTGCCGGACCTGAATCCGGCGCGGTACGGCTCGCCCGAGCAGTACCTGGACGCCGTGCGCTACCGTCCCCTCGATACGACATTCAGCTACCTCACGTCGCGCGCCGCCAACGACGCGTTCTTCTCAGAGAGTCAATTCATCGGGCTCGGACTATCCACCGTGGTGACGGCCGGCGAGATGCGGGTACTGCAGGTGTTTACGGCCAGCCCGGCCGAGGAGGCGGGTCTCGAGCGCGGCGCGCGCATCGAGGTCATCAACGGCCGCGCCGTGGCCGGGCTCATCGAGGGCGGCGCCATCGACTCGGCCTTTGGCCCCGCCCAGGTCGGCCTCGAGGTGTCGCTCGAGTTCCAGAGACGTGACGGCGAGCGCCGTGCGACCAGCCTGCGCAAGCGTGCCGTTACCATACCCACCGTGTCGCTCACGCGGGTCTTCGAGGTCGGAGGCCGCAAGGTCGGCTATCTCTTCTTCAGGAACTTCGTGCGCCCGTCGGTGGCGGCGCTCGACGAGGCGTTTGCGGCGTTGCGGCTGGCGGGTGCCACCGAACTCGTGCTCGACTTGCGCTACAACGGCGGCGGCCTCGTGGACGTGGCCGTGCATCTGGCCAGCCTGATTGGTGGCTCCACACTGCGCGATCAGGTCTTTGCCGAGTCGCGCCACAACGATCGCAACCTGCGGCTGAACGAGATCAACCGTTTCACGAATCCTGCGCACGCCCTCGGGCTCGATCGGCTGGTCGTGATTGCCACCAGGGCCTCGGCGTCGGCAAGCGAGCTGGTCGTCAACGGCCTGCGGCCGTTCATGCCGGTCACCATCGTCGGCGATCGGACCTACGGGAAGCCGGTAGGACAATATGCCCTGCCGTTCTGCGACAAGGTGTTTGCGCCCGTGTCGTTTGCGGTGGTGAACGCGGATGGACGCGGCGACTACTTCGATGGCCTCGCTGCGGACTGCGTCGCGGCCGACGACGTGGAGCACGACCTCGGGTCGGCCGAAGAGGCCTCGCTGTCGGCGTCGCTGCGCTTCATCAGAACCGGGTCGTGCGCGGCATCGGTGCCGACGACCCGCGCCCGTGCCGACCGCGCGCCGGGCGACCGCGCGGCCGGCTGGGCTGCGGTGGTCAACGCGCGCTGACCCCACTCCACGTGCCGCAGTGCTAACGGCCGAGCAGCCGGCGCACCCGCCCTGTGACGGCGTCACGCACGTCTTCGAACTCGCGGATGCGCAGAACCTGCGCCCCGAGGCCAAGCGACAGCATGGCGAGCGCGATCGACCCCGATAGCCGCGCGATCTGCGAGGCGAGCGATGATCCGGGTGCGATGGTCTCGAGCCCCGTCATGCTCGCCCAGGCGACGGCGGCCATGGCGCTGGCCGCGACCAGCGTCTTGGTGAAGGTGGCGGCGACGCGCGCCAGCTCGAGGCCGCCGAGCGCGCCTCGCGCCAGCCACATGAGCGTGGCGGCGTTGAAGAGCGAGGCCACCGACGCGCTCAAGGCCAGCCCCCGGTAGCCGAATACGGGCGCCGCCGCCACGCTGAGCGCCGCATTCAGCAGCACCGCGGCCACGCCCACGGCGGCCGGCGTGCGGCTGCGCCCCATCGCGTAGAACGTGGGAGACACGATCTTCACAACCGAGTAGCCTACCAGTCCTACCGCATAGAGCTGGACGGCAGCAGCCGTGGCCGCGGTGTCCCCCGGTGTGAACCTGCCGCGCTCGAAGAGCAGCCGCACGATTGGCGTCGCCAGCACCATCAAGCCGAGCGTGGCCGGCACGTTCAAGGTCAGCATCAGGGCGATGGCCGACGCGAGCGTCGAACGCATGCGCGGCATGTCGCTGGCGGCGGCGAGCCGCGACATAGCGGGAGTCGTGGCCGTGGCGATCGACACGCCGAAGAGGCCGATGGGCAGGTACATCACGCGAAAGGCATAGGTGAGCCACGAGACGGCGCCGGTCCCTTCGCCGGTCGCCACGATGGTGTTCACAAAGACGTTGAGCTGCGTCGCGGCAAGCCCGACGATGCCCGGTCCCATCAGCGTCAACACCCGTCGCAGTCCCGGGTCGGCGAGGTCGAGGCGCGGACGGAACCGGAAGCCCTCCCTGTGCAGGGACGGCCACTGCAGCGCGACTTGGCCAAGTCCGCCCACGAGCGTCCCATAGGCCATCGCGAGGATCGGCTGAATGCCGGCGGCGATGGCCACCGGCACGAGCGCGATGCCCACGACAATCGATGCGACGTTGAACATGGCCGGCGCCAGTGCTGGGATGAAGAAGACATTCAGCGAGTTCAGCATCCCCATGCACGCGGCGGCCATGGCGACCAGGATGAGGAACGGTGCCATGACGCGCGTAAGCAGCACGGTCAGCTCGAACTTGCCGGGCACCGCGGCGAAGTCGCCAGCGAGCAGGTGCACGAGCGCGGGCGCGAAGATCACGGCGCCGGCGACCAGCGTGGCCGTGGCGACCACGAGCGCCGTCATGATCGCATTGCCGAGCTGCCACGCGCGCGCTCGGCCTTCGAGCGCCAGCGTCCGGCTGAAGGTAGGCACCAGGGCGGCGCTCATCGCGCCCTCGGCGAAGAGATCCCGGACCAGATTCGGTACCCGGAACGCCACGAGATACGCGTCCATCGCGTCGCTCGCGCCGAACCAGTACGCCAGTACCTGCTCGCGCACCAAACCGAGGATGCGGCTGGTCATGGTCGCCGCGCCGGCGACGCCGGCCGACCGCGCGAGTCCGGTCGAGGCGGAGCCCATGGCTGGCAGCGTAGCACGCCGACTCGTATCCGGAATCGGACGCCGTTCGGCAGCGGGCGGGCGAAAAAATCGGGCTCCGGCCTTTCAGCAGGAGCCCGAGGAGGATGGTGAGAGGCTGACTAGGCCTTTCACCATCAATAGACGGCGGCTACGCGCAGAAAGTTTGCATCAACCCGCGAGCGCCGCCCGGACCAGTTCGTTGACGCGCTTGCCGTCGACCGTCCGGCCCGCCAGCGCGGCCAGCACGGCCTTCATCACCTTCCCCATGTCCTTGGCGGAGGTGGCTCCGGTCGCCGCCATCGCGGCCGTCACCGCGGCCGCGAGGTCGTCATCGCTTGCAGCAGGCGGCAGGTAGCCATCGAGCACCGCGATCTCTGCCTGTTCCTTGGCGGCCAGCTCGGGACGGCCCGCGGCGTTGAACTGCTCGATGGAGTCGCGGCGCTGTTTCACGAGCGCGCCCACGACCTGCAGCTCTTCGGCCGGCTCGAGCGCCCGGTGCTTCTCGATGCCTTTGTTGGTCAGCGCGGTCTTCAGCATGCGGAGCGCCGTGAGAGTCGTGGCGTCCTTGGCCTTCATCGCGCGCCCGATATCGGCAGTCAGGGTATCTGTGAGCGACATGGCATCGGGTCCTCGGCGGGAGGGAACGAGTCAGTGGTCGAGGGCGGTGTCACCGGTGGTGAAGTGCCAGTCGGCCGTGGTGTCGTAGAACACGCGTGGGACTGCGGGGGCGTTGACCTTCACGGACAACGACACGCCGGACCGCACGCCGAAGTAGCCGGAGCGCTTGAGCTGCTTGCGAAAGCCCGCATGCAGCACGTGACATCGTATCTTGTCGGAGTCCGCAATGAGTGCCTCCCGGTCCACCCAGCGCAGCAGCGTCTTGACGGCGCGTGTGTCGCCCGGCTCGGCCAGGAAGTCAACCAGGTGCGTGACGCGGCCTCGCGGCTCGTGGGTGTGCCGATACACCGCGTAGCCGGCCACGTCGTTCTGCCGGCGCAGCACCGCGATGGCGTAGCGCGCGTGCGGCGGTTCGGCGAAACGCCAGTTCACGTAGGCGGCATCGCGGCGTACCGCCAGGGTCAGCGTCGGTGCCACGCGACTCCACAGGTCGTCCGCGCTGCGGTCCAGGCGTCGCACGACCTCGACCGATTCGCGCAAGGGCCGCTGCCGCGCGACCACTCGCACGAACGGCAGCGTCACCGCCGAGACGAGACGGTTCAGGGGCTGTGGCCAGTCAGGGTTCCGGAGGGCGCGACGGCTGAGTGGCTTCACCAGACACGGCAGCGTCACCGCCTTCGGCACGCGCAGCTTGTCGAACACGGCCCGCGTGGTGTCGCTCAGGCCCGAGGCGAGGGTGACCTCGCTGTCACGGTACCAGGCTCTGACGAGCATCTCGTGCAGGCCTTGACGGTCGCGTTCGGCCGCCACCACGGGTTCGGCGAGCCACGCGCCGCTCACGGCCTTGCCGGCCAGTGATACGCCCACGCGTAAGGCGCTCAGCGAGCCGACAAGTGAGGGGCCCTCGCGCACGACCCAGGGCGCCGCGGCGCCGCGCGCGCCTGGGTTCTGACGGCGCGCCCATTGCCACGTGAGCTTCAGGCGTTCGACGGCTTCGGGGCCGGCCGTCCGCCGGTACAGCTGTTCGAGCGCGCGGCGATCGTCGGTGCGGTAGCGGTCGAGGTCGGCCATCGACGAGCCGGGCTATCCTTGAGGCCGAGGTCGGGCGCCGGGAGGTCCGGGCGGCTGCACCGGCTGCTGAATCACGCCGGGTGTCGACGCGCCGGCAACGCCGAAGAAGCCGGACGCCGGTGGCGCGCCTGGCACGGGCTGCAGCGGCTGGAAGAAGTTCCCGCCCGGCTGAAAGGGCTGGCCCGGCTGCGCGATCGATTGGCCGAATCCACTCTGTACCGGCTGCCCGAAGGGCGAGGGCGCGCCGGGCTGTCCGAACGCGTTCGCGAACGGATTCACCTGCGGCTGATCGCCGATGTCGCTCGAGTCGGCAACGACGTCCGGCTCCGGGGTCGTCTCGGCGGCCGGCGGTACGCCAAAGCGATTGCCGGCCGGGCGATTTCCAGCCGCGGTCGCCGCTGCCGGACCGGTTGGCGGTGTGCTCGTCGCGAGCACCAGAATACGGTCGTAGATCGACCGGCCGACGCCAGGCACCGCGCGCGCGGCTGCCATATAGCCGGCAGCGCCCCGCAGCACGATGTCGAGCGCTTTGGCTTCCGGCACACCTTCGAGCTGCAGTGTCAGGGGCGCGCCGGTCACGCGTTCTGCGCCGACGACGCGGGTGCCGCCCACCCTGGCCCATTCCGCCAGCACCTGGCGCACCGGCACGTTGGTGGCCGACAAGGTGACGAGTCCGTCACGGATCTCGAGGTTGAGCGGCTGCGCCCAGACGGGCGACGCCACAGCCAGCGCGAACACGCCTAAGCACAGCCGGACCATACGGTCAGTATACGCCTCGCCGCGGGCGTCAGCGAGCGCGGAAATCCTCGATCACTTGACGGATGATTTCGTCCAGCTGCACCCTGGGTTCATAGCCCACCAGGGCATTGATCTTCGTCAGATCCGGCACGCGCCGGGGCATGTCCTCAAAGCCCGCGTCGTAGGCCTGTTCATAGGGGATCGTCACGATCGCAGACGTTGAGCCCGCGGCGGCCTTCACGCGCTCGGCCAGCTCGCGAATCGTGACCTCCTCGACGTTGCCAATGTTGAAGACCTGGCCTACGGCCTTGGGTTCGGTCATCAGCGCCATCAGGGCACGCACGACGTCGCCGACATAGGTGAAGCTTCGGCTTTGGGTCCCGTCGCCGAACACCGTGATCGGTTCGTTGGCGAGCGCCTGACGCACGAAGTTGGGCAGCACCATGCCGTACTGGCCCGACTGGCGAGGCCCGACGGTGTTGAAGAGACGGAACACCACCACCGGCAGCTTGCGCTCCTTGTAGTAGGCCAGCGCGTGGAACTCGTCGAGCATCTTGCTGCAGGCGTAGGCCCAGCGGTGGCGGGTGGTCGCGCCGAGCACGAGGTCTGCGTCCTCGCGGAACGGCACGTCGGTGCTCTTGCCGTAGACCTCGGAGGTCGAAGCGATGAGCACCAGCTTCTTCTTCTTGTTGGCGTTCTTCAGCACGACTTCCGTGCCGTGCACGTTGCACTCGATCGTGTGCACCGGGCGCTCCACGATGAGCTTCACGCCCACGGCCGCTGCCAGGTGGAACACGACGTCGGCGTGGTCGACGAGCTCAGCGGTGAGCGACTCGTTGAAGACCGTGTCGATCGTATAGCCGAAGTGCGGGTGCGCCTTCAGATGCAAGATGTTGTCGATGGATCCCGTAGACAGGTCGTCCACGATGTGCACGTGGTGGCCCGCGGCCAGCAGGGCTTCCGACAGGTGCGAGCCCACAAAGCCCGCGCCACCAGTAATCAGAACTCGCATGAAATTCACCTCGGAAACGCCGCAACGGCGGCGGTCACTTCAGCCAGCGCGGAGGCCGTAAGTGACGGATACAACGGAAGGGACACGACGCTCGCGCATACCCGATCGGCGACTGGGCACTGCGCCGGCGTCCAGCCCGACGCGGCCGGCTGTCGCGGAATGGGCACGGGATAGTGAATCAACGTCTCGATTCCAAGGGCGCGCATGTGCGCCTGGAAGCGATCACGTTCATCGACCAGCACAGGAAACAGATGGTATACGTGACCGGTGTCGAACTCGCGGGGAACTTGCATAGATAAAGTGTGAAGGGCCGTACGGTACTTTGCCGCGAGCCCTCGCCGCACGACCGTCTGTTCGGCCAGACGGGGCAATTTGGCCCGGAGCACCGCGGCCTGCAGCTCGTCGAGCCGGCTGTTCACGCCGCGCTCGCTATGGTGGTAGCGACTCACCTGTCCGCCGTTGCGCAAGCGCTTGAGGCGCTCGGCAAGTGCCGCGTCGTCGGTCGTGATCGCGCCACCGTCGCCAAGGGCCCCGAGGTTCTTCGTGGGGTAGAAGCTGTAGGCGGCCGCCGCGGATCCGCGGCCGACGGGCACGCCACGATGGGTGGCCAGATGCGCCTGGCACGCATCCTCGACGATGGCGAGGCCGTGTCTCGCGGCGATCGCGCCGATGCCCGTCAAGTCGGCCGGCTGTCCGTACAGGTGCACCGGTATGAGGGCGCGCGTTCGTGAGGTGATCGCCGCCTCCACGGCCGCGGGGTCGAGCGTGAGACGTTCCGGATCGATGTCGGCAAACACTGGACGGGCTCCGGCCATGTCGATGGCCAGTGCCGAATACGCCGCTGACAGGGGCGAGGTAATCACCTCGTCGCCGGGACCGATGTCGAGCGCGCGCAGGGCGAGCGCCAGGGCGTCGGTGCCGGTGTTGACGCCGACGGCGTAGGCCGCGCCCGTGGCAGCCGCGAACTCGGCCTCGAAGGCCGCGACTTCCGGACCGAGCACGAACCAGCCCGAATCGATGACGCGCCCGATGGCCGCGTCGATGACCTCACGGTCGTCCCCGGGGCGCAGCACGTTGAACGGCACGCGAACGGACGGCGCGTTCATGCTGCGGCCTCATCCACATAGGCCGCGTAGTTGGCGCGGTAGTAATCCAGCGTCGACCGAAGCCCGGCGCGCAGTCCCACGACCGGCGTCCAGCCGGTCGCGCGCATGAATTTCGTGGAGTCGGCGTAGAAACTGCCGATGTCGCTGATCTTTTTTTCCGCCGGCCACTCGACGAATCGATACGACGCGCCGTCGGCCAGCGACACCAGCAGCTTCACGAGCTCAGCATGGGTCCACTGCTCGGCCCCGCCCACGTTGAACACCTCGCCGTTGACCGCATCGGTCGCGCCGGCGCGCAGGAACGCGTCGCAGACGTCGTCGACGTGCACGAAGTCGCGCACCTGCGATCCGTCGCCAAACACCTGGATTTCGCGCGCTTCGAGCGCGAGGCGGACGAACCAGCCAATGAAGCCCTGGCGGTTGTGGCGAATGAGCTGCCGCGGGCCGTAGACGTTCGTGAGGCGCAGCGAACACGCGCGCACGCCGAAGACGTTGTTGTAGAGCAGATGGTAGTACTCCCCCGCCACCTTGTTGATGCCGTTGACGTCGGTGGGGCGCACCAGATGGGCCTCCGTGACCGGCAGCGACTCCGGGCGCCCGTACACCTGGCGGGTGCCGGCGTACACCACTTTGGCACCGGGATTGTGATGGCGGCACGCCTCGAGCAGGGTGAGCTGGGCGCGACAGTTGATCTCGAGGTCGGTGTGCGGGTCGCTCATGCTGTCGATGTGACTGACTTGGCCCGCCAGGTTGAAGATCACCTCCTGGTCGCGCACCAGGTAATTCATGGTGCTCGCCTGGCGCACGTCGGCGACGTTCAGGCGTACGCGGTTCTTCACGGGCTCGATGTTGAACAGGTTGCCGCCGGAGTCGGGGATGAGCGAATCGACGAGCAGTACCTCCGCCCCAAGCTCCGCGAGCCGGATGGCGAGGTTGCTGCCGATGAAGCCAAGCCCGCCAGTGATCATCACGCGGCGACCCCGATAGAAGGTGGCCGTCACTTCAACGCGGCTCCTGGCCAGTGGCCGCGGCGGCCGCGCGGCCGACCGGCGCCCGGAGGTGCTCGCGGCGGATGACAAGCGCCCACCACAGCTTGATGACGTCGACGGCAGTGCGCGCCACACGCGGGAAATTGAAGAACTGCGACGTGCCGTGCGTGCGGTGGTAGTGGTGCACCGGCACCTCGGCCACCCGGAAGCCGGCGTCCTTGAATTTCTTCATCATCTCCAGGCAAATCACGCCGCTGTTCTTCTGGAGGTGCACCGTGTCGAAGATGCGGCGGCGCATCAGCCGGAAATCGCAGTCCACGTCACGCACCGTCAGACCAAAGAGGCGCTTCACGGTGTGGTGGTAGAGGCGGCCGATCACGATGCGGTGCAGGGGATCGGAGCGCGCGATCTTCCAGCCATTCACCCAGTCGACGTCTGCGGTCAGCGCCGCCCACAGGACGGAGACCTCGCCGGGGTCGTACTGCGCGTCGCCGTCGGTGTAGAACACGAGATCCTTCGTGGCGGCGGCAAAGCCGCTGCGCAGCGCGCCGCCGTAGCCTCGGTTCACGGGATGGTGCACCACGCGGAAGTGCTTTGGGTACACGCGCTCGAGCTCGTCGAGGATCTGGGGCGTGTCGTCCTTGCTGCCGTCGTTGACGACGATCACTTCGAAGTCGGGCGTGAGCGTCTCGGCCACCTGCAGCGCACGGATCACGAGACTGGCAATGGTCCCACTGTCGTTGTAGGCAGGGAAGAAGATGCTGAGACTGTGGGGGGCGATGGGCGGCGGCATGATCACAAGCCTTGGGAATTCTACCCTGCCGCCGCCCCGCCACGGGGTCCAATCAGACGGCGCAACACCAGCCGCCACGGCGTCCAGAACGACTCGCGGATGACGCCACCCGAGATCTTTGATGCACCTATGCGCCGTTCAACGAAGATGATCGGCACCTCGGTCACGGTACATCCTGCCTCGAGCGCCAGAAACAGCGTCTCGACCTGGAAGGAATACCCGTCGGAGGTGATCTGATCGAGCGGCATCTTGGCGATGGCGGCGCGGCGCCAGCAGCGGAAACCGGCCGTGCAGTCGCGCACCTTCATGCCGGTGACGGTGCGCACGTACCAGTTGGCAAATGTGCTCAGCACGAGGCGGCGCAGGGGCCAGTTGACCACGCTCACGCCCTGCAGGTACCGGGAGCCGATGCTGATGTCGGCATCGCGCGAGGCTGCCACGAGATCCGGTACGTATTTGGGGTCGTGCGACAGGTCGGCATCCATCTGGAAGACGACCTCGGCGTCGGTGGCCAGTGCGGCCCGCATGCCGTCGAGATACGACCGGCCGAGTCCACGTTTCCCGGTACGGTGCATTACCGTCAAGCGGCCGCCGCTCGCGCCGGCGAGCTCGTCGGCAATCTGGCCCGTGCCATCGGGCGAGTCGTCGTCGATCACGAGTACGCGCAGATTGGGCTGGGCCATGAGCAGCGCGGCGATCTGCGGCAGGTTCTCCCGCTCGTTGTACGTCGGAAGCAGCACGAGGACCCTCGGCAGGGCGGCGGCGGGCAGGATCGGATTAGCCATGTGAGACGAGCTGGTCGATGACGTGGTCCCAGGTGATGGCGGCCGCGCGCTCGCGCCCGGCCGCGCCGAGCGCCGCCGCCACGTGACGGGCTCCGTGCAGTTGGGCCACTGCCTCGCCGATCGCCTGCGGTTGCGGCGCCGTGACACGACCAGTCACGCCGTCCTCCACGAATTCGAGTGTGCCGCCCGAGTCGCTCGCGGTCACCACGGGCTTGGCCGCCAGGAAGGCCTCGAGAGTGACCAGGCCGTAGTCTTCATCGAAAGGCACGTAGACGACGGCCAGCGCGTCGCGATAGAGCCCCGGCAGCTCGTCGTCTCCAATCCCGCCAAGAAACGTCACGCGGTGGGCCACGCCCGCGTCCGCGGCGGCCTGTTCGACGAGTGCGCGCTGACTGCCCTCGCCGACGACCACCAGCGTGAGCGCCTCGGGCCAGTGCGCCACCGAACGCACGGCGAGATCGACGCGCTTGTTCTGCTCGAGCCGCGCGACCGAGAGCACGTAGTTGCCATACGGACCGGGCGTGAGGCGCTTGGCGAGAAGCGGTGGATGGTAGAGCGGTGTCGAGTCGAGTCCGTTGTATCGGCGCAAACGCTCGGTGACCGTTCGCGAGATGGTATAGCGGCCCACGCACTCGCCCATCGCGCGCTCGTCGATCGCCATCAGCCGATCGCGCAGCGCCACGTCGAGTTCGTCGTGGCCGAAATCGGAATAGGCCGTGGCCGCCAGCTCATACGCTGCCCGATGCTGATGCACCAGCCAGCAGACCTTGCGTGGATGGCGCGCCAGATACGTGGGGAACTTTGTGGCGATGAGCAGGTCGATTGGTCGGCCGTTGCTCTCGCTCAAGTCGAGCAGCCCCCACGCCGCCGCGTGCGGGAGCAATTCGTCCTTCGGATACCACTTGAACGGGACCGAGACGCGGTCCGTCTCAAATCCCCGCTGCCGCAGCTCGTCGACGAGTTGACGCACCAGCAACTCGGCGCCGCCACGCACGAGCGGCACCTGGGTCTCACAGACGAGCACGGTGCGTACGGCCATCGGGCTAGGCGACCGGCATGGAGATGCGTGCAGGCAGGGACATGCGAAACGAGACCTCGGACGAAACCGCTCATGGTAGCACGCGCCGACTCAGGCGAAGAAAAAACGATACCGCTTGTGGTGCTAGTCGGACACGGTCCGGCGAATAAAATACGTAAGCCACACATTCCATACAACTTACCTTGACACCTCCCCCCCCGTCCCTTACGATTCCGGTGGTCAAATCTGGACTGGAGTGGAGTAGCTGTGCTTCGCGGGAACTCACCGGCAAAAATCGACGACAAGGGCCGGCTCAAGATCCCTAACGCCTTCAGGGCCGTGATCCAAGAGGAACACGGGCGGGAGGTCTTCGTCACCAGCCTTTCCGGCGACTCGGTGCGCATCTATCCGATGCCGGTCTGGCTCGATATCGAACGCAAGCTCGCGCAGGCGCCCTCCACGCACCCGGCGCGGCTGAAGTTCCTCGATCGCGTCAATTTCTACGGGCAAGTCGCCGAATTCGACCAGCAGGGCCGGGTGCTCATCCAGACCCGCGTGCGCGAATCCGCGCTCATGACCGGAGAAGTGGACGTGCTAGGCAAGTACGACTATCTCGAGGTCTGGAACCACGACCGGTTCCTGACCAAGTTGATCCGCGAGCCGTTCACTGACGACGACGCGCGGGCCCTGGCCGACTACGGCATCTAGCAGGAAAGCGAGCCATCCGTGTCGGACGTGGACCTGCCGCAGCACCTTCCGGTGATGGTGGACGAGGCGACGCGGCTCCTGCAGCCCGAGCGCGGCGGCACGTACGTCGATTGCACCGTTGGTCTCGGCGGACATACGCGCGCGCTGCTCGAGCAAGGCGCCGAGCGGGTGATCGGTTTCGACCGCGATTCGCAAGCGCTGGCTCTGGCCGGCCGCCAACTCGAGTCGTACGGCGCCCGGGTGCAGCTCGTGCACGCCGACTACCGCACGCTCGACCCGGTGCTCGACTCCCTGGGTGTGGCGCTGGTGGCCGGCGCACTAGCGGACCTGGGTGTGTCGTCGATGCAGTTTGACGCGGAGGGCCGCGGTTTCAGCTTCCGCCGGGACGAGCCGCTCGATATGCGGATGGACCAATCGCAGGGACAGACCGCGGCCGAGCGGCTGGCCACCGTCGAGGAGGCCGACCTGGCCGACGTGATCTACCAGTTCGGCGAGGAACGCCGGTCGCGTCGGGTGGCCCGAGGCATCGTGATGGCGCGCGAACGTGCGCCGATCGAGACGACCTTCCAACTCGCGGCGATCGTGCGCCGCGCTTTGTCGGGCCAGGGCTGGCAGCGCATCGATCCGGCCACCCGCACCTTTCAAGCGCTCCGGATCTGGGTGAACGGCGAGCTCGACCGTCTCGACGAGTTCGTGCGACGTGCCGCCATGCGCCTGCAGACCGGCGGTCGGCTCGTCGTCATCAGCTTTCATTCGCTCGAGGACCGGATCGTGAAACACACGCTGCGGGCGCTCGACCGGAGCGACGGCATCGTGAAGGTGTTGACCGGCCGTCCGCTCGGGCCGGCCGACACCGAGATTGCCCTGAACCCGCGGGCGCGCAGCGCGAAGCTGCGGGCTGCGGAACGCCTGGCCTGAACGAAGGGGGATGCCGTGGAACATATAGAGACCTTCGAGTACGCCATCAAGAAGGACGTCCGCAACAACCCGATCGTGCGCGAGGTCGACGAGCGGAGGCAGAGAGAGCTGTGGATCTCGCTGGCGGTCGGCGTCGTGCTGGTGCTGGTCGTGATGTTCGACGCCTGGCAGCACTTCGAGCTCATCCGCCACGGCTATCGCATCGAGCAGATGCAGAAGGAGCGCGCCGCCGAGGTCAGCGTGCACCAGCATCTGCAGCTCGAACTCGAGACGCTGCGGGCGCCGCAGCGCATCGAACGGCTCGCGACCGGACGGCTCGGCATGATTGCCCCGAAGTCTGGCGACGCGATCGTGCTCGAACGGGTGCTGCCGTCCGAGCCTCCGGCCCGGTCGGTCGTGGCGTCGCGCTGACCGCATTTCCGGTGACCCTCAATGGCTGACACGACCACCACCGACTGGCGCCGGACGATCCGGCGGCGCGCCTTCATTGCCGGCGTGTGTCTTGCGGCGTGGTCGGTCGCGATCGAGGCGCGACTGGTGTATCTGCAGGTCGTCCGTCACGCCGAGTTCACGGCGCGGGCCGACCGGCAACAGAACCGCACCATCGACACCTTTCCCAAGCGCGGCGAGATCCGTGACCGCAACCAGCGCCTCCTCGCCTACAGCGTGGACGTGGACAGCATCTACGCTGTGCCCTCGGATATCACCGACGCCAAGGCCGCCGTGCGGGCGCTGTGCGGGGTGCTCGACCACTGCGGTAGTGCCAGCGAGCGCAAGGAACTCGAGGAACGCCTTGGCCGGCAGGGGGCATTCGCGTTCGTGCAGCGCTTCGTGTCGCCTCAGTCAGCGGCACGCGTAGCGGCTCTTGATCTCGAGGGCATCGGGTTCATGAAGGAGAACCGGCGCTTCTATCCGAACAAGGAGCTGGGCGGGCAGCTCCTCGGATACGTTGGCGTCGACAACGTTGGTCTCGGCGGCCTCGAGGCGGCTTATGACAAGGTGATTCGCGGCCGCCCTGGGACCGTACTCGTGCAGACCGACGCGCGCCACCGCGCCTTCAGCCGCGTCGAGCGCCTGCCGACGACCGGCGCCATGCTGGAACTGACTATCGATGAGTATCTGCAGCACATCGTCGAGCGGGAGCTCGCCGCGGGCGTCACGGCCAACAAGGCCGACAGCGGCACTGCAGTGATGATGGATCCTGCGACCGGCGAGATCCTCGCCATGGCGAGCTATCCCTCGTTCAATCCCAATACCTTCCGCACGGCC
>JANMDX010000405.1:0-22932 GCA_031376505.1 Acidobacteriota bacterium
CCGTCACGGCTGTCCACAGCCGACTTCTTCACCGAAGCCAGCCGCGCGCGTGAGCTGTTTGCGCGCCTGGTGAACGCGCCCGATCCGTCGCGTATCGCCATCATTCCGGCGGCCTCATACGGACTCGCGATTGCCGCCCGGAATCTCCCGGTCGGCGCAGGCCAGAACATCGTCGTGACGCACGAGCAATTCCCCGCCAACGTGCACGCGTGGCGCAAGGTGGCGGGCACGCGTGACGTGGAGTTGCGCACGGTGCATCCGCCCGACACGGCCGACGGACGGGGGCGCGGGTGGAATACCCGCGTGCTCGACGCCATCGACGCGCGCACGGCCATCGTAGCGCTGGGTCACGTGCACTGGACCGACGGCACGAAGTTCGATCTGGAAGCGATTGGAACACGCGCGCGCGAAATGGGCGCCGCGCTCGTCATCGACGGCACGCAGTCGGTGGGCGCCCTGCCCTTCGACGTGGCCGCCATCCAGCCTGACGCACTCATCTGCGCCACCTACAAGTGGCTCATGGGTCCGTACTCGCTCGGCTTCGCGTATCTGGGCCCGCGCTTCGACGACGGTGAGCCGCTCGAGGAAACATGGATCGGCCGGGCCGGCAGCGAGCACTTCAAGGACCTGGTGAACTACCGCGACGAGTATCAGCCCGGGGCCGTCCGCTACGACGTGGGCGAACGCACCAACTTCGCGCTGATGCCGATGGCGATTGCCGCCCTCGAACAGGTACTCGACTGGCAACCCACGCGCATCCAGGACTACTGCGCGTCGCTTACGGGCGATCTGATGGCCAGGGTCGGCGCGCTCGGCTACCGCGTCGAAGACGCCGCGTATCGCGGCGCGCACCTGTTCGGACTGCGCGCACCAGCCGGCACCGACATCACGGCGATTGGCGACCGACTGCGCCAACGCCGGGTGCACGTGTCACTGCGCGGCAGCGCAATCCGCGTGTCGCCCCACGTCTACAACGACGCCCGTGACGTGGACGCACTGGTGGCGGCGCTGGCGCCGTAGCGTGCCCCGCCCGATTCGCTCGGCGAGCTGGAGTCGCCCGGCGACTTACGGTGCGAGGGACGCGGCGTAGGCAGCAATCGCCACGATGTCGTCGAGCGTCAGCTTCTGCACCGCCGCCGCCATCAGCGGCGCCCACGGCCCGCGGCGCGTGCCGTGCTGCAGGTCGAACATCTGGCGCACAGCGTAGCTCGGCGATCGTCCCGCCAGGGGCGGCACCGGGCCCAGGCCCTTCAGATCAGCACCGTGACAGGTGCCGCAGGCGACGGTGCGACCGCTTCCTCCGGTCGTCGCGAGTGCCTCGCCCTTTTTGATGCTGCCCATCGGCACGAAGGCCACGAAGCCCGAGGTGGAATCGCGCAAGTCCGCGCGGGACACGTCCTCGGGCATCTCCACGATGCGGCCCCCAAGCGGCTCGGTGCCCGTCCCCTCAATGGGCACGAACGTGCCACCAGCCACGCGGTTCTTCGGCACCGTGGCAGTCTCCACCACGCGAATCCATGGCTTGTAGGCAAACGCCGCGAAGTACTCGCCAGCCGCGCGGTCTTCCTCCACGGTACTCGCCTTGGCAATCGCCCGCATCGCCGCGGGCGGCCGCATGTTGGGGTCGGCGCTGGTACGCAGACCGGCGCGCATGTCGGCCATCTGCTGCATCAGGTACGCCACGGGCAGGCCCACGAGCGACGAGTTCTCGGGTCGCCCCTGGCCGTTCGGATAGTGGCAATAGCCGCACGCACGCACGTCAGGTTTGCGCCCATGCGCCACGACCTCTGGCGGCGCTGGGTGGTTGCCGGGATGCCAGTCCGGTGGATTGAAGAGGTCGCGCAGTTGCGGAGGCGTCAACGTGACGGCGCTTCCGGCCAGACGCCGCGGCGATGAATCCTCTGGCGGGGCGGGTGCACCCGGCGCCGGAGGCGTGGCAATCAAGTACGCCCAAGGTGGCGGCACCGCCCCGGCCGGCGCATCGGCGCGCACGGGCGGAGGAGGTGCGCCCTGTCCTGCCGCCCCGAGCACGGCCACGCACGACACCACTGGAACGATCAACCACGGACGTAACCGGCTCTTGGACATGGGCGCGCGCATTCTAGTCCGTCTGGCGCCGCGGGGCTATCCCGAGCGGCGTCGCAGGATGGCCACTTCGTCTTTTTGTCAGCCGCGGGATAGGCGATACTGGAGGCTCGGGAGGCTGGATCAATGCAGATAGAGATCACTCGTCGGGTCGTGATGATGGGCGCCGCGGCGGCGCTGGTGGCGGCGTTGACGACGTCCTTGGGCGCACAAGCGGTCGACGTGACCGGCGATTGGGCGTTCAGTGTCGAAACCGGCCAGGGCTCGGGTACACCCGCCATCGCCTTCAAGCAGTCGGGCGAGACGCTGACCGGCACCTACACTGGGCAGCTCGGCAGCTCCCCGTTTACCGGCACGGTCAAGGGCAATGCGATCCAGTTCGCTTTCAGCCTCGACGTGCAGGGCCAGACGCTGGATGTGGCCTACACCGGCACGGTAGAAGGCGCGACGATGAAGGGCGCCGTCAGCATGGCCGGCGGCCAGCTGAGCGGCACCTTCACCGCCAAGAAGAAATAGCGCCGCGCCGCTGAGCGGGCGCGTGCTAGAACGACGACACGGGCACGCCCTGCTGGCACATCGGGCAGTCGGCCGCGGCGTAGTTGTCGGGCGCGGGATACTCGACGAGCGCCACGTTGGGCACGGCCAACGTCACCACGGCCTCGCCACGGTCGACGATCTGTGCCGTCGCCAGCACGGTGCCTCCGGCGCCACTGATGAGATCTGCGCAGTGCTGGAGGGTCTGGCCCGTGTTGCGCACGTCGTCCACGAGCAGCACCCGCGCGCCGTTGACGACGCGGGCGTAGAAGGGCGACAACTCTGGGGCGCCGCCGGGTTGCCGCGGCTGCAGCGGCGCGAACGAGTACGGTTCGCGCGTGAGCGGCCGACGGCCGTCGAGCAGCCCCGCGATCGTGTGGGCCAGCAGTGCTCCTCCAGTGGCGGGACCAGCGACCACCGTGACCGTGTCGGTCACACTCGCCGGCAGCACATCGATCAGGTCCTGCGCCACGCGCCAAATCGTGGAAGGATATCGGACCAACTGGTGCGGATTGAGATACAGCCGGCCGTGGTAGCCGTTGCCGTAGTCGAAGTGGCCCTCCATCACCACCTCGAAGCGCCGCAGGTCCTGTAGTGCACGCGTGCGGATGTCGTCGCGGCGCGTGTCCATCAGCGTGCCTCCGCAGCCAGGGCAATACCCGACGCGGGATTGGCGTAGACCACTCGCCCACCGACGATCGTGGCCGCAGCCACGCCGCGGAAGGTCCAGCCATGATAGGGCGTGTTGCGCGACTTGCCCGCAAACGCCGTGCGATCGATCGTCACCGACTGATCCGGCGCCAGAATGGTGATGTCGGCCACCGCGCCTTCCGCCAGACTGCCCCCGGGCACCTTCAGGATGGCGGCCGGGTTCACCGACATCAGTTCGACCAGGCGCGGCAGGCGGATCACGCCAGCGTGCACGAGCTTATCGAGCGCGATGGGAATTGCCGTCTCGAGACCGACGATGCCAAACGGCGCACGGTCGTACTCGACGTTCTTCTCGTCGGCATGATGTGGCGCATGGTCGGTGGCAATCACGTCGACGCTGCCGTCGGCGATGCCGGCCAGCATGGCGGCGAGGTCGCGCTGTTCGCGCAGCGGCGGGTTCATCTTGGTATCGGTGTCGTACGGCACGGGCGCGGCCAGCAGCGCATCGGTGAGCGTGAAGTGGTGCGGTGCGACCTCGCACGTCACCTTGACGCCGCGGCTCTTACCCTGGCGCACCGCCTCGAGCGTCGTCCAGGCGCTCATGTGCGCGACGTGCACGTGCCCGCCGACCATCTCGGCGATGAGAATGTCGCGCCCGGCGGTGATGGCCTCCGCGATGCCGGGAATGCCCTTGAGACCAAGCGACGCGGCCATCGGCCCTTCGTGTGCCACGCCCTCGCCCTTGAGTGACGGATCCTCGCAGTGCTCGATGAGCGGCATGCCGAACATGCCGGCGTATTCCATCGCCCGACGTGCCAGCAGCGCCGTCGACACTGGATGCCCATCGTCGCTGAGCGCCACGCATCCCGCCTGCTTCAGCTCAGCGATGTCGGCCAGCTGCTCGCCCGCCTGTCCACGCGACACTGCGCCAATGGGATACACGCGCGCCAGGCCAGCGTCAGCCGCCTTTTTCAGGATCAGTTCGGTGACCCCGGCGTTGTCGTTGACCGGCTTGGTGTTGGGCATGCAGGCCACGGCCGTGAAACCGCCGGCAACCGCGGAGGCCACGCCGGTAGCCACCGTCTCCTTGTGCTCCTGCCCTGGTTCGCGCAGGTGCACATGCATGTCGATGAACCCGGGGCAAATCACGAACGCCGGATCGAGAGACACGATCTGGCCACCCTCGGCGAGACTGACGGGCAAGTCGCGCCCGACCTTCCGAATGTGTGCACCGTCGATGAGCACGTCGAACAGGCCGTCCACGCCATTGGCCGGGTCGACGACCCGCGCTCCCCTAAGCAACCGTTTCATTGTCAGCTCCGCCACCGGCAAGTAAGTACAACACAGCCATCCGCGCGGCCACGCCGTTGGCCACCTGGTCGAGAATCACCGAAAAGGGTCCGTCCGCCACATCCGACGCGATCTCCACACCGCGATTGATGGGGCCCGGGTGCATCACGATCACGTCGGGTCTCGCGCGCTTCAAGCGCGCGGAGGTCATGCCGAACACCCGGAAGTACTCGCGCAGCGACGGGAAGAACCCGCCTTCCATCCGCTCGAGCTGGATGCGCAGCATCATCACGACGTCGGCGCCCTCCACGGCCGCGTCCACCGACGATGTCGTGTGCACGCCCATCTGCTCGAGGCCCATCGGGATCAGGGTGGGCGGACCGCACACCCACACCTCGGCGCCGAGCTTGGTCAAGAGCAGCACGTTGCTGCGCAGCACGCGGCTGTGCAGCAGGTCGCCCACAATCGCTACTTTGAGCCCCGCGATGCGGCCCTTGCGTTCGCGAATCGTGAAGGCATCGAGCAGGGCCTGCGTCGGGTGCTCGTGCAGTCCGTCACCGGCGTTGATGATGGGCGACTTGCACACGCGTGACAGCAGGTGCGCGGCACCCGAGGCTGGATGCCGCAGCACGATCATGCTCGGGCCCATGGCCTCGATGTTCTTGGCCGTGTCCACGAGCGTCTCGCCTTTGACGACGCTCGAACTGGCAACGGCGACGCCCAGCGTATCGGCGCTGAGACGCTTCTCGGCGATCTCGAACGACGTGCGCGTGCGAGTCGAGGGTTCGAAAAACAGGTTCACCACGGTACGCCCGCGCAGGGCCGGCACCTTCTTGATCTGCCGCTGCGAGATCTCCTTCATCGCTTCGGTCGTATCGAGCACGAGCACGATCTCTTCGCGTGTCAGTTCGGCGATGCCGAGCAGGTCCTTGCGACGCAGCGAAGTCGCCGGCAGCACCACGTCAGTGGTCGGGGCGTCCATCGTCAGCCCTCGCTTTCCACCGACACTTCGTCGGCACCGTCGGTGTCGATGAGCTTGACGTGCACGCTCTCGCGCCGGGACGTGGGGATGTTCTTGCCCACGTAGTCGGCCTTGATCGGCAACTCGCGGTGACCGCGGTCCACGAGCACGACGAGCTGAATGGCCTTGGGGCGTCCGAAGTCGATGAGGGCGTCGAGCGCCGCGCGGGTCGTGCGCCCGGTGAAGAGCACGTCGTCGACGAGCACGATCACGCGGTCGTCAATCGAGAAGGGAATCTCGGTGCGGCGTACGAGCGGTTGCGGCCCCACGGTCTGGCGCATCAGGTCGTCGCGGTAGAGCGTGATGTCGAGCGCGCCCACCGGCACATCGTCGCCGGAAATCGTCTTCAGGGCCGCGGCAATGCGCTTGGCCAGCGGCACGCCGCGCGAGCGGACGCCAATCACCGCCAGGCCGTCGACCCCGCGGTTGCGTTCGACGATCTCGTGCGCGATGCGGACGAGCGCGCGGCTGATGCGGTCGGCATCCATCACGACAGGCATGGCGAGACCTCGACAGAGAATGAATTGGGATGACGATCCGGTGAGGACGACATGGCGCAGGACGCGCCTCGGGCGGGCGTACGGGTCAACATGGGCACCTCTTTGCGAACTCGCAGGTCCGCGTTAAAGAGCGACGGCCAGTATAGTGCATCCGCGGGGCTGGAGGCCAATCCAACCCTTCGAAGTCAACCTCGCATGAACCCGATGAACTTGTCGACGAGGTCTTCGTCAGGCGAGAGCCCGAACCTCGCGGCGGGTCGATCCGACGATGGTCGCGGGCCAGCGCGGTCGGCGTAGCTCTGCGGCGTTCCGGCTCCGTGGGCCACGCACGCTGCGACCGCGAGATCGATCACGATCGACGTCGCCTGCCGCAAGTAGGGCATCACCGCATCGGAGGCGCCACTCGAGGCCGGTCTGCTCGAATAAGGTGGCCGGTTGTCGGACGGAGTGCCACAACCCGGCGAACGCAGCCACTCGGCCGACAACGGCAGATGGCGCGACGTCGGCGCACGCCGAGCAGTCGCGTCAGTCAGGACAGCCATATCAGCGCCCGTAGCTGGGGATGAATGTGACGGGCCTAGTAGAGGTGAAGGCTGGCGTGAAGAAGTCGGTTCGTGCGCGCCCGTCCATGTCCCGGCCAATCGGCAGGCCCAGGTAGTAGAGCACCGTCGGTGCGATATCGGCGATCGAGCCGCGCTCGGGACGCCCGGCGCGAACGCCAGCGCCAAAGGCCATCACGAAGCCGTCGGGCGCACGTTCATGCGTCCCGCTCACGAGCGGGTCGCCCACCAGCCGTTCGAGCACGCGCTTCACCGGCGTCAGCGGCTCCATGCCGTGACTCGACACGAGGATCACGAGATCCTCCGGCTGCAGGCTGGCGTATAGCCGGCCCACGACGGCATCGAGCACGCCGTAGTACTCGTCGAGCACGCCGCCGAAGCGGCGGCGCTCGTCGTCGCTGACGTCGCCAAAGTCGTCTGGCGTGGCGTAGCGCAGGTAGTAGTGCGCGACCGCGTCGAGGCCCGGTAAGCGCACCGCGACGAAGCGCGACGCGCGGTTGGCCTCCATCGTCTCCAGAATGCGCAGATGCAGGCTGTCGGCCTGCACGGGCTTCGGATCGGCGCGCACGTCCACTTCGCCGGCATGGGGCAGCGCCTCGGCCTTGGCGAGCACGGCATGCGGATCGGGCGACAGAACGAGGCCGCGAGCCGCGGCAATCGGCGCCCAGGCACCAAACGGCGTCACGGCTGCGCCACCTTCGAGTGCCAGCCGGCTTTCGTCGACACGGTGCAGCACGTCACTCACCACGTAGCCGCGCAGGTCGGGCGCGGGATGGGTGAGCGGCCAGCCGACCAGACCCACCCGGATGCCGCGCTCGCTCAGGATCGTCCACAGCGGCTTGGTGGCGACGGCCTCTGGGGTGATCGGCTCCTCCAGCAAGAACCCGTACCGCACGAGGGCCTGCGCGAACATGTAGTCGGGCAGTACCTCGAGCGCCGCCCCGCCCGGCCGCACGCGGTACCGCGCTGCCGACCGCACGCCGCTCGTCTGCGGCAGCCGACCGGTTGCCACCGTGGTCCAGATGGGCTCGGCCTGCGTGGGCCGCAGCGTGGCCACATGGGTGGCCACGCCGGTGTCGAGCACGTGGCCGAAGTTCGGCAGCCGGCCTTCCGCGACGGCCAGCGAGATCCGGTCGAGCGAGGCCCCATCCATGGCCAGCAACACCACGCGGCCACCCGGTCGGTCGTCCACGCGCCCGCCAGCCGGCTGCACCGGCGCCGCAACGGGCACGCGCGCGGGCCCCCGCAGCAGTACCGGCACCACCACCGAGAGCGCCATGGTGGTGACGAGCAACACGCCGCTCGGCGCCGTGCCGCGCCGCCCTACGTGCGCAAGCCCCAGAATCAGGAACACGCTGCCACAGAGGGCGACGGCCACCGCGGCAAGCACCATGCGCCGGCCCGACTCCGGCGACAGGAACGGCGCGAAGTCCGCTGCATTCATCCACAGCACGGTGGCGCCCACGGCGGCCGAAATCGTGCACATCCACGCGAGCACTCGCACGCTGAGCCAGCCGGGCGAGAGCACCTGCACCGCGGCCACCTGCCGCAGCACCACGAGCGCGTAGAAGACGACGAGCGCGTTGGCGCCGTAGGCCAGGCCCATGGCGAGCGCCAGCGGCCCGACGTCGCCGAACGTCAGTGGAAACGCCGGATTCAAATGCAGCGTCGCCACCAGCAGGTACGCCGACAACAAGAGGCCGGCAATCGCGGAGTTGGTGAAGACGCGGAGGTACCGCACCTCGGGATTAGAACCTGAATCGCACGCCGACGGTGGGAAGTCGCGGAATCGCCTGGTCGCGCTTCTCGACGAGGGCTGGTCGGTCGGACGTGGCGTCGTAGGCCAGCTGCGGGTCGAGCGCGCCGGCGTTCTTGCGATTGAGCATGTTGATCACCTCGGCGTAGAGCTCCCAGCGCCCCGCCGCGCCCCGCGGACGCCAGGTGAGACGGCCGTCCACACGCGCGAAGATCGGCAGACGTGCGCCGTTCAGGTTGCCGACGCCGCCGAAGTCGACGCCGTACTCGAGAAGTCCGCGACGGTCGCGCGCAGGCAGAATCTCGTCGGTGACGCCATCGCCATCGAGGTCGAGTGCATCTTCGCGGCCGGCCACCCGCACCCCAAGCGGTGCCGTGCGCGGAAAGCCCGAGGCGATGCGCGTCGTGGCGGCCACGCCCCACCGCGACGTCAACGCATACGACGACACCATCGTGAAGGCGTGCCGCCGATCGTATTCAAAAGGATAGTTCCGCCCGTAGGCCTCGCGTTCGGCCTTCCCCCAGGTGTAGCTCGTCCAGCCGGTGAGGCGGCCGCCGCCGGGGCGGTTGAGGAACAGGTCGAAGCCGTACGACCGTCCCTGCCCGTCGTTGGTGGGAATGGTGGTAATCAGTGGCTGCGTGGGGAGGCTCGAACGCAGCGACACGGGAAAGTCGTAGCGCGCGACCCGCGCCAGGCGCTCCGACTCAGGCTCGAGACGTCCGAGAAGCACGTCGGTGAAACGCTTGTAGTAGCCCTCCGCCTTCAGGCTGATGCCGGCACCCAGCTGGCGCTCGACACTCATCGAAGTCTGCCAGGCGCGTTCGCTCTTCAGTGAACGCACTTCGGGGCTCGTGAAGTCGAGCACGTAGTCGCTCTGCGCCAGCTTCTCGTACCCTGGGCTCTGCGTGTACAAGCCCGCGGCGGCCAACACCCGTGTGACGTCGCTGGCGGACATCGTCGCCGAGAACCGCGGCGACATCAGCGTCTCGCCGGTGAGCCCGGCATGGTCGAGCCGCAGGCCGCCCTGCAACGACAGGCGCGAGGCCGCCTGCCAGGTATCCTGCAGCCAGGCGCCGCCACGCGTGGCCGTCTTGGCCGACGCCAGCAGGTCGGGCAGTCCGGCGCCGCCCTGCACGCTGGACCCGTTGGCCGCGACCGGGTTGCGGTCGCCCCGAATCTCGAATCGCTGCGAGGTCGAGAGGTGATGTGTCTCGAAGCCCGTCTCGATCGCGTGGGCGCCAAGGCCCCAGACCAGTTCCTGGCGCAGGGAGACGTCGGTCACCCCGAGCGCACGTTCGAAGATCAAGCTGGCGGTGCTGATGCTGTCGTCGTCGGGCGCGTTGGAGCGCTGACTGGTGTTCTGAAACGAGGCGTCGACACCGAACTTCGAGCGTGTGTCGGAGTAGCCCAGGATGGTGCGCGACTGGCCGCGCGCGCCAAGCGTGACATCGATGCGTCCCCACGCCAGGTCGTTGTCGGTGTCGTCCTGAAACTCTCCCCGCGCATCGTCGTTGTCGATGTCGAGCGCGGCCTGCTGCCGGCTGGTCAGGCTGAACAGGGTCAGGCGGGTGCCGCGAGAAGGTGCCCAGGTGCCACGCGTCTGCACGTCGAAGAAGGCCGGGAAGTCCTGATTGGTAATCCGCGCGGCCACCAGGTCGTAATAGGTGCGACGGCCGGTCGCCAGCCACGAACCCGTGGCGGACCTCGGCAGCCCGCCTTCGAACACCACGTTGGCATCGGTGATGCTGAGCGACGCCGATCCGTTGGGGTCCTGCCCCGCTCTCCCGTCGCGATTCTCGACCAGGAGGAGCGACGACAGACGGTCGCCGTACTTCGCGTTGAACCCGCCGGTGGCCAGCTCGAACTTCTGAATGATCTCGGGATTGAACGCGCTCGTGAGGCCGAAGAGCCGGTAGGGGTCGTGCACCTCCACGCCATCCATCATGGTCAGATTCTGGTCGGGCGATCCGCCGCGTACCGACAAGCGGCTGCCGAATTCCTCGGTGGCGGCGACCCCGGGCAGCGTCTGCAGTGTGCGGTAGACGTTGTCGAGGGCGCCGGGCGTCCGCAGCACCTGCACGGGCTCCACTGCCTGGGCCGCGGGCGCGGCCTGCGGTGCCGAGCCCACCACCGCCACGCTCGTGGCGAAGCCGCCGTCGCGCGCCAGCGACAATTCCGCGCCCGTGACGTCCCCAGCGCGCGCATCGATCACGGTCGCGAGTGGGAAATGGCGCTCGGCCGCGACCGTGACCTCCACTGGCCCGGCAACCGCGCGCAGACTGAAGCGGCCGTTGGCGTCGGTGGTGACCTGAGCGCCGCCGGCTGACACCGAAGCGCCAGCAATCGGCGCGTGCGACTCCGCCTCGACCACGACGCCACTGATGACGCGCTCGGAAGTCGTAGCCGGCGTCTGGGCCGCAACGGGCAACGCGAGACCTCCGGCGAGCAGGCAGGCACGCACGGCGACAAGCACGGAAAGTCTTGGCAAGATCAGTTCAGTCACGGGGACGACATCACGAAGGCGAGACGACGACCTTCAGTATGACGTGTCCAACAGCCGAGTGGTTCGCTGGCAGAGCCCGACAGTGCCAGCACCCGAGGTCCCCAGCCCTACGCCCCCAGTTGTTATACTCGGGAAGATGCCTCCAGTGGATGTGCACGCCGCCGTGATCTCGAACGTCCGGTTGTCGCGCGACTACAACGTGCTCACAATTGCCGCGCCCGAAGTGGGCGTCCTCACCGAACCCGGCCAGTTCGTGATGCTGAAGACCAGCGACGCCACTGACCCGATGCTGCGGCGTCCCTTTTCGGTCTTCGAAGTGCTGCGCGACGACCTCGGTACGGTGCGCGCCATCAGCATCTTGAACAAGAGAGCCGGGCGGACCACGGGCCTGCTCTACGACCTCGACGCTGGCGACACCGTGGCGTGCCTTGGCCCCCTTGGACTGCCGTTCAATCCGCCGTCGAGTGGCGGGGCGTGGATGGTCGCTGGCGGCGTGGGCCTGGCGCCTTTTGCCACACTGGCCGAGGCGCTCGTGGCGCTCGACGTGCCCACGACGCTCTTCTACGGTGCGCGCACGGGTGAGGAACTCTACTACCTCGAGTTCTTCGATCGCCTGGGCGTGCAGCTCGTCCTGTGCACGGAGGACGGCAGCATCGGCGTGAACGGCCGAGTCACGCTGCCGCTCGAGGAATCACTGAAGGCCCTGGACGGGCCCAACGAAGTGACCCTGTATGCGTGCGGTCCTGAGCCCATGCTGGCGGCAGTAGCGAAGCTCTCGGCACAGTACGGCCAGCCGAGCGAGGTGTCGATGGAGCGCACGATGGGCTGCGGCCTGGGTGGCTGTTACAGCTGCGTCGTGCCGGTGAAGCACGCCGACGGCCAGACGCGCTATGTGCGATCGTGTATCGGCGGGCCGGTGTTTGACGGCGCCACCGTAGTGTGGGACTAGCGCGGTGCGTCCTATGGATCTCTCGCTGAAAATCGGCTCGCTGGAACTGCCCAACCCGCTCATCGCCGCGAGTGGCTGCTTTGGCTACGGACTCGAGTATGAAGACGTCGTAGACCTGTCCATCCTGGGCGCCGTCGCCACGAAGGGCCTGTTTCTGGCGGAACGTCAGGGCCACAAGCCCGAGCGCATCGTCGAGACCCCCTCGGGCATGCTGAACGCGATTGGCCTGCAGGGCATCGGCGTGCACCGCTTCATCAGCGAGAAGCTGCCGCTGCTGAACGCGCGCGGCGCACGGACGATCGTGAACATCTGCGGCACGACCCTCGATGAATACGTCGAAGTCGCACGCATCCTCTCCGATGCCGAAGGCGTGGCCGCGCTCGAAGTGAACATCTCGTGCCCCAACATCAAGGAGGGCGGCATCCAGTTCGGGTGCAGCCTGGATGGCACCTTCAACGTGGTCAGCGCGATCCGCAAAGTCACCACGTTACCGGTCATTCCGAAGCTCACGCCCAACGTCACGTCGCCGGCGTCGTTTGCTCGCGCGGCGGAAGATGCGGGCGCCGACGCCATTTCGCTCGTGAACACATTTCTGGCGATGGCCATCGACGTGGAGCAACGGCGCCCGAAGCTCTCGAACGTCCTGGGCGGGCTGAGCGGGCCCGCGATTCGCCCGATTGCAGTGCGGATGGTGTGGGAGTGCCGCCAGGAGGTGAAGATTCCCATCATCGGCATGGGCGGCATCATGGACGCGCGCGACGTGCTCGAGTTCATGCTGGCCGGCGCCAATGCCGTGCAGGTGGGCACGGCCAATTTCGTCGATCCGTTCATCTGGACCAAGCTGCTCGACGGGCTCGAGGACTACATGACCCGGCACCGTGTGACGCGGCTGGCCGATCTGGTCGGCGCCGTCGACACGACCTCGCCGGCAAAGGCACACGCATGAACCCCATTCTGGTCGCCCTCGACGTGGCCACGGCCGAGAAGGCCCTGGCCCTGGCCGACGTGCTCAAAGGCGCCGTTGGTGGTTTCAAGATTGGCAAGCAGCTCTTCACCGCCGAAGGCCCGGCGATCGTCCGCGCGCTGGCCGAACGCGGCGAGCGCGTGTTCCTCGACTTGAAATTTCACGACATCCCCAACACCGTCGCCGGTGCCGTCACGTCCGCCGTAGCCACCGGCGCCTGGATGGTGAACGTGCACTGCTCGGGCGGCAGCAAGATGATGCGCGCCGCAGCCGACGCGGCGACGCTCGCCGCCGTGAAGCTCGGACGCCCACGGCCGCTCGTGATCGGCGTCACTGTCCTGACGAGCATGGACGAGGGCGCCCTGGCCGAGGTGGGCACATCGCGGACAGTGATGGACCAGGTCGTCCACCTGGCGCGACTCGCGCAAGCCTCGGGCCTTGACGGCGTGGTGGCCTCGCCCCTTGAAACCCGCGCCATTCGAAATGCGTGCGGGCCGGAGTTTGCCATCGTCACGCCGGGCATCCGGAGCGCCTCACAAGGAGGCACCGATGACCAGGCTCGCACGATGGGCGCGGCCGAAGCCGTGCAGGCCGGGGCCAGTTACCTGGTCATCGGCCGGCCGATCACGGGTGCCGTCGACCCACGCGCCGCTGCCGAGCAGATCGCGGGGCAGTTGCGGTCCCCCACCGTCCACTGACCACGCCGCCGCGCTCGGCACTCGCCGCCCGCCGTACGCACCAAGAGCGCCCTCACGGACGCTCTTGGAAGCAGTGCCGGACCAGCGCGCCGCCGGTCCGGCCAATGGTGTGCCCGGCGCTACTTGCCGGTGATGACGAAGTGGCCGCGGCGGTTCTGCTGCCAGCATGCCTCGTTGCTGTCGGAGCAGAAGGGCGTTTCCTTGCCCTTGCTGACGACCGTGATGCGGTCGGCGGCAATGCCCAGGCTGACGAGATAGCCCTTCGCGGCGTTTGACCGGCGCTCGCCGAGGCTGAGGTTGTACTCGGCCGTGCCGCGCTCGTCGCAGTGACCATCCACCGTGACGCGCAGTGACGACCACCGCTTCATGTAGTCGGCGTTCTTCTGCAGGGGCGCGCGGCCGTCCTCACGGATGCCGTACATGTCGAGGTCGAAGTAGACGTCGCCGAGTACGCCCTCGGCATTGAGCTGCGCCACGGTCTTCCCGGCCCAGATCTCATCCTCGGTCGGGATTCGCGGAGGTGGCGGCGGAGGGGGTGGCGGCGGGGGCGGCGGGGGCGGCGGCGGAGGGGGTGTGACAATCGGCGGCGGAGGCGGCGGGGGCGCTGCAGCCGGCGCGGGCTTCTTGGCGCACGCCGCCAAAATTACAAGCGAGCTGAGGCAGAAGATCAGTGCGATCCCTGCAAATCGTCGTGGCAAACGCATCATGTGTCTCCTGCGGGGGTCGTTGAAAACCGTTCGCGTCGCCTGGGAGGCTCGACGACTCGGAGAGTAGCCGGTGCCCGCGCGGCGTGTCAACGTAGATCGGACGTGTCTGGACCGGATATCGGCACCGGTGTGCGCGACTGTAGGCCCGGCGTCACACTCACCTCGAAGAGCCGCAGTCCCAGCCGGCGGCGATCGGTCGTGCCGTTGCGTTCGGACGGGGCAAAGGTCTGTGTCGTGGTCAGCACCAGGACGCCGCGGCCCGCGAGCAGTCGCGCTTCGAGCACGCCGATGCGCACCTCGAAGTCGCCACTCAGCTCCACCTTGCCCAAGACCGTGTCGCCGCAGCGCACTTCGAGGGTCGACGGCGTGTCGAAGTACGTGAGCGGCGCCTCACCGCGCAACACCAGCGTCGCATCGCCGGCCACCTGCGTCACGTCGATCTCGGCGCGCTCGCTCATCCATCGCCACGACCGCGCGCGCACCGTGTCCAGTTCCGACTCGTGAAAGCCCGCCCCGTAGGCCCACATCAGCGTGCCGGCCGACTGCACGTCGAACTGCTCCACCGCCGTGGCCACGGGCGGCGTGCCGGGCGCGGACGCGGAGCGCACGGTCACCTCCGCCCATCGGCCCTCGCCAGCCAGGCGGCCAGCCGGCAGCGCCACGCGGTGCACGAAGAAGCCCGGGTCTGGAGCCACGTCCCAGTGGTCAAGGTCACGTCCATCCAGCGCGAGCGTGAAGGTCACCGGGGAGTCACCAGCCGCGCCCAGGTTCCGCCCGCCGAGAACCAGGGTGGCGGCTTCGCCGCGCCGGCGCACGAACGCACTGATCGGCCCCAGGTGCGGCCCGCGGCCCATCAGCCGCGCCATGCCGGCCGTCTCGGGCGTGAGACTCCAGCCTTCGGACGCAAACCATCCGGGCTCGACGAGCTGGTAGAGCGCCACGTCGGCCGGGCGCATGCCACCGAGCATCGACATGCTCGACAGGCCCCACGTAAACGTCTCGCGGTCGCGACGCGCCTGCGGGTCAATGAGCGCAAGGTCGGTGCGCCGGGGATCGGCCAGGAACCAGACCCGACCGGGAGCGCTCGACCGCCATTGGCGGACCAGCTCCTGCCATTCGCGGCGCGGCGGCGACGCCAGCATCACGCCGACCGGCCGCACCTCGGCTTCGAGTGGCCGCTGCAACGCCTGGTGCATGCCTATCGTCGGCGTCTCGCCGGCGGCCACGGCCGCTGCCACGCGGTCGAAGAGCCGGGCCGTGGGGCTACCGCGCTCGACGTATGTGGACAGCTGCGGCACGCCGATGCTCAGGCTCCACGCGGCAATGGTCACGGCGCCAAGCACGCCGGCGCGGCCGGCCAGGTCGAGCGTGACCGCGGCCAGGAACCCGACCGGCAGCACGAGCGGCAGTGCGTAGCGAGCAAACGTCGTGTCCTGGAACGCCAGGTGGAACGCAAGATACGGCAGCGTGATGGCGGCCGCGGCCAGCGCGGTGCGCTGTTCACGAACGGCCAGCACCAGGGCGCCGATGGCCGCCAACACGAGCACGACGCCGGCCAGCGCCACGTTGTCCCACGGCCACACGAAAGTGTGCAGCAGCGCAAACGCCGCGAGCCTTGGCGTGGGCGTGAGATACAGCATCTCGACGCCGCCGAAGTCTTCGCCAGCCTGGCTGCCGAGCGCCGCCAGATACGCGTCGAGGCCGCCGCTCGCCACAAGCAGCGGGATCCCCCAGACGAGCGCGCCGACCGTGAACGCGACGCTGGCGCCGACGAGCGCGCCCACCAGGCCCCGGCCCGCCCGATCGGCAAGCACGAGGAGCAGTAACGGCGCCGTGAGCCAGAGCGTCTGGGTACGGAAGCCCACGGCAAATCCCGCCAGCAGCGCGCCGACGACGATGAGCCGTCCCGACGACATCATCTCTGCGGGCGCGAGCCGGCGATCACCCTCGGCGGTGGGATGCTGGCGCCACCAGGCCAGCGCCAGACAGGCGAGGGCCGCGCAGGCTGCGGCCAGCCCGGGCGCGTCGCTCATCGGCCGCGCCGCCAGATACCACGTGAGCGGACACGCCGCAAAGACCAGCGTGGCCATGAGCGCGCGCCGCGACAGCGCGGGGCGTCCCGTGCGATTCGTACCGCCGGCCGACAGCGACGTGAGCAGGTACGGCACCATCCCCACGAGCGCCAGCGCGCCGATGAGCGAGAGCGCGGCCAGCGCGCGCGCCTCGACGCGATCGGGACGGCCGTCGGGCCAGAGCGCACGCGTGACCCAAGTGGCCGCCTTGCCGAGGACGATGTAGACGGGATAGCCGGGCGGATGCGGGCGGTGCCGCGCCGGATCGAAGTCGCGCACCCCGAGCGCGAAGTTCACCGAGTCGATGTCTTCGAGTGTGGACGGCAACGCGCCCAGGTGGCCCGCCGCCATGCCGCACGCCAGTAGCGCCACGACGACCAGACCGGCGCGAACGGAGGGGGTGCCCGACGCGACGGGGCTCACGACACCGGCCGCAGCAAGAGCGGTTCGTTCAAGCTGCCCTGCCGGTAGCCCTGCAGGTCGAGGCTGACATGCTGATAGCCTGCGGCCTTCAGGTCCGCCACCAGGCGACCGGCGATCTCGGGCTCGAGCGCACGCGCCATCTCGTCTTGGGCCAGTTCGAGCCGGGCGATCTGCTCGTGATGCCGCACGCGGAACACCCGGAAGCCCAGGGCCCTCACGGCCGCTTCGGCGCGCTCGATCTGCTGCAGCTTGGGCGCCGTAACCTCGATGTGATGCGGAATCCGCGACGACAGACACGCCGACGCGGGCTCGTCCCACGTGGACATGCCCAGCGCGCGTGACAGGGCGCGGATTTCCTCCTTGCCAAGCTCGACCTCATCGAGCGGGCTGCGCACCCCGTGCTCGCGTGCGGCGGCCCGGCCGGGCCGGTAGTCGCCTCGGTCGTCGGCGTTGGTGCCATCGACGACCACGGCAAAGCCGCGGGCGCGCGCGAGTGCGCCAAGCGTGCTGTAGAGCTCGGTCTTGCAGTGGAAGCAGCGATCGCCCGCGTTGGCCCGATAGCCTTCCCGTTGCAGCTCGTCGGTGAGCACGAACTCGTGGGCGATTCCGAATTCGCCCGCGACCTGACGGGCAAGCTGCCGGTGATTGTCAGGATAACTAGGGCTGTCGCCGGTGATCGCCAGCGCGCGGGGCCCAAGGGTGCGCGTGGCAACGACGGCGAGGTACGCGCTGTCGACCCCGCCGCTGAACGCCACGACGACCGATTCGAGTCCGCCGAGCATCGACTCGAGGCGCTGCTGCTTGGCTCGTGCGAGGCCGGACACGGCCGCCGAGGGCGCACCCGTCATCGCCGTCCTGCGTCAGTCCTCGTCGTCCTTGTCGTCGTCGTCGTCTTCGTCGTCGTCACCGTCGTCGAAGTCGTCATCGGCCTTGTCTTCCTTCTCCTTGTCGTCGTCGTCATCGTCGTCGTCATCGTCATCGGCAAACTCGAGTTCAAGCGGCGAGTCGTTCGAGACACGAAGCAACGAGCCGCACTCCGCACAGCTCAGTTCATCGCCGATCTCGGCGTCTGTGCTGTCGATGTCGATCTCGGCGTCGCACTCGGGGCAATACGCGGACATGCGGACTACTCCTTGGGAAAACGGTGACACGCTGCTCAGGCTCTACCACTCGTGGCGTCGCGCCTGGTCACGAAGAAGTGTTCGAATTATACGGGCAACCTGATCTATTCTGCAACGAACCGGCCGGCATTCCAATCCTATGACCATCAATCCGACGGCGTCCAAATGCGTGATCATCGCTGACGACAGCGCGTCGGTGCGCGACCGCTTCCGCACCGCGGTCGAGAGTGCGGGCCATCGCGCCATCACGGTGAAAAGCGCCGCCGAGTTGCTGGCCCGGGTGCGGGCCGACCTCGACCGGCTCGACCTGCTGGTGGTCGACCTGCGCATGCCGCACTGCGCGGGCGCCGAGCTGATTCGCACGGTGCGGAAGCTCGACGACGGGCGCCTTCCCATTCTGGCCTTCAGCGGCACGGTGTCGAGCGCCGATGAAGTGCGTGAACTGGCCGCGCTCGGCGTGGCCGGATACGTCAACGAATACAGTGCCGTGCAGCACATCCTGCCGTCGCTGGCGCCGCACCTCTTTCCCGACAACTTCAACCGGCGCGACAGCCCGCGCGTGGTGCTCGGCATTCCCGCGGCGTATCACGTGGGCGCCACGATTGCGGCCGCGCTCTCGCTCAATATCTCGCGCGGCGGCATCGCGATCCGCACGACCAGCCCACTCGAATCGATGACCAAGGTGCGGCTGCGGTTCCGGTTGCCCGGTTCGAAAAAGGATTTCGACATCGACGCACACGTCCGGTGGAGTGACCCGCGCGCCGGCATGGGCCTGCAGTTCGACCGCGTGGACCCGGCTGACCAGGCCGACATCGACGAGTTCGTCGACTCGCACTTCTTCCAGCCGCGCAAGCGCGAGGAATCTTCGCCGGCGGAGTAGGCAGGTAGTCTATCGGTGGCGGAGCAAGCGCATCGCATTTGCGACGACGAGCACCGACGCCCCGGTATCGGCCAGCACGGCCATCCATAACGTCGACAGTCCCGCCACGGCGAGAGCCAGCACCGCCACTTTCAACCCGAGAGACAGCGCCACGTTGATCCGCACGTTGGCCAGCGTGGCCCGGCTCAGGCGCAGGACGTAGGGAATCTTCAGCAGGTCATCGGACATGAGCGCGATGTCGGCGGCTTCGAGCGCGGCGGCCGAGCCCATGACCCCCATGGCGATGCCCACGTCGGCGGCGGCGAGCGCGGGCGCGTCGTTCACGCCGTCGCCCACCATGGCCGTGGGGCCGTGCGCGGCACGCAGCGCGCGGACGGCGGCGAGCTTTTCTTCCGGCAACAGGCTCGCGCGCACATCAGTGACACCAGCGGCGGCGGCAAGCGCGGCCGCTGCCTGCGGCGTATCCCCGGTAAGCAGGGCGACGTGGCCGATGCCCTGAGCGCGCAACTGCAGTACCACGTCGGCCGCCGCGGGGCGCGCCCGGTCGGCCACCCCCAGGGCCAGCCGTGCACGTCCGTCGACGGCCACGAACACCGCCGTTTCACCGCGAGCCGCCATTTCGTCGGCGACCCGATCCAGCTCGATGGTCGCCAGGTCGCGCTCGCGCATGAGCCTCGCGTTGCCAACAACGACCCGCGCCCCACGCCACGTGCCTTCCGCCCCGCG
The DNA here is from genome assembly GCA_031376505.1 of Acidobacteriota bacterium. Classification (GTDB taxonomy): domain Bacteria; phylum Acidobacteriota; class Vicinamibacteria; order Vicinamibacterales; family UBA2999; genus CADEFD01. The sequence goes on from JANMDX010000405.1 coordinate 19,441, forward strand.
TCCGGGCAGTACCGCCACATCGGCAGCACCTGACACCTCGAGGCCCTGTGCGTGCGCCGCGTCGACGACGGCCCGCGCGATCGGGTGCGCAGAGCGCGCCTCCACCGCCGCAGCGGCGGTCAACGCCTCGTGGCGGCCATCGCCCCCACCCTCGCCCACCGGTTCGATGGCCACAACCACCGGCTCTCCACAGGTGAGTGTGCCCGTCTTGTCGAAGGCCACGACCCGCACCCCCGCCATCCGTTCCAGATGTGCCCCGCCCTTGATGAGCACGCCGCGACGCGCCGCGGTGGCGAGCGCGGCGACGATCGACACCGGCGTCGAGATCACGAGCGCGCACGGGCACGCCACGACCAGTAGCACGAGCGCACGGTACCCCCACTCGCCCGCCGGCGCGCCGAGGGCGGCGACGGGCACAAGGAAGACGAGCGCGGCGGCGACCACGACGGCCGGCGTGTACCAGCGCGCGAAGCGGTCGATGAACTGCTGCGCCGGCGCGCGCTCGGCCTGTGCCGCCTCGACGAGGTGCACGATCCGCGCGAGCGTCGTGTCGCGCACGGCGCGCGTGACGCGCAGCTCGAGCGCGCCGTGGCCGTTGATCGTGCCAGCAAACACCTCGTCGCCCGGTCCGCGATCGACAGGCAGCGATTCGCCGGTGATGGGGGCCTGGTTCACATCGGACTGGCCGGCCACGACGACGGCGTCGAGCGGAATTTTCTCGCCGGGCGCCACCAGCACGATCGCGCCGGGCAGCACTCGGCCCACCGGCGTGCGGTGCTCGTGGTCGCTGTGCTTGACGAGCGCGTCGGTGGGCGCCAGCGTCATCACGGCGCGAATCGCCTCGCGCGCGCGCTCCATCGTGCGCACCTCGAGCCACTGCGACGCCGCAAAGAGCCACACGACGGTGGCAGCCTCGGCCCACTCGCCAAGGGCGAGCGCGCCGGCCACTGCCAGCAGCATGAGCACATGGATATCGAGCGAGCGGCGCCGCAACGACACGAGCGCCTTGCGCAGCGGCTGCTGTCCGGCGACGGTGATCGCGAGCGCGAATACCGGCCAGGACCAGCGGGTTGCTGGGATCGCCATTTCCAGGGCGATGCCGGCGAGAGCGGCGCCGCCGCCCAACGCCAGCGGCCACATCCCCTCCTGGGACCCGACCGCCGCGGCGGGCCGCTCATGCTCCAACCACGCGTGCATGCCTGTTTCGGCGACTGCCTCGCTGATACCAGCCGCGCTCACGACGGCGGCATCGTAGGCCACGTGCAGCTTCTGGCCCATGACATCGACCGCCAGACGCTCCACGCCCGCAAGAGGCGTGAGACGGCGTTCGAGAATGGCGGCCTCTTCAGCGCAGTCCATGCCGGCCACGCTGAAGACCGACTCCATGTGGATCGCGCAGACCGTGCACGCGGGTCGAGCGGCGGCAGCGCCGCTCATGCGAGCCGCCGGCCCGGTCGGGCCGCCGACTCCTCCACATGGCGCAGCCCCTGCCTGAAGAGCGTCACGATGTGCCGGTCGTCGAGCGCGTAGTAGACCATCCGGCCGGCGCGGCGCGTGCGCACCAGCCGCAACGCGCGCAGCAGCCGCAGCTGATGTGACGTCGCCGACTGACTCAGGGCGAGGAGCGATGCCAGGTCGCACACACACAGCTCGCCGTGCGACAGCGCATCGAGCACCCTTACGCGGGTGGGATCGCCAAGGGCGCGAAACGTCTCGGTCAGCGCATCGACCGACGCCTGGCCGATGAGGACTGCCCGCAAGCGCGCCACTCTTGACGGATCGATGTGGAACACGTCGCAGGCGTCATCTGAACGTTTGCTCATACGTTCAGACTACTACAATCGTCGGTCCTACGGGGTGAGCAGCTGGCGATGCACCGCGGCGCCGTCGACGGCTCCACGACTGTAGGTCAACGTCCGGAACTGACCGGCGCGCCACAACTCGTTCTGGTCGAAATAGTTGGGGCTGAGGGGGTTACCTGATTGCCCCGTCGGCAGCACGACCTTGGAACTGTCCCAGCTGCCCACATCAAACACCTGGCGCCACGAAGGGTGCTCCCAGGCACGGAAGCCGGCCAGACGCCGATGGCTGATCCGCATCACCGTCGTGCCGTCGCCCACAACCGGCACGGGACCGCGGTTGAAGAACCAGGCCAGCACCCGCCCGCCCTCGCCGAGGGGGTGCGCGAACGTGGCGGCGTGCACCTGGTCCCAACTGCGCGAACCACTCGGCCACTGGGCGACGTCGGCCGCGGCGTCGGCGGCCGCCAGCAGGAAGATGTCGTCGCGGCTCTCGCGCTTCTCGACGGTGCCGATGTCGTCCCACCAGCGCGCCTCGGGATCCCCGGTGATCGTATAGAGCCCTGCCGCGCGCTCCATGCCGGCCCACTGGTAAAACGGCCGGAAGACGTCGGCCGGCAATTCGTCGGAAAACGTGCGTCGCCAGAGCCGGTCTTCGAACGCCTCGAACGCCGCCGCGGCGTCGGTCCCATCGACCACACGATTCCACGCCTTGAGTTGCTCGAGTAGCGCCACCGCCCGCGGGTCGGCGCTGCTACTCTTGGCGCGCGTCAGCGCCCCATCGATGCCCTGGAGCACCTGCGCCGCCGCGTCGCTCTGGAGGTCGAGCTGCAGCGTGCTGGCCGCCGCCACGTCAAGGCGCTCGGCGCCGCCAAGGACCCCAGTCACCCGCGTAGCTCGAAACGGCGCCGTCCAGTCGCGCGTGATGAACGGCTGGCCGCGCGTCACCGGGTTATTGGACGACGCCAGGAATCCCCGCGCGGGATTGAACACCCTCGGCAGGGCCCCCGCGCCGCCGACGACGCCCGTCCAGGCCGGGGCGGGCCCAGCGACCGGCTGCGCGCCATCGCCGGCCGCGCGGGTCGGTAGCTGTCCCGTCATCAGGTAGCCGATGTTGCCGTCCACGTCGGCGTACACGGCGTTTTGCGAGAGCGCCGACAGCTGATCGAGCGCGGCCTGAAAGTCGGTCCAGTTGCCAGCGCGGTTGAGCCCTTCGAGCGCATCCGCGTAGTTGCCGGTGTCGAGGCCCGACCACCGCAGCACCAGCGCGCGCTGTTCGCCCGTGCGCGGCACGTCGGGGGTCAGCCAGGCGGGCGGCGCCGACCCATCGGTTGAGTCGTCCGCAAACACCGCGCCGTTGACGGTGCGCCACACTTCAAAGGGCGCCGGCGTGCGGCGGCCACGCACTGGAATCGCCGTAGCTTCCACCTGCACGGGCTCCCACCCCTGTGCGCCCTGCATCCGTTTGCCAGACAGGTCGAAGCGCTCGAGCACGAGATCCTGGACGTCGGCGCCCGTGTTGGTGAATCCCCACGCGATGCGGGCGTTATGACCAATCGCCACAAACGGCGTGCCCGGCAGCGACACGCCCTGCACGTCGAGGCCGGCGGCCACCAGGTGCAGCTCGTACCACACCGACGGCATCTCGATGAGCAGGTGCGGGTCGTTGGCCAGAATAGGGCGTCCCGTAGCC
>JANMDX010000419.1:0-5233 GCA_031376505.1 Acidobacteriota bacterium
GTTGGCTCCCGAGCGTCGCAGCTTGCGCGCGCTTGATCCGGTCAGGACAAACCGGAAACGACGTTTCTCGATGAGCCGATGCACCTCGTCGAGCAGGGACGGCAGCTTCTGGACTTCGTCGATGACGATGACACCGCCGCCCTGGGCATCTGCCATGGCCTCGAGCCGATCGGCATGGCCGAGCAACTCCGCATAGGTGGACTCCTCGAGGAGGTCGACCTTCAGTGCGCCGGGGAATGTGGCATCGACCCACGTGGACTTGCCGGTGCCGCGCGGGCCGAAGAGAAAGAAGCTGCCGGCCCGCGGCACGGTCCTCGTTCTGGAAACCATGTTGCCTTTTTTACCATAAAAAAGGCAACTGTATTGCCTTTACTTCCGGAGCAACTTCGGCCAGTCGAGAACGACGTAGATCTGCTCGCCAACGGTAGAGGCCGGCGCGCTCACGCGCAGCAGGAAGCGTTGGCCGTCGCTCGTGACGGCGTAGTTCGACGCGCCGTTGATCTGGGCGCCGTCCGGGTTCAAGCGTGGCCTGGGCGGAGTGAACTGGAACGCTGGACCGGGTTTCATGTCCACGGACATCAGGCCTCGGTCTTCGCTCACAAAGATCAGTTCCTTACTGTCGCCACGCCTGCGCGGTCCGACCGCGCCGCTGGCGATCTTGCGGTGGTCCGTGAACGAGGGGAACGCTGCGACCCACAGTTCCAACACGCCTTCGACGCGCGTAACGTAGGCCACCCACATGCCGCCCGGGGAAACCCTGTGTGGTGCGCCCCCCGGTCGCTCAACACGCGCGACTGCGCCGTGATAGCGGTTGTCGCGTTCTCGTCAGGCGCGGGATGAGCATCACCGTAGAGCGACCGCTCCGCGAGGAGAGAGATCGACGTCGCCCCACTCGCCCTCGGGCAGCGCAAGGGGACGATTGGCAATATTCGCCGGTCTGGAGAGTGACAGAACCTCCATTGTCAGACGCTGGCCTCCCACCGCCAGGTCGTTTTGTGCGGCGTGCTGCCGTGGCACAGTGGCTTGGCATGCTCACGGCTCTGTTCGACCTGCGCGTGCCGGGTGGCTCGGACGCAAACGCGCAGTACATGCCGCACAGCAACGTGGGCGTGGTATACGACGCGCCCGGACGGACGCTTCGTGATGGTGCGCGGCGCGGACCCGAGCGGCAGCCGCGAGTTCGTGCTCGTGCAGCACTGCTTCGAGGAGCTGAAAACGCCGCGCGACTATGCTACTAAGGTTGTCTACTTCCTGAGGAGTGCCCATGTTGCGACCCCGTCCTGTACCTGTCATGCCTCTCGTCTTGGCTCGTGTCACCCTGTCCGTGGCGCTGACTATGTGCCTGCCTGCCACAGCGCTCCACGCGCAGTCGGCGGCCGTGCCCCCAGTCCAGTCGGTGCCGCATGTCATTCGGGTCGACGGCGTTTTCCCGTCGAGTACCGGCCTCACGACGGCGCCTGTGGAGCGGGCGACCTTGGCGATCTACGCCGGGCCCTCCGACGAGGCCCCGTTGTGGCAGGAGGAACAGGACCTGCAGGTCGATCGCGGAGGACGCTACGTGGCCCTGCTCGGCGTGACGAGCCGGAAAGGCGTGCCGCTGGAGCTGTTCAGCACTGGCGACCCGCGCTGGCTTGGCATTACCTTCGCTCACACCGGCGGGATCGAGCAACCGCGCATGCCACTCACAAGCGTGCCGTACGCACTTCGAGCTGCCGATGCCGCCACACTCGGCGGCCTGCCACCATCGGCCTTCCAGTTGGTTGGCGGCGCGGCTCGCCCCTCAGCCGGTGACGAGGCCGACAAGTCGACCACTCGACTCTCGAGCTTGCTGCCGCTCGTCAACTCGGGGACGGCGAACTTCATAGGCAAGTTCACCAACACGGTTGACCTTGGGAACTCGGTGATGTTCGAGAACGCGGGTCGGATTGGCATTGGCTCGACAGCGCCGCTCGACGTCCTCCACTCGCGCTTCACGAACACGGACGGCACGATCACCGGCCTGGCGGTGCAGAACCTCGGCGGCACCGCGGCCTCGTACTTCGGCATGCTGTTCTACGACCAGAACGGCGCGCTCGGACAGTTCCAGGGCTTCAACAACTCGACGCACGAGTACCGCATCAACAACATCGCCAGCGGCGGCAGCATCAACTTCATGCTTGGCGGCACCTCGCGATTCCTCGTGCGGAGCGATGGCGATATCGAGCTCGGCGGCGCCCTCCGCCGCGCCGGGGTCCTCTTCCTCCACGACCTGGGCGGTCTGAGCGTCGCCGTCGGCGGCACGGCACTGGCCAACGGCAGTTCCTCCTCCCAGAACGTCGCCGTCGGCTACGGCGCGTTGAACACCACCACCGGCAGCGGCAACGTCGCCGTCGGCTGGGCGGCCGGCGCAAGCCGAACGAGCGGCAACTTCAATACCTACATCGGGGCTGGCGTGGGATTCGGGGCCGGTTCAGAGTCGAACACGATACGCGTCGGCGACCCCGCGAACGCCCAGCGCTTCTTTGCCGGCGGCATCCGCGGCGTGACGACGGGCGCGGCCAACGCCGTGGCCGTCGTGATCGATTCCAACGGGCAGCTCGGCACCGTGAACTCTTCGCGCCGCTACAAGCGTGACATCCAGGACATGGGCGAGGCCAGCAGCGGCCTCATGCGGCTGCGTCCGGTCACCTACCGCTACGAGCAGGCGTACGCCGACGGCAGCAGCCCCATCGACTACGGTCTGATCGCCGAGGAGGTCGAGGAGGTGTATCCGGACCTGGTGGCGCATCTGGCAAACGGCGACGTGGAAACCGTGCAGTACCACAAGATCAACGCCATGCTCCTGAACGAAGTGCAGAAGCAGCGTCGCCTGCTCGACGCCCAGCAGCAGCTTCTGGAGCAACTCGGGGCACGGCTGGCGGTGCTTGAGCAGGGCCGATCAGCCCGTGAACGCTAGCGCCGGGTGCGGCCAGTGTCGGTGAGGCGAGGGCGCGTCGACGAACGCCCGCGCCTCTCGCACGGACCATGGGCGGCGCCCCCCGCGCCAGTACACCTCCCCCATGCCGCCGGCTCCAAGCGGGGCGTCGATTGCGTAAGGCCCGATGCGGGTGCCGGAGAAAATAGGCAACATTCGCAGGTCTGGAGAGTGACAGAACCTCCATTGTCAGACGCTGGCCTCCCACCGCCGGGTCGTTTTGTGCGGCGTGCTGCCGTGGCACAGAAGAAGAGCGTGAACCGCGTGAGGTTGACCTGCTGTTCATCGGCTTCGACCTGGGCGAAGTCGGTGTTCACGGTGAAGTGGGCGGTGAGGTTCTGCGTGACGGCGTACTGGGCGTCGAGACCGAGGTCGGCCGCCAGGTCATTCGTGCGAGTCGGCCGCGCGACGGTGTCGGTGGCCACGTCCGCGATCGCGAACGGCTTCAGTTCCAGCGTGCGCGCGAGGTTCGGCACCTCGAGGCCAACCAGTGTGGCGTAGAGCGACGCCGAGAAGTCGGCGCGGCCGAGGCCGAAGGCGTTGGGCACGCGCGTAAGGGTAGGAGATCTCGTTCTTCCACTTGCTGATCCGGCGCGCCTGGAAGCCCCACACCTGCGACGTGCCTGGCGCGAAGCGGAGCGACTTGAACGGGATGATCGCCTCGCTGGTCCAGCCGCCCTCGAAGGTGCCAGCCGCGACCCTCCAGACCGGATTCCAGTCGGCGTTGAACTGCCGCTCGTTAGTGCTCTGCCCATCGCTGCGCGCGCCGAGCGGATTGGTCTCGAATTGGAAGCCGTTTCGCCGATCGCGGAAGGTGTCGGAGCTGAAGCCGACCGAGTCGCCCTGGCGGATGTTGTTGCTGTCACGTCGCAGTTCGGTTGCCACCATGCGGCCGGGTTCGCTCTCCCACACCCTGAAGCTCACACAGAGGTTGGCGTCGTCGAAGCTCACCCAGACCTCGGTCTTCTCGGCGGCCTCCATGCCGGCCTGCGGCTCCATCTGGATGAAATTGGAGGCCGCGCGCACTGACGAATAGAAGGCCTCGTCGAGCCGGCCGTCGATGCGCATCGGCATCGCCACGCGCACCGCCACCATGGTGGCGCGGCCCTGACCGTCGCGCGCAATCGTCTCGGGCAGCAGGGGCCCGGGCGGCCCGTCGCCGGGAGCGGTGGGCAGGGCTGGGGACGCGCCGGTCTGCGCGCTAGCCACACCCGTCAGCGCGAGCATTCCACACAGCAGGCACATGGCGCGCATGGTCCGCCGCGATTCTACCCTGCGTGCACCAGCCGCGCGGTCGGCCGGTGCACGGCGTGGGGATCGACGCAAGACGGAGGGAATGCCTCCGCCCCGCGCAGGCGTCACTGCTTGCGGTAATTACGAGACGCGGCGACCGAATTGGCTCGGCGCCAGCGTCTGTCCGTGGGCGACTGATCGGGAGAATGGCGGCGAAGGCACCGCGGCGAGGGGCGCTCGAAAACCGTTTGACGGCAACGCCGAACGGGCCTACTCTCCCGGCATGCAGCGACATTCCCTGACGATCCCAGCCGCGCTGGCCGTGCTCATCGCCAGCACGCTCAGCCTGCCGTCGGCGCAGACCTCGGCGCGCCGAGGCACCGAAAACGGCGAATGGCGCACGCTCGGGGGCGACCTCGGGCACACCCGCTACTCGCCGCTCGACCAGATTACGCCGGCCAACTTCGAGTCGCTCAAGGAGGCGTGGCGGTTCGGTCCCGTGGACGTCGTCGGCGACATGACGGCCCGCGCCACGCCGAGCTACGTCGGCGGCAAGCTGCTGAGCGTCGCCGGACCACGGCGGCACGTCGTGTCGATCGACCCGACCAGCGGCAAGCTGATCTGGAGCTGGGTCGAGCCCGAAACGTATCGATCGAAGTACTCCATGCGCGCGTCGTACGGGAAGGGCGTGGCGTACTACGAATTGAACGGCCGCGGCGTCGTCTTCATCACGACGCCCGGCTTCTTCCTGGTGGCTCTCGATGCCGAAACCGGCAAGCCGCTCGAGAACTGGGGGCGCGGCGTCGGGCTGCCCGCGTTTCCGCGCACAGGCGTTGTCGACGTCGCGGAAGACCTGGTTCGCGATTGGGAGCCGTGGCGACGTCTCGAACGGAAGTTCAACGCCAACGAGGGCGTGCCGCTCGAGCTCGGCTACATCACGAGCTCGTCACCGCCGATCGTGGTGAACGACGTCGTCATCGTCGGCAACTCCGCCGAGCAGGGTTACCACCAGACGCGGCAGGAGAACGTGCCGGGCGACATCGTCGC
>JANMDX010000011.1:0-1635 GCA_031376505.1 Acidobacteriota bacterium
GAAGGCAGCGGCAACGTCGGGCAGGGCCCGTGGCGGCAGGTGCAGCGCATGGGCAACCCGCTCATCAACGAGCTCATCATCGGCACCGGCTCGAAGGATCGCTTCAGCATGGACGACCCGAAGAACGATGCGCAGTTTGTCAGCTTCTTCGCGCGTCCGCTGCTGGCCGACATCTTCGGCTCAATCGGCATTCCCGTCCCGTCAGGCGATCGCCGCGATCTGGCCCTGCTCGTCAACTACTCGGGTCCCACGATTCCTGCCGGCACGCCGGGAGGGCCGATTGCCGATCTGTTGCGCCTCAACACCGGGATTCCGCCCACCCCCGCCGCCCAGCAGCAGCGTCTCGGTCTGCTCACGCTGCTCGACACCAGCCCGAACAACGACGACGCAGCCGGGTTCCCCAACGGCCGCCGTCCGGACGACGACGTGACCGACATCGCGGCGCGCGCGGTGGCCGGCATCCTGGTCAACCCCGTGACCTACGGCACGCGCATCGGCGACGGCGTGAACATCAACGACATGCCGAAGCGCACGACGTTCCCCTTCGTGGCGCCAGCGCACGACGGCCGCAACAGCCGCCACGTGGATCCGAACGAACCCGGCTGTGCGGGCGTCTGCCCGCCCGGACTGTAGCTGTGAGCCTGCCGGGAGATTCGATGATGACCACGACCAGACGAATCCTCACGGCGGCAGTGGTGGTGATGGCGGGGAGCGCACGCGCGCTCTCCGCCCAGCCGTCGCCGCCGTCGCAAGGGGCAGCTGCGGCGTTCGCTGCGCCCGCGCCATCAGCCAGCGACACCCCTCGAGTGACCGCCGCGCGCGACCTCGCGAACGTGCCCACGCCGGGGACGGAATCGCCGGCCGAACGCAAGATGGCGATTGCGCGCAAGAAGATCACGCGCGACCCGAAGCACTTTCACGGCTACAACGAGCTGGCGATGGCGCTTACCCAACGCGCGCGTGAAACCGCCGACCCGAAGTACTACACGCAGGCCGACGAGGCGGTAGAGACGTCGCTCACCCTGTCGCCCGACAACTTCGAGGCCATGAAGGTGCGCACGTGGTCGCTCCTCGGACAGCATCGCTTCGCCGACGCGCGGGTTCTGGCGACGACGCTGAACGCCAAAGTGCCGGACGACCTGATGGTCTACGGCATGCTCACCGACGCCAGCATCGAGCTTGGCAAGTATGACGACGCCGAGAAGTCGGCGCAGTGGATGCTCGACCTGCGGCCCGGGAATATTCCGGCGCTGACGCGCGCGGCATATCTGCGCGAGCTGTTTGGCGACATCGAGGGCGCCATCGAGCTGATGCAGTCGGCATTCAACCGCATGCCGTATCAAGAGACCGAAGACCGCGCGTGGGTGCTGACGCAGATCGGTCATCTGGAACTGGTGCGGCAGAAGCCCGAGATGGCCGAGAAGGTGTTGCTCCAGGCGCTCGAGCTTTTCCCGCGTTACCACTACGCGCTCGGCCAGCTGGCCGACGTGCGCACCGCCCAGAAGCGGGTCCGCGACGCGGCGGATCTGCAGAAGGAGCGCTACGCGGTGGCGCCGCATCCCGAGAACCTGTTCGAGCTGGCCGAGTCGCAGGCGCGGGCAGGAATGGCGGCGGACGCGGCTAAGAGCTACGCGG
>JANMDX010000015.1:0-8925 GCA_031376505.1 Acidobacteriota bacterium
CTCGTGTTCGCCGACTCCGGCCGCGTCGAGCAGCCCGCGCGCGTCCTGATTGAGGGCGACGTCGAGCCAGCGATAGGGTATGAGGTTGCTCCCGAGGAAGTCCTTGATCGCGTGCGACCGTGGCGACCACTGGTGTCCTACCAGCCGAAGCCCGCTCGCCTCGGGCAGATAGGCGGCCTGCCACGCGTCGAGCAGGTCGTCGACCACTGGAAAGAGGCGTTCCTCAGGCGGGTCCCACGGCTTCGATAGATAGTGGTCGAGATGGGCGACGTTGATGGCCTTGATGGCCGCATCGATGTCCGAATAGGCCGTGAGCATCACGCGGCGCGCCAGCGGGTAGATATCGCGGGATCGGGCGAGCACCTCGGTGCCCTGGATGCCCGGCATCCGCTGGTCGCTGATGACTAGGGCCAGCGCGTCGCCTCGAGCCCTCAGCTCGCGCACCGTAGCGAGGGCCTCTTCGCCCGACGACGCGCTCACGATCGCGTACGCTTCGCGGTAGCGGCCACGCAGGTCGCGGCGCACAGCGGCAAGCACCTGCGCATCGTCGTCCACGACCAGGATGATGGGCTTCTTCACGGCCGCCTTCCATGCGCATCCTCGTCGGCCAGGGGCAACGACACGCGGAACTCGGTTCGTCCCGGGCGCGACTCCACCTCAATCTCCGCATCGTTGTGGCTAACGAGCCGCCGGACGATGTCGAGGCCCAGTCCGGTGCCCTTTCCGACCGGCTTGGTGGTGAAGAACGGCTCGAACAGGCGGGCGCGGATCTCATCGGGAATGCCGGGGCCGTTGTCGATCACGCGCACTGCGACCCGCTGCCGTTCAGCGGTCGCGGTGACCTCCACGAGACCACCCTCGGCCACGGCATCAAGCGCATTGTCGATCAGGTTGGCCCAGATCTGGTTGAGTTCCCCGGTGAAGCCGCGCACGAGCGGAAGAGCCGGTGCCAGCGTGATTGCGACGGTCACCGACTTCGCGCGCGCCTTCGCCTTGAGCACCGTGACCGTGTTGGCCAGGTGCATCGTCAGGTCCACCGGCTCGGCCACCGTGGCCTGATCCATGTGCGTGAACCCCTTGATGGCCTGGACCAGCCCGGCAATTCGCATCGCCGCCTCCTGGATTTCGTAGGCCAGCCCGCGCACCGAGCATCCGGCCGCCGCCCACCGCAGCACCGCGTCGAGCGACGGACCGCCCACGGCTTCGGCAATCAGGTCGAGCGCCTCGAGCGTCACGGCGGTGTCGGCCAGTGGTCCGGCGATGGCCACGTCGAGCCCGTGGTCCTCGAGCCAGTCGGCAATGGCTTCTTCGCGCTCGGCCTGCTGGATCGGCGACAGCACGCCCTGCGACGGTCCGGCCAGGCACGACGCCCGCACGCGGTCGATCGCGTCGAGCTGGGCTTCGGTGAGCCGAGAAGCGCCAAGCACGCGGGTGGCGCGCTCGGCCTCCTCCAGGCGGTCGTCGAGCAGCGCCGCACTGCGCTCAATCGCAGACGCTGGGTTGTTCAGCTCGTGAGCCAGGCCGGCCGACAACTTCCCGAGCGAGATCATCTTCTCGTCATGCAGGCCGCTCGACGTGAAGACCCTCGCGCGGTCCACCATCTTCCGCACGAGTATCGCGGTCACCTCGTGACAGTCGCGGATCATCGCGTGGAACTGATTGCGATGGACCGCCAGCACCGTCGAGGGCTCCTGCGCCACGTTGTCGCCCGGAGGACTCGTCATGCGCGAGTACGGCAGCGTTCCCGTGACGTCACCGGCCCGCCACTCGAGCACCTTGTGCACGCCGGCGCCACGGTCCACGAAGATGGCGATGCGGCCCGAGAGCACGATGAACAGCCCTTCCACCTGCACGCCATGAGCCGACAGCACCTCGCCGTCGGCGAGCTGGCGCAGGGAGCCATGAGCCGCCAGCCATTCGAGCTCCGCTCGCGGCGCGCCACCGAGCGTCGCGTGCGCGGCCAGTTGTTGGACGAGTTCTGTCGCAGTCATCTGCTCGCTGCCCTCGTTCCCCTCGTCGAATCGTACGGCCGACCTGGCCGGCATCTTACACTTAGACTGGGGCTGCTCCGTGCGCCGCCTCCGCGCCCAGGGCCGCAGGCTGCTACGATGGTGGCCACGCGCCCGTAGCTCAGTTGGATAGAGCACCGGCCTTCTAAGCCGGTTGTCGCAGGTTCGATCCCTGCCGGGCGCGCCACATTTCGGGTCGGCGATTGCAACGAGTTTGCAGCGCCGACACCAATCGCACGCCTCGCAGTGGGAACTGCGAAATGATCCTCTGTGAGCCGCATGGACGCCGACCCGGATATGCCGACCAGGGTTCGCTGAATATTCGAAATATGCGGATCCGCATAGCACCGGCACCGCCTCGACGCATGCGCCTGGAAGTCCTTCGCAATGAACGGCATGCCGGTTGACACGCGTAGCGGGCTGCCGGGTTACACTGCGGGCAGGCTGCGGGTGCGATGCCACCCGGACCAGCCTAATATTTGTTGAACGAAATCGCTGCGCGGTAGGCCTCGTGCCTGCGGTGCGGCGTCCTTCCTGAGATCTCCAGACACACACTGCTCCGATCGACACGGCTGGGCGCACGGGCGCGCCGGTGTCGGAGGAGGTGTGTGATGACGGAGCTACGCCGACGGATGGACGAGGCGATGATCGTGCGCGGATTCGCGGCGAGCACGCGCGAGACGTATCTGGACGTGGTGAACGGGCACCACCGCCCCTCCGCACCGGCGCCCGGCCCGCGTCGCCCCCGGCGTCCGCGAGCGGGGGATGACGTTCCGCGCCCTGCACGCCCGCGCCCCCCGCCTCGCAGGCGCGTCGACGCACGGACCCGGCTTACAATCCCCATCGGGTGTGCGGCGCGGAGCCACGCGGCTTCGTCCAACAGGGTCTATCCGCACGGGCCAGGACGGGTGTCGGTCCGGTCAGCGTGGCCGTGCGGATCAAACCCTATTTGTTAGCCCGACAACCGAACGGCGAACACGATTCGACAGGATGCCGGTCGTGGTAGCCTCGGTGGTCGATGGGCGAGTTCGAGTGGGACCCACGCAAGGCTACCGGCAACCTGAAGAAGCATGGCATCTCGTTCGCCGAGGCCGTGACGGTCTTCTCCGACCCGGCAGCTCGGATTTTCGACGATCCCGATCATTCAGTCGACGAACGGCGTGAGATCATCATTGGGTACTCGGCGCGTCCGCGGCTGCTGATCGTGGGCTTCACCGAACGGGTCGGCCGGGTTCGAATCATCACGGCGCGGCGAGCGTCGCGGGCCGAGACAAGACGTCATGAAGAAAACACCTAAGGCCAAGGCTCCGGCGACCGATCTTCGTGCGGAGTACGAGTTCGACTACAAGAAAAGCCGCGGGAACCGTTTCGTGGCTGGCGGCGCACCAACCGTCGCCGTGGTTCTTGAGCCCGACGTGGCGCGCGTGTTCGGTTCCTCGGCCAAGGTTAACCGGCTTCTTCGTTCGGTCATCAAGGCCGTGCCAGGCTCCGCGCCTGCCGATCGAAAACGCAAAGCGGGCTAACCTCCAAATGCAGCCGTCGCGCCGCGCGACGCTTGTCGGCGCGCGGCTGATTTGGCATCGTTAGCCAGACAGAATCAAGCCGAGCCATGTACACACTGACCCACGCGGTGATGCTCTCGTCGATGGCGCTCGCGTTGATGAGCGGCGCAGTACAGCCCTCTGCGGGCGACCCCGTCACCGATCCAGAGGCTTACGCGGTTTACGCCGCGATGGCACCGAGCCAGTGGCCAATCCGAGTCGCGAAGGCCCGCCGTTTAGCTGTCTCGGAGTCGACGGGTTACCTCGCAGAGTGTCTTCCGTCGGACCGGCCCATGGAGACGACCTGGAGGCCAGTACTGGAGAGCTTCAAGCGCGAGAACGCCACGCCGAGACGAATTCTCCCCGACCGACAGATCGGCGTTCCGTACGTCGTTCTTGCGGCCGAAGCGACGCAGCAATTCTTCGTGGGCTCTTCTGACCTCAACGGCAGCTGGCGGCGGTTCCACGAGGCGTACCCGGAATCAGGCGGCATCACGTCATGGTCGGCTGTTGGCTTCGACGCCGACAAGCGACGCGCGTTGGTGTACGTCGGCCACGGGTGTGGTTCCCTGTGCGGCGAGGGCCACTATGCGTTCCTGGAGAAGCAGGGTGGTGCGTGGCGATCAATTGAACTGCCCGACGTCAAATCGTGTTTCGTCGTCTCGTAAAGCGCTGGCTCCTAAGAAACTGCTCTCTCGACGACCTCACCGGTCGCAAGGTTGACCAGGCCGAAGCCGAGATGGTCGGCGCGGTGTCGGAGGCGACGCACGAGGCGGGTGCGGTCCTGCGCATCATAGGCCGCGGCGCCTGGGTCGACGGAGACGAGGTGGTCTTTGAGTGCGCGATAGACCAGCACGGCGAGCTTGCGCGCCGTGGCGGTGATGGCCTTGGCCTTGCCGATGCGGAAGGCCACCCGCCGATAGCATGCGCCCAGTGCGGTCTGAGTACGCCCGAGATTCATGGCGCCGAGGCGAAAGATGGCCGCGGCGCGATTCGCCGAGGGCTGTGTCCGGCGGCTCAGCAGACGGCCGCCCGAGATCTTGTTCTGCGGGGCCAGGGTCAGCCACGAGGTGACATGCTTCTCGGTGGGCCAGCGCGTCATGTCGGTGCCAATCTCCGACAGTAACCGGAGCGCGTTGTAGGGGCCGAGGCCGTCGATCTGGGACACGTCGATGCCGGTGAGCTGGTGCAGTGGCGTGCGAACATCGAAGCGCGGTTCGTTGTCGCGCGGCTTCTGTCGGCGCCGGGCGGCGGGCAGCAGCACCGGTGACGGCGGCGTGGTCGCGGCCAGCTGAGCGAGATCGGCTTCGACGGCGACATCGCACGCCGTGAGTTGCCGCTGATAGCTATCACAGAGTTCGAGGTTCTGCTGGAGGGCGAAGAGGTGTTCGGGGCGATAGTGGCCGGTCAGTGCCGCGGCGATCTCGGCCTCGGACGCGTGACATCGGTCGTCTCGATGGCGGGCGAGCTGCTGCGGGTCGCGCTGCCCGGCGACGATGTCGCGCAGGATCCGCAGACCGGTCGCCCCGGTGATGTCGCTGACGACCAGCGGCAGCTGCACGTTCATCTGGACCAACGCCTTCTGCATGCGCTGCACGAGGGCGCCGGCACTCTCGATCAGCGTCGTCCGATGTCGAAGATACGCGCGCAAGGCGACGATGCCGTCGGCGGGACGGAAGCTCCCCCGCAGCAGCCCGAGGATATGCAGGTCCCGGAGCCATTCGCAGTCGGAGACATCACTCTTGCGGCCCGGAAGATTCTTGACATGCCGCGCGTTGACGAGAATGACCCGAAAGCCGCGCGCGTCGATGATCTCGAAGAGGGGGATCCAATAGCCGCCGGTCGCCTCCATTGCGACGTGCGTGACGCGGCAGGCCGGAGTTCCATCCGTGCGACCGCACCAACGACACGCACCTCATCGGCCTGAATCCGAAGGTCACGGCCATCAACGGCGCAATCGAGATCGACTTCACGGGCCAGGTCTGCGCCGACTCGATCGGCCACCGAGTCTTCTCGGGCATCGGCGGCCAGATGGGACTTCATCCGTGGGGCCGCGCGTTCGAAGGGCGGCAAACCGATCATCGCCTTGCCATCCACGGCCGCCCGCGGCCAGGTGTCGCGGATCGCCGCCACGCTGAAGCCCGGCGCCGGCGTGGTCACCACCCGCGGACATGTGCGCTGGGTGGTCGCCGAATACGGCGTCGTCAACCTGTGAGGGAAGAACCTGCGCCAACGCGCAGACCTGCTGATCGGCGTCGCCCATCTGGACTTTCAGGCCGACCTACGCCGCGAGGCGAACGCGATTCGGCACTTCGACGTCGCCGGTCCGCCGCTCGCGGGCTAACGTGGCGGCGCGCGATCACTTCGTCTCGGCCAGGAGCCGTTGGAGTTCCGCGCGCATTTGCTGGAGCCTCTCAGCCGCCTCGGGTTTCGCGATGAGGTTGGTCATCTCGTAGGGATCGGCATCAAGATCGTAGAGCTCGTCCATGTCGCGCAGCTCACGGTACTGGATGTACTTGTGGTGAGCCGTGCGGGCCGCCACATAGCCCATCGTGCGGATGCGCGGGAAGACGGTATCGGTGAAGTACTCAATGAGGAACGACGACCGCCAGTCTCTCACGGTCTGGGTCAACAGGGGCACGAGCGAGCGGCCCTGTATGTCCGGTCGCGGCGGCAGCCCGGCGATCTCGAGCACCGTCGGCGCGAGGTCGATGCTCAAGGCCATCTGCGGGGGCGTCGTGCCCGCCGCAGCCAGCCTCGGGAACCGGACGATCAGCGGAATGCGGATTGTCTCTTCGTAGGCGAGTCGCCGCTCTTCGTTCAGGCCGTGCTCGCCGTAGAAGTATCCGTGGTCGCTCGGAACACGACCATGGTGTTGTCGAGGACGCCCTTGCGCGCCAACGTCGCCACGATGCGTCCGAGGCTGTCATCCACGCCAAGCAGCATCTCGAGACGGCCGCGGATCTCCTCGTCGGTCGTGGCGGTGCGCTTCCCGAGAGGCGGCAACCCGTCGATGGGGCGCATGAGCGCCGGCTTCTCCAGTGGCGGAATGAAGGCGTTCGCGCG
The DNA here is from genome assembly GCA_031376505.1 of Acidobacteriota bacterium. Classification (GTDB taxonomy): domain Bacteria; phylum Acidobacteriota; class Vicinamibacteria; order Vicinamibacterales; family UBA2999; genus CADEFD01. Next base: position 6,617 of record JANMDX010000015.1, read on the forward strand.
TCGCGGCATCGTGCGTCCGGCGTAGCGGCCGCGGTGCCGGTCGGCGGCCACGAAGCCGCCGGGCTGGCCCGCCAGCACCGTCAGGCTGCCGTCGTCCTGCTGGATGACGTTCGGATGGATGGCCTTGTGCGCCAGATACACGAGAAACGGCGCACCGCCCGGGCGATCGATGAACCGCTTCACGTAGTCGGTGAGCAGATCGGTCGTGTAGCCCTTCTCGTGTACGCGGCTCCCGTCGACGTTCAGCGCCGGGTCGATCGCCTCGCCCTGGCCCGGCATGGCCACCCAGTGATCGAAGCCCGGCCGGGGACTGTCGTCGTTCCCCATGTGCCACTTGCCGAAGAAGCCGGTCCGGTAGCCGGCCTTCTGCAGCTCGAGCGGAAACGTGGGCAGGTCGTGGCTCGGGCGCGCCGTGTTGTCGACGATGCCGTTGGTGTGTGGATACTGGCCAGTGAGGAAGCTGGCCCGGCTGGGCGAGCAGAGCGGCGTCGTGGCGAACGCGTTGGTGAACCTCGCGCCTTCCCTGGCGAGCCGGTCCATGTGCGGCGTCTCGATGAAGGGGTGACCGCCTGCGCCGAAATCGTCCCACCGCATGTCGTCGACCAGCACGACGACGATGTTGGGCCGGCGCGGCGGCGCGGGCGTGGGCGTGCCCGCCTGCCGGGCCTGTTCGGGGCTGCCGCACGACGCCGTCAATAGCGCAGTCACCAACGCGCACAGCTTGGCGTGTCTCATCGGGCTCCCTTGGACCGCTTCGGCCTCACGTGATGTGGCGCCTTCATTCCTCGGACGGATCTGAGGCGTCGTCGTCGAAGCCGTCGAACACTTCGGTTCGATCGTCCCGGCTCCCGGTGCCCGCCGGCGCCACCGGGATGCGGCTCGCCCGCCACGACACCAGTCCCGCAATGGACATGACGAGCGTGCCCAGACCGGTGAATACGCTGCCGAGAATCTTCGTGACGAGGAGTCCATCGTTCAGGGTGGCAAGATACGCGCCGTGGTCGCCGCCGAAGACCGCCGTGGCGGCCAGTGCGCGCCGCTTTCCGCCGGCGGACGTCACCACGTCGACGACCTGCCCCTCGACCGTCACGAGGTCGCCGGCAGCGAACCCACTGGCGCGCTCGTGGGCCGTCAGCAGGTCCTTCTCGATGAGGGTCGGTGCGTCGCGCCAGTAATGCAGCGGCGCGCGCAGTTGGTAGCCACTGTTGACGATGGCCACGGACCCGCCGTCGGCGTCGATGGTGATCGGGGGCGCGACGATTTCCATCGTGGACCAGCGCTCCCGCTGCGCCGTCGTGCCCGACCCCGTGGACATGCCGGCGAAGCGTTCGCGGTGCGCCGCGGCGAAGTCACGGAAGACCGCGGGATTACTCTGGGCGAGACGCCCCTGCAGGAGCACGACCTCGCCGACCTGCCGCCCGGAGATGGTTGCGCCGTTCACCGTGGCGAGCGCGGCTCCGCGTGCCAGCTGGTTCTCGGCGGACGTGTCGACGAGGAACCACAGCCCCGCAGCGGCGAAGATCGCGCCGAAGGCCACGAAGATCAGGGGCAAGTGCACGGAGGGACGAAACGCCATGCCCGCAATGATAGGCCGTTCTGCGGGCGACGCTCTCAGCTTCGGCACGCGAGTCCCGCTCGTGCGACTACGTCGTGACGATCTGCGGGATCAGCGTGCCGTAGACGTCGGTCAGCCGCATGTCGCGCCCGGTGAACCGGTAGGTCAGCTTCTTGTGGTCCAGCCCCAGCAGATGCAGCATCGTGGCGTGCAGGTCGTGGTACGAGATCGGCTGTTCCACGGCCCTGTAGCCAAAGTCGTCGCTCGCGCCAATCACCTGGCCGCCCCTGATGCTCGCGCCGGCCATCAGCACGGTCTGGGTGCCGGGATTATGGTCGCGCCCGGTTCCGCGCTGCGAGATCGGCATCCGGCCGAACTCAGAATGCATGATGACCAGGGTCGAGTCGAGCAGCCCGCGCGCGCGCAGATCCCGCAGCAGGCCCGCCGCGGGCTTGTCGGTTTCGGCGGCATGCTGGGTGTGATTCGCCTTCACGTCGCCGTGTGCGTCCCACGTGTCCACGTTCTGGTTGCCGACGCCGCCTGAGAACACCTGCACGAACCGGACGCCCCGCTCTATCAGGCGCCGGGCCATCAGGCACTGCCGGCCGAACGGCTCGGTGCGTTTGTCGTCGAGGCCGTACAGCTGCTTGGTCGCCTCGGTCTCGCTCGCCGTGTCCACGGCCTCGGGCGCGCAGCCCTGCATGCGGTAGGCGAGTTCGTAGGAAGAGATGCGCGCGGCCAGCTCGCTATTCCC
>JANMDX010000042.1:0-15200 GCA_031376505.1 Acidobacteriota bacterium
GAAGGCCGGCGTGGACTGGATCAAGGTGTTCGGGTCGAAGGGCGGCTTCGAGGTGGTCGATGGCACACAGACGGTGACCTACGACGAGATGAAGGCGGTCGTGGACACTGCGCACGCGCTTGGCAAGAAGGTGGCGATTCATTCCTACGGCCCGACCGGCGTCGCCGATGCGGTGCGTGCGGGGGCCGACTCGGTCGAGCACGGCGCCGATGTGGACGACGCCACGCTGACGGCCATGAAGACGAAGGGCACGGTATGGGTGCCCACCGTGGACCACAACCGCTATTACGTGGACGCGCAGACCGAGTACGGCTTTGCTCCTGGGTCGGAAACGGCCCTGGCCGGTTACATCGAACGCAATCAGGCGTCGGTGCGCAAGGCCGTCACCCTCGGCGTGAAGCTGGCCATGGGATCCGACGCGGTCTACACGATGTTCGGCCAGAACACGCGCGAGCTCGGCTGGTTCGTCAAGGCGGGCATGACGCCGGTGCAGGCGCTCGCCACCGCCACCACCACGGCGGCCGAGCTGCTGGGCGTGCAGGATCGTCTTGGCCGCATCGCACCCGGCTATCTGGCGGACCTCGTGGCAGTGCAAGGAGATCCCACGACGTCCATTGACGCGCTCTTCACCGGCGTCCGCTGGGTGATGAAGGACGGTCGCGTCGTGGTCGACCGCCGCTAGCCGGGCGCTGGCGACGGCACCGCCCGATCTGGGTGCGCCCGTTGGCGCAGGCGCATTGGCGCGGCGCCGGCGGCATGGCCTACACTCCGGGCCATGAGACTCAGAACCGTGGCGGCCGGGTTGCTCCTGTGGACCATCGCGGCGCTTCCGTGTACGGCGCAAACGACCGCACCCGCCGTCTCGTACCGGTTCCACTACGCGGCCGCGGGCGACTCGGCGGCGACGGTGAATCTCGAGTGGGACGGCCCGCTGTCTCAGCCCCGGTCGCTCGTGATGCCGCGGGCGATTCCCATGGGCTACGGCGAACAGCGCTACGACGCGTTTGTCAGCGACGTCACGGCCACGTCGGCCGCGGGCGTGGCGTCCGCATCCGCGCGCGAGGAAGGTCCGCGCTGGCGACTCGACGCCGGCACGACGCGCGTCACGTATCGCGTGGACCTGCGCCGCATGGAGCGCGAGGTGCACGCGGCGTCCGACCAGTCGCGTGTGCGCGACGGCTACCTGGGGGCGCTCGGCTACTCGGTGTTCGCGTTCGTCGACGGCTTCGAGACGCGGCCGGTGCGGCTGCGCGTCGAGGGTCCGCCAGGATGGCCGGTCTTGTCGACCTTGTCGCCGCGCTGGCCGGTCACGACGGCGCCGCTCGACACCACGGCCGGGGACTTCTACGCATTGGCCGATGGACAGATCGTGATGGGCCCGCGTGCCGAAGTCCGCCGGCTCGCCGCCTCTCCGGTCCCGCTCTATCTCGTCAGTTATGCCGAAGGCGCCGTCGATCTCGACCGCGTCGGGCGGCTGGCTGCGACGGCGTTCGCGCGCGTCGTCGACTACTTCGGCACCGTGCCGTTTGCGCACTACACGATCCACCAGGAGCTGCTCACGCCGCTGTCACCCGCGCACGAGTACGGCATGAGCATGGAGCACCTGGGTTCGAGCACGTACTATCTGGCGGCCTCGGCGGGACTCACTGCGGCCTCGACCGCCACCGACGACGCGCGCGTGCTCTACAACTTCGCGCATCACATCGCGCACGCCTGGGTGCCCAAACGCGCTTACGGCCACGGCTACTTCCCTTTCCAATGGGAGCTGGCGCCGGTGCTCGACTCGATCTGGTTTGCGGAAGGCTTCGGGCAGTATGCGGCGATCGTGGCGGTAGGTGCGGGAACGCCAGACCCCGCGGCATTTCGCGAGGGCATGCTGGAGCGCCGGTTCCGCGCCAACGTGGCGAGCGCGCCGGCGTTTCTGACGCGACTGTCGCTGGTCGACCTGAGCCGGGTGGCGTCGACCCGCTACGCCGAGGACTTCCGAACAGGCCGGCTGGTGTTCTCGCGCGGTGGCCTGATGGCCGCGGCCATCGATGACCGCATCCAGTCGGCGTCGAATGGCACCAGGGGCCTGCGTGACGCGCTCCGCTATCTGGTGGCGTGGACGGCGCGAGAGCACCGGGCGTTTCAGATCGACGAGCTGTCGGCGCTCATCGAACAGGCCACGGGCGTCGACACGCGGGCCGTCGTGGCCGAATGGCTGCGCCCCCCGCCCTGAGCGTCATCGGGGGCGACCCGCCTAGGTCGGGCCGCGAGACGGGTCGACCATCCGGTCGAGAACGGCTCGCGCGCTCCCGACCGCGCGCATCACCCCCTGCGCCGCCTCGCGGGCGCCCGGCGGCAGGTCCGCGTCGAGCAACTGGCTGGCCAGCTGCGCGATCGAGTCAATCGGCGCGCGTACGTCGCGTGCTCGCAACGCGGCCCGCTCGTGCTCCAGACGCGCGTCACGCGCTGCCTGCAGAATGGCGCGGCTGTCGGCGCTTCCGGTGAGGTTCTCGAGCAGCAGGAGCTTTCGCCCCTCCACCGTGACCACGCGTGGACGCACCAGATACTCCTCGGCGGCACCGGGCACGGCAAACGGCTCACCGGACATGACGCCGTCCTCGCCGCTCCACCAGAAACGGTCGGCTTCCGTGCGCAGGTGTTCGAGAAACGGCAGCGTACTGCCGAGCGTCGCGGGGCCGCCGGCGGCGGCCGTCGCCGCCGCGTCGGCGAACCACCCCGGCGCCTTCGTCAGCAGCACGAACTCGCCGCTGTCGGCGCGCTGCATGACGATGAACCCGAGTTTCGGGTAGAGCTGCTCGAGGAATGCCTCGCTCATCGAATCCTCCGGTCTGGCCTGGACGTTACCGCGCCAGCATGGCGCGTGTGAGCGTGACAAACGCGGCTTCGACGCCGTCTCCGGTCTTGGCGCTCGCCCGCACCACACCGGCACTGCGCGCAAACGACGTCGCCACGGCGGAGTCGTCCAGCCGCCACTCGGCCGCGAGATCGGACTTGTTGAGGACGACCATGAACGGCACCGTGCCGACGATGCGCTCGGTCCGCTGCTGGAGGTCATGGGCCGTCTCGAGCGTGGCCGGGCGCGTGCCGTCGACGACCAGCAGGTACGCCGCCGTGCCTCGCAACTGCGTCTCTTGAATCGACTGGAACTCGTCTTGCCCGTAGAGGTCCCACAGCACCAGCGTGACGTCGTGACCGTCGACGGCCATCAGCTTCTTGTCGATCTTCACGCCAACCGTCGTCAAGTACTTGTCGGAAAAGATGCTCCGCACGAAGCGCGAGACCAGGCTCGTCTTTCCCACGGCGAAGCCGCCCAGCAGGCAGACCTTTTTCTGAATCATCGCTGGCGTCCCTCTGTGTCCGTCATTCGACCTCTACCCGCAGGCTCACCCGCCGATTGCGCTGCTTCTCCGCCTCCGATGCCGACGCCACGACCGGCTGGTTGCTTCCGGCGCCCGCCACGGACCATGTCAGGTGGTGGCCCACCCCAGGGGCCACGGCGTCGCGGACGCGTTCGGCACGCAGGAGACTGAGCGGCACGTTCGACGCCGGATCCCCGTCGCTGTCGGTATGTCCCTCGATGGACCCATGCGCGCGCCGGCCGGCCGCGGACAGAAGCAGGTCCAACTCACGCACGTCGGCCGCCAGTGCACTGAATACCGCCTCTTGACCGGCCACCGGACGGCTCGTGCCTTTGATGAACAGGAGCACCGTCGCCTGGACCCGCCCGACCAGGTCACGCAGGCCGGCAGCGAAGGCGGCACTCGCATCGAGGCGGGTGACGCCGCTCATGAACGGCGCGCGCGCGTGCGCCGCCAGGAGCCAATCCGCCGACGCCCGGCCCGTGACGACGAGTACCTCGTCGACCAGGTCGAGCGTGATCTCTGGCGGCGGTTGCAGGGCCTCGCGGACGCGGGCCAGCACGAAGGCCGGTTCGAGCGCCTGGTAGGGCCGCCAGCGCGCCTCGACCGTGGCGGGGTCAATCGGCGTCTGACGCAGCAGGTCGTCAGGTGTCGGGGCACGGGCGTCGCGCAGGCCACTCACGACGAACTTTCCGCCGGACCGGCCGGTCGACACCACGACGAGCCCGGGCTGGGCCCGCAGGACGTCGAGATACGCGTTCCAGCGCTGCCGGTCACGCCAGGCCAAGCCGGCCCACACGCCCAGGGCGACCAGTACCACGGCCGCCACGGCTGCCGAGGCGCGGCCGCGCGGCTGCGCGTCGCGCCGGTACTCGGCACGCAGGCAGGCTTCGAGTTCCGGGCGGGCCGCCTCGAACGGCTGCGCGTCGCCCTGGAACGCCTCGAACGCGTCAGCCAGCTGCAAGTGAATGGTCTCGAGCGCTTCCTGAAGGCGCAGGCGCAGGTCCGGCGACGGCCGGCCACGAATCACGGCGGCGGCGAGCGCCCGGGGACCCTGCTCGATCCAGACGGCGAGGTCGCCCACCTGAAACGCATCGAGCGACGCCTGATCGGCCACCGTAAAGGAGTCGCCCACGAAGTCGCGAATGGCCGTCAGCATGCCGGACACCATGTCGGCATCCTGCACGCCGAGGTCGCCGGCGTCGACGTGCTGCAGGAGCAGGCCGCTCGCGCGGTCGATGAGAAACACCTGCTCCACGCGAAAGAGCAGCGTGTGCGACAGCACGACTTCGCCGAAGGACCGGCCCGACCGGAACGCCTCGATGCGCCACCGGAACGACCGCCACGACAAGCTGTGTTCGAGCGTGCGATTGAGCGACTCGACCATCGCCGCCAGGCTGGCGGCCACCGCCTTGCGGATGGCCGGGCCCATCACCGGGAACAGCGCATCGGCCAGGGGCTTGGGATTGCGCGCGATCGAGGCCGTGATGGCATCCTCGACCGGGGGCGCCAAGGCCCGCGCGAGTTCGGCGTCGAGCGCGCGCAGTTGCAGGGCCTGCGGCAGCACCGCGGCGACGTCCCTGGCCTGCGCGGCGGGATCCGCGAGCCGGGCACGGAGCGCCTCGAGCGCCTGCTGCTCGGGACCAACGAGGATTGCGCGGAGGGCCGCCAGGGCATCGCCCGTCTCGCGCGCGTCCGGCTCTCGCCCGCCGTCGGCGGCGGGACGGACCGCGGGATCGCCCATGCGGCTAGTCCTTGGCGCCGGGCAAGGTCAGCTCATTGGTCAACCGCAGCGCCACTTCCTGGAGCAGCGCGGCGATGGTGGCGCGGTCTGCCTTGTCCACACGCAGCTCGTGGGATTCCTGGGCCAGCCTGGCCAGCACCTCGTCGGCCTTGCGCCCGATCTCGTCGGTGAGCTGCTTGTTGAGATCGAGCAGTTGCTGCCGCAGTTCGCGCTGGGCGCGCGTCAGCTGGTCGTCGAGCTGGCCGGTCTTCTTCTCGAAGCCCTTGGCCGCCTCACGCAACTCCCGCGACAGATCCTTCGTGGCGTCGGTGCGCTCGTCGTGCTCGGTCTTGATCCGGCCCGCCAGCGTCTCGGCCTCGTTCTGAACGAACTCCGTCAGCGCGGCCAGACGTTTCTTGACCTCGTCCTTCAGTTCCGCCGTGTCGCGAGCCAGACGTTCTTCGAGCTTGGCAAAGCGACGTTCGTAGTCGCGCATCTGCCCGCCGAACAGAATGTCCCGTACCTTGTCGATGTTGCCGACGCCGCCGTCCTCGGGGCCACCCCCTTTGGCGTCGGCATCGGTTGTGGACTTGCCTTTGGTCTGCGTGCGATCGTTGCTGCTGGACACAGTCTTCTTCCTCGTGCCGACGGCCCGCCCGGGAGCCGGGCGGCCGGGGAGTTGAGAGCCCTTCTTGCCGCGGAGACGGCCCGCCGCGGCGGATGGCGTGACGGCGGAGGCACGGCGAACGGTCTTGCGTGGCATAGAGTGCCTCGGTCGAAGAGTGGACCATCCACGGAGAGTGCCTTCAGGGCGATCAGGCTACCATACGCGGACGGCCCCGACACCGTCTGATCCTATCGGCTGGGACGCCCCAGGTACCAATAGATCGGCAATCCGAGCGCGACGAGCCCGAGACCCGCGATGGACGCGGTGGGCCGCTCCATCAGCGTGTTGAACACCAGCGCGAATGAGCCCAACACGTACAGCGCAGGAATCACCGGATAGCCGAGCGCCTGGTACGGCCGCGGCGCATCGGGCCGCTTGGCGCGCAGCACGAAGATCGCGATGCCGCCGAGTGTGCCAAACAGCACCGACGCGAACGTCACGTAGGTGAAGAGCGCCTCGTAGCCGCCCGTGAGCGTGAGGAACGCCGACCACACGCTGGTGATGATGAGCGCCACGTGCGGCGTGCGATATACGGGGTGCACACGCGCCGCCGGCGGGAAGAAGCCACCTTCTGCCGCCATCGCGAAGCAGCTGCGCGACGACGCAATGACCCCGGCCACGTTACAGCCAAAGGTCGAGATGACCACCGTGGCCGCCACCAGCGCCGCGCCGCTGGGGCCTACGAGCATCGTGACGGCCTTCTCGGCCACGCGCGTCACGCCCGACATCTCCTCGATCGTCAGGGCGTAGACGTAGGCCAGGTTCACCGACACGTAGATGGCCGTGAGGGCGAGGGTGCCGTAGATGAGGGCGCGCGGCACGTTCCTGGCGGCGTCCTTGATCTCGCCGGCCGCGAAGGCCACGTAATACCAGCCTTCGTAGGTCCACATCACGGCAATCATCATCACGCCGAACGACGCGAGCGGACGCACCGCATCTGGCGGCACCACGGGCGTGAAGACCGGCGTCACGCGCATGTAGGTGAGCGCCAGCACCGGCAGCACCACGAGCAGCACCACCTTGGCGACCGTAAGCACCGTGTTGGTGAGGTTGCCGCTGCGCACGCCCACGTAGTTGACGGCCGTGATGATGGCAATCGAGGCGGCCGCCACGAGCTGTCCGGCGCTGATGCTCCAGGCCCCCCACGGCATGGCGAACGTGGCGAGCACGTTGGCCGTGCCAAGCGCGGGAAAGAAGTAACTGAAGTACTCGGCAAACCCGATGGCCACAGTGGCCACGCTGCCGGTCAGGATGACCAGCAGGCACGCCCAGCCGAACAAGAAGCCCCACGCCGGGCCGTAGGCCTCGCTGAGGAACACCGAGAGCCCGCCCGAACGCGGGAACATCGACCCCATCTCCGCGTAGGTCAGGCCGCCCGCCATCGCCAGCAGGCCGCCGGCCGTCCACGCCGCCAGCACCAGCGTGGTCGACGGGAGCTGCGCCACCATCCCGCCGGTCGTCAGGAAGATGCCGGAGCCGATGACGCCGCCGATGGCGAGCATCGTGGCGCCCCAAAGGCCGATGCCGCGCACCAGCTGGGCATCGGCATCGGACGACGGCGTGGGCGATGTCGCAGTTGTGGACATGGGGGCTGCTGGGAGGGTGTGAGACGGGCCGGGACTGAAATGTCCCGCTGAGCATACAGGCTTCTGGCCCGATGCCAGGGGCCGATTCACGTCCGCTTCTTCACCTTCGGCGGCGTGATCTGGACCTTGTCAGCGGTGTAGACCGTGCGGCCGTCCACGTCTTCCTCGTAGTCCACCGTGACGACGACCGAGGCGCCGACCCAGACGTCGAGGGTAGGCACCGTCGCCTTCGCCACGCGCAGCTTGGTGTCGGGGCTGAGCTTCACATCCATCCGCCTGGTCGACGCCGACGCCACGTCGCGCACGTCGAGCGTGATGGACGTCTCGGTCACCGACACGAGCGTGCCCACGAGCGCCATCGAGCCATGTCCGGGATGCGCGGTCAGCAGCGCCGAGAGCAGAAGCGTCAGCATGCGCGTGGCTCAGCGCGGCGCGGTGGTCGGCGGACGGCCGTCGGCGTTGGCGAGATCCCAGCTTGCCTGGTGGATCAACCGGGCGATCTTCTCCATCTTCACGTAGTTGATCTTCTCGGGACGGTCGTAGACGGTGTGATAGTCGGGGTGCAGCCCCGTCATGAAGCCGAGCGCCGGCACGCCCCGCTGCAGAAAGGGCCACTGGTCGCTGCGCCGCACCAGATTCGACAGGTTGTTGTCGTAGCGCTTCAGCAGCTGCAGCCCGATGCTCGCGTTGGCCTGGTCCATCGCGGCGGCCACCTCGGGCGCGCGCGTGAAGCCCATTACGTTCACCGTATTGGCGTTCGATTCGGCCGTCTGCACGTCGAAGCCGTTGAACCGCGCGCCGGCGCCGACCTGGATCTCTTCGTTGCGTCCGATCATGTCCATGTTCAGCACCGCCGCGATGCTCGCCAGCGGCGCCAATGGCTGTTCGGTGTACGCCCACGCGCCGAGCAACCCACGCTCTTCCGAGTTCCAGGCCGCAAAGAGCACGCTGCGCCTCGGACGCCGTCCCTGTTGCGCGGCCAGGGCGTAGGCGTCGGCGATCTCGAGCAGCGCCACCGTGCCCGACCCGTTGTCGTCGGCGCCGTTGAAGATCTGTGTGCCCTCGGCGCCGTTGTGATCGAAGTGCGCCGACACAATCACCCACTCGTCCTTCAGTTTCGGGTCGCTGCCTTCGATGAGCGCCACGACGTTGCGGTCGGGAACCGTGATCCGGGTGACCGACGTGTTCAGATCGACGCGGACACCAGGCAGAGGCAGCGGCGTCATGCCGCGAGCCGATTCCGCAGCGTTCGTCAGGGCGGCCAGCGACTTCCCGGTGCCGGCCACGAGCGTCGCGGCCAGCGCGGGCGAGATCTGGGCGGCGGGAATGCGAATGCGATCGGACCAGGCCGTCAGCATGTACGTCTTGAGGTGCGGCGTCTGGGCGGGCCACACCCCGCGCGTCGCCTGATCGAAGTTCACCGGACCGGGATGGTTGTGGACGTCGGACACGAACAAGATGCCGACCGCGCCCTTCTCCTGCGCCGCAAGCGCCTTGCGAAAGGCGACCGACGGTTCGGCGGTGACCACGCCTTCAAACGGACTGGCCGGATCGCGTTCGCCCGGCTCGTGGTCGGTCACGAGCACGATGGCGCCCTTCACGTTGCCGTTGTAGTCGTCGTACTGCCACTGCGGCGCGGTGATGCCGAATCCGGCAAACACGACCGGGGCCGCCACGTGTGCACTCGCGCTGAAGCGCTGCGGATAGAACTCCTGCCCATGCGTGAGACGGCGCGTGCCGCCACCAGGATCGGTTACGTCGAGCGTGTTCCCGTCCCCAAGTGTCGCGGTCATGAGCGTGTAGTTCTGGAAGTACGAGCCGCCAGGACCCGCAGGCTTCAACCCGGCACGCTCGAACCGCGAGCGAATGTAGTCGGCGGTGGCCAGATTCTCCACCGTATCGGTGAGACGGCCGCGCATGGCATCGCCAGCCAGGTAGTACAGATCCGCGCGCAATTCCTCTTGGCGAATCGACTCGTTCTGTGGCGCCCGCTGTTGGGCTGACAAGGTGGCCGTGATCACTACGAGCGCCACTGCCAGAGAGGGACGAACGGTCATAGCCACCTCGGACGCTACTTCGGCGCCGTCTTGTAGAAGTACTCGGTGAAGTCGTGGAGCGACCGCTCCTTGTAGACCTCGAGCTTCGGCAGCATGGCCTGACGGTCGGACTCGGGGCGCTCCTGGAACAACTTGAACTTCCCTTCGAGCGCCTCGATCTCCAACTCGAACGGCTGGATGCCCTTCATCCGGTTCAGCACGTCGTCCATCGGCAGCTTCGAGAAGTCGTAGTCGGTGCGGCCGATTTTCGTTTCGTACTTCGCGATGAGCGTCGTGAGCAGGGCGTGCTTCCGTGCCGGCTCGTCGATGGGCACCATGCGGCCGGTGGCATGCACGACCGCGAAGTTCCACGTGGGCACGCCGTTTCGGCCGGCCGGGGTCACCAACCACCCGGGCGACACGTAGCCATGCGGTCCACGGAACACGACCACGGCCCGCTCGCCGCCCGTGATGGCCTTCTTCTGGTCGTTCAGCGCCGAGATGTGGCCGAAGATCGTGCCGAACCTTCCCTTCGTGCGATCGAGCACCGACGGGATGTGGGTGATCCGCAGCGTCGGCGTGGTGGTCACGAGGTCGATGAAGCTGAACTCGTCCATGAACGCGTGCAGGAAGGCGCGGTCTTCCACTAGATGCGCCTTTGGGATGTAGACCGACGGATCGGGCGCGCTGCTCTGCTCTGCACTTCCGGCGATCCCGTCGCCAAGCAGCGTGGTCCCCGCCAGCAAGCCGAGGAGCAACTCGCGTCGATCCATCGTGGACTCCATGCGTGGGACTACTTGCCGGCGGCGGTCACGTTGAAGCGCTGCACGCGCCGGCCCGTCGAGGCCTCGCCGACGATCAGGTTGCCTTTCGAGTCGATGCTCATGCCGTGAGGACGCAGGAACTGCCCCAACTGGCGGCCGCCGCGGCCGAACTCGCCCACCACGTCCATGGTGCTGCGACGCAGGATCCAAATCTTGTGATTCGTGCCGTCGGCAAGATAGAGCCACTGCTGCTGGGCGTCCTTCGAGAGCACGGGCACGAACGACGAGCCCGACGACAGCGTGGCCGGGGCGATGATCTTCTCCATCAGGAACTTCCCTGACTGCTCGAACACCTGGACCCGGTTGCCGCGCCGGTCGGCCACGTAGATCTTGCCGTCGTTCGAGCCGGTGAGGCCGTGCGGCGTCGAGAACTGCGCGGGCAGGGCGCCGCCCACCATCGTTTTCGGGTCGAACTTCTCGGTGTCGTCGGGCACTTTGCCGTAGGCGCCCCAGTGGCGCTTGTAGGCGCCGGTCGCGCCATCGAACACGACGATGCGACGGTTGCGGTAGCCGTCGGAGATGAAGACCTCATTGGTCTTCGGATCGACCCAGATGCCCGACGGGCCGCCAAGTACCTTGGTGTCGTTGCTGCCGTTGTTCTTGTCGTATTCGCCGATCGTCATCACGAGCTTGCCCTGGCGCGTGAACTTCATCACGCGGTGGTGCATGTGCGTGCCCACCCACACGAAGTCGTTGTGGTCGACGAAGATGCCGTGGGGATTGCGCGGCCAGTTCGCCGGGTCCTCCTTGGCCTTGTCACCCCAGCCCTGCACAACCTTGCCGTTCTGGTCGAGTTCGATCACCACCGGAGCGGCCTTGCAGCACGTGCTCATCGGCGGGGTCTGTTCCTCGTACAATTCCTCTTCGGTGAGCGTCTCGGGCAGACTCGTGATCCAGGTGTGGTCCTTCGAATCCACGAACACACCCGTCACCGAACCCATGACCCAGTGATTGGGAAACTCCTGCGGCCACGTGGCGTCGATCGTGAAGCCCGGCGCGGCGCTCCTGGCGGACTGGGCGTCAACCGAAATGGACCAGACCGAGACGGTCACGAGCAGACCGAGCGTGACCGTGGCGGCGAGGATGCGAGTGCGTCCGTGCATGATAAGTGGCTCTCCTTCAGACGGCGGTCGCAGGAGCGGCCGCGCAGTCGAACGGCGCAAAGAATACCACGCGCCGACCCGGCGGCGCAGGCACTACGGCGTCGCGATTCGCTTGCGAATCTCGGGAAGGAGCGGGTCTTCGGAGGCCTTTGCGCGAATGGTCAAGTACGTCCGGTACGGCTCAGCGAATCCGGCGCTCTTCAGTCCTTCGCGCACGCGGCCCTGGTAGTAGTAGACGGCCGGCAGGAACCCCGAGGTAGGCTCTTCGTCGAGGAACAGCGACAGGGCCTCTCCGCTCCGCTTCAGGCAGCGATCGAATTCCGAGTCGGCCTGCGGGAACGCGCCCGCCTCGAGATATGCCCGGCCGAGGTCGAAGCGACCAATCCAGGTATCAAGCAGCGTGTTGGCCTCAGTAAGTACCTTGATGGCCAGCCGGGCGTCCTTCTGCTCCAGGGCGACCACGCCCTCGATGATCTTGGCATACGCCTGCGGCTCGGCCTGCAGTTCGGCGGCGAGCTTGGCGGCCATCGCCTTCGCCTGTGGCACAGCGCCGGTCTGAGCGTAAATCCGCGCCGTCAGAAACCGCACCTGCATGGCCGAGCTGTTGGTCAACGCCGCATCGGCAGCCGCGCGCGCCTGGCGGGGGCGACGACGCGCCAGTTCCGTGTAGGCCAGCGCCGCCTGCTTGGCGGCTGCGCGGTCGGCGTCCTTGGCGGCGAGGTCGGCCTTGGCACCATCGGCAAAGAGGTTCGCGGCGTCGGCGAAGCGCCCCTCATACAGGGCGACGTCGCCGAGGCCAGAGGCGGTGTATGACGGACCGGCGCCCTGCACCTCCGAAAGCGCCCGGTAACTCTGCTGGGCCTCGGCGGTCTTCCCCTGACCCTGCTGCGCGAGCGCCAGGGCCTGCAGCGCCCACGGATCCTGCAGTTCCTGCGCCACGCGCGCTTCCTCCTCGGCGGCCTCGAAGGCACTCGAGTACGCCGAATAGAGCGCGGCGTTCACGCGGTAGAGCGATCGCTTCGGCAGGATCTGCACGACGCGCTGCATCTCTTCGCGCGCGCGCGACATGTTGCGCAACTTCGTCGAGCACAGCGCGAGGTTGTTGCGCGCGGCGGCGTCGGCCGCGTATCGCTCCAGCAGGTCGCCGTATTCCTTCACGCACGCAGCGTAGTCGTTGGTCACGTAATAGAACAGGCCGCGGGTGCGGAAACGCTCGCGCTCGGTCATGTTGTCGACGTGGCGGATGGCCTCCTTCACATAGGTCTCGGCTTCCTGCGGCTGCCCCAGGTTGGCCGAGGCAATCGCCATTCCGGCGTAGGCGAGACCGAAATTCGGATCGAGCTTCACGGCGTTGGCGAAACTCTGACGCGCGGGCTCGAACTTGCTCATCGAAAGCGCCTGCATGGCCATCGCGTACTCGCGCACGACGTCGAGCGAGGTGGCCGACAACGTGTCGGTCGCGAAGCGTTGCGCCGAATCGGAGGTGTCGTCGCCGAGGGCGGTGCGCACCCGGTTACCCAGGGTGGTGGCCACACCGAGCACTTGATCCCGGCCCGAGGCGCGCGCCGAGGCATTCACGATGACGTTGCCCGTCACGCTCTCGGCGGCCGTGAGGGTTACGCCATACCCGCTGCCCTCGCGCGTGATGGCTCCCGACAGCACCACGCCCACACCCTGCTTCACGGCGAGTTCGCGCCCGGCCTGCTCGGTGAGCTTCTCGGGCGGCGCCACGCCCAGACTGCGACGGATGCCGTTGCGGTCGTAGGCGCTGATGAACCCCGCGCCCTCGAGCGCCAGTTTCAGCATGGGTTCGAGCGTGCCATCGAAGGTCGTGTCGCCAGTGTTGTTCTGCAGGTCGGCAATCAGGATCGACACCGGCTCGTGTACGACCGGCAGTTCCGGGCCGCGGGCTGCCCACCAGGTGCCGCCAAGCAGCGACGCCACGACCAGCGCCGCGGCAGTCGTCATGCGCCACGTGAGCCGGCGCACGAGCGGCAGGGGCACGCCATTGGCGTCGAGCTTCGCCAGTTCCGACTCGAGCTCGCGCGTCGAGCCGAGGCGCTTGGACACATCGGGATCGATACACCGCACCACGAGGCGATCCAGCGCGATGGGAATGGTCGGGTCTTTCGTCCGCGGCGGCGGGGGCGCCTCGCGCATGCGCTGCTGCAGTTCCGCAAACGCGCTCTCGAGATGCTCCGCGCGGGTCCGGCCGAGCAGCAGATCGTACAGAATCAGACCGAACGCGTAGATGTCGGCGCGCTCGTCGACCGGCTCGGCGCGCGCCTGCTCGGGCGCCATATATTCGATCGTGCCCACGACCGAGCCCACCATCGTCTGCGCCATGGTGTTGGCGGTGGCGCCCGACAGCCCGGCGGGCAACCCGGCGCCAGGCGTGGCGCTCGTCTGCGCGCCCTCGGTGGAGCGCGCCACGCCAAAGTCCATCACCAGGCCTTCGCCCTCGGCGTTCACCATGATGTTGGCCGGCTTCAAATCGCGGTGCACCACGCCGGCTTCGTGCGCGGCCAGCAGCCCAGACACGACACTGCGGGCGATCTTCATCACGCGCGGCACGCTCAGCTTGCCGTCGCGCTTCAGAACCGTGGCCAGGTCGTCGCCCTCGAGGTAGGGCATCGTGATGTACTTGACCCCCTCGACCTCGCCGATGTCGTGCACCCGCACGATGTTCTTGTGGGTGACCTTGCGCGCCAGCAGCAGTTCCTGCTTGAACCGACGCTCGAGCATGCGCGCGGTCTCGGGGTCGTCGGCCACCTCGGGCCTGACCGTCTTGAGGGCCACTGCCACGCCGAGCTCGGCGTCCCACGCCTGATAGACGGCGCCCATGCCGCCGGCGCCCAGCAGCTTGATGATGTGATACCGCGGGCCGAGCTGACGGCCCACCAGATCGCTGGCTGCTTCGCCGAAGCCACCGCGGGGATGGTGTGCGGCGGCCTTGCTGCGGGCCGGTCGTGGCGCGCGAGCGCGCGGAACGGCCGTGGGCCCTGGCGGCGACACGCCCAGGTTCGTCTCGGCGTCCGACGCCTCGGGCCGCGGCGCGGGAAGCATCGTGACGTCGCTCTCGACCACGGCCGCCAGCCCCATGTCGGTGGCATCCGTGTCGGCCGTCGCCGCGGCGGGCATCATCGTGACGTCAGGGTCGTGCCGCGCCGCTGCGGGCATCATCGTCGCGTGACCCTCCGGCCGGGCGGGGGCGGACGGCAGCATGGTCACGTCAGGGCCGAAGGCGGCCGCCAGACCGAGGTGCGTCGCCTCGGCGTCGGTGTCTTCGGCACGAGCCGGCACGGCAAGCGGAGCGTTGCATGCCGGGCACGTGGCGGAGTTCGCCGCGTTGCTGCCGCACTTTGGGCAGGTCATCTCAGGGGGAGCGGAAGCCGAGCCGAATGAGCCAGGTCCACCTCGTGAATTCTAGGCCCGGCGGCGGACGATACACAAACAAAATTGTGCGCAACGTGCGTGCCCTGGCACCCACCGCAGCGCGTCGACACTCATCACGACAGAGCCGTGCCCGACAGGCGTGCGACGGCCCGCAGACCCTCGTCGCCGATGTCGAGACTGAGCGCGTTCACATACAGCCGGATGTGCGCGTCGCAGACCTCGTCGGACATTTCTTGCGAGTGCGCGCGCACGTAGGGTCGGCTTGCCTCGGGATGGGCGAACGCGTAGGCGACCGAGGCTCGAATGGCCGCTTCCGCGGCCGCCGCAAGCACCGGCTCCAGGTCGGTCCGCGCACAGATGCCCGCCAACGGCACGGGCAGCCCGGTCTCCCGTTCCCACCAGTCGCCCAAGTCCACGACCTTCACCAGGCCGTGGTCGGCATAGGTGAAACGGCTCTCGTGAATGATCAGCCCCGCGTCGACCTCGGCCCGCGCCAC
>JANMDX010000070.1:0-14874 GCA_031376505.1 Acidobacteriota bacterium
CTCATCATCTTCGTCGCGTCGGCCCTGCAGTTGTTCCGGGTCAACCAGGCGATCTACTCGTCGGTGACCAGCGCCCACATGCAGATGTTCAACGGTGCCTGGAACGCCAACTGTTTCAATAAATCGGCCAAGTGCATCTACAACTCCGACCTGCACGCGCAGGTCCGGTGGCACCCGACCAACATGCCCGAGGTGTACGTGCAGACGGTGGGAATGTTCCGGCGGCAGTTGGTGGGCCAGTTGCGGCTGGCGGCCTGGTCGGGCGCCGCCACACCGCGAAAGGACGGCTACAAGCGCACCCGCATGGGTGCAGGCACGTACTATCCGATCTGCCAATGCGCCGGGTTCGGGGGCTGCATGAACAGCCTGCATTCGGTACCGGGCATGGGCTTCTGCTGATGTTCCGATTCACGCGACTCTTCCACGGACAGATTCCGGGAGAAATGAACCATGCGTAACCAGGGGCGCCTCGCAGTGGCGATCGCGGCCGGCGTGGCTGCGATGCTGCTGACGTGGCTGTACATCAGCACGCGCGAGGCGTCGCTGCTCTCGCTGTCGTCGCCGCAGGCGGTGGTCGTCGCCACGGCCAACATCAGTGGCAATACCGTCATCGAAGCGGGCATGTTCGAAGTGCGGTCCGTGCCCTCGGCCTTCGCGCAACCGACCGCTGTGGCGCGACCCGAAGAAGTGCAGGGACGGGTCGCGAGCGTGCCCATCGCGGTGGGCACGCAGATCCTGGCCACCATGCTCGGCGACGAATCCGAAAGCGCATTGGCTTACGAAGTGCCCTCGGGCCAGCGCGCGGTGGCCATCGGCGCTGCCGACGTGATGGGGGTCGGCGGGCTCGTGCGTCCAGGCAACCGCGTCGACATCCTGGGCACCTTCGAATACGGCCGCCCCACGGGCATCAATCAGGCGGGCGTCATCACCTATGCGGACGAGCGGACCGAGACTCGTCTGATGATGCAGGATGTACGCGTGCTCGCGGTGGACCAGGAGCACCGTCGTCGCGGGGCCGCGCCCCGCCCGGTGCCCACGGCCGCCGATGAGGAGGGCAACGTGTTGGCGCCGCCGGTACTGGAAGACAAGGATATCCGCCACGTGACAGTGCTCGTGAGCTTGCGCCAGGCGCAGGAACTGGTGCTCGCGCAGGAAATCGGCACCCTCACGCTGACCTTGCGCTCCAATCTCGATGCCGGGCGGGTGGAGAACCTGCCGAACATGGATCCGCTGACGTTGCTCGGTGTGCAAACCCCCGTCAAGCGGCGGGCCGGGCCGTCGTGGCGCGAAATGCGCGGCAGCGGCAGCTACTAGGAGGCAGTATGGCGACGCGCTGGTTATGGTCGACGGCGTGTGCAATTGGGCTGGCGTGCGTATGCGCGGCGGCACAGACTGGCAGCGCTGGCGCCCGCGAAGTCCGCCTGCTCGTTGGTGGCCAGTTCGTACTGGAGCCGGCATTCGCAGTCGGCGACATTTCCGTGGGCGACCCCACGGTTGCTGACTTTCGCGTGCGCCCGGGGCGTCGGGCCGTGCTGCTGCTCGGCATCGGCGAAGGCCGCACCAAGTTGATTTTGTGGGACCAGGGCAACAAGGCCAAGACCGAAATTGAACTCGTCGTCGAAACACAGGAACACGCGCAGGCCGAAACCAAACTGCGGGCGCTGCTGCGGGATTTTCCGTCGGTCAAGGTCGAGCGCGCGGGCGGAGATCTCGTGGTGTCTGGCACCGTCAGCGCCGAGGACGACTTGGAGCTGATCGCACGGATGGCGACATCCACCGGTGCCGAGTCTTTCGTCCGGCTCGTGGCGCCGGAGCTGCCACCCGACCGTGCGGTCGTGCCGCCGACGCCACGGGTGGATCGAGCGCCGCCGGTGACCCCTGGAGTGCTTGTCCCAGGTAGCACAACCGCCGAGCCCGCGAACCCGGCCGCGGCGAGCGTGGTTGACATCGAGTACGACGTGCAGGTGCTCGAGGCCAGCACCACGTTTGGATCGAGTTCGTATGAAACAGGCATCGAGCCCAGCGGCCGCGTGCTGCACTCGGCCAAAGTGCGAGTGCAGGTGGGCCGCGACGCCCAGACCTTCATCCCGGGCAAGAGCGTGTTGTCGAGCGACGTCAAGATCCCGGCAAAGGAGCTCGAAGCGAGCGGTATCCGGTTGACATTGACGCCAGCGTCCTTCGAGGACGGGCAATTGAGCACGCGGATCCTGGTTGAGACGAACCTCCCGATCAAGTCGAGCGCGTATGTGGCTGGTGGTTGGCGACGGGCGCGCTGGCAATCGGACAACGACGTGTCGGCGCCGTTCAGTGTGGCCGGTGCCGACTTGCTGGTGGTACCCGAGTTGTCGAGCGGCGGCGGCGCCCTGTCGAAGGTGTCAGGCGCGGCGGGCATGCTCGGAGGCTTGCCGGGAGTCTCGAGCCTGCCCGGCGCGCAGTACTCCAGTTACGTGCCGTACTACAACAAGACCCGTAAGACTCACTTGCTCGTGCTGCTGCATGCGCGGGTTGTCCCAGGGCGCTAGCCGTCATGCCAGGAAGCAACGTCACCGTATGCGTATGTGCCGGCGCCGGCGGCACGGGCCGCACGCTGGTCGCCACCAACCTGGCCGCCGCCCTGCATCAGCAGCGCCGCGGCCGCACGTTGCTGGTCGATGCGCACTATCCGCTGCCAGGCGATGGCCCGTTTCAGCTCGGTCTCGACCGGGCCAAGAGCCTCGCCGATCTGTCGCCGATCGTGGCGCGGCTGACACCCGAACTGCTCGAGAGCTATCTCATGACGTCGGCCAGCGGCATCACCGTGCTGCCGTACGTCACGAACTACTTGCAGCACCGTCTCCTGACTCCCGACCTTATTCGCGCCGTCCTCGAAGTAGCACGCGTGGTCTACGACACGGTCGTCGTCGACTTGCCGACCGAGGGCACCGGGGCGCTGCAGACCGTGCTGGACCAGGCCGACGTGGCGTGCGTGGTCGTGGAGCTCTCGCCGGCCGGAGGTCTGCGCGCCCGCAGTACGATGGACTTGTTGCGCGCGCTGCAGTTCCCGCTCGAGCGAGTCATCGGCTGCGCCAATCGCGTGACCGACGAGCGCGCGCTCGGCGCGGAGCGTCCGGCAGCCTTGGGGGGGCTGCCGATTCGGGCCGTGCTGCCCGAGGACCCCCGTGGCGTGCGCGACGCGGCCAGCCGGCGTCAGCCGATCGTGCTGGCCGATCCGCGCCATGCCATCTCGCGCGAGATCGACCGGCTCAGCCGCGACATCTTGACCGCGTCGACGCGACAACTCGCTGCAGGCGAGCGCGAGGTCGGTCCCGATGACATGGAGTCGGTGATCAGGAAGCTGAAACTGAGCTTGCACTCGCGGCTGGTCGATGAGCTCGACATCAAGAAAGCCGACTTCGACCTCGCCCGAGACGCCGTGCGGATGCAGGAATTGCGCACCCGCGTCGAAGCGAA
Organism: Acidobacteriota bacterium; assembly: GCA_031376505.1. Taxonomy (GTDB): domain Bacteria; phylum Acidobacteriota; class Vicinamibacteria; order Vicinamibacterales; family UBA2999; genus CADEFD01. The sequence goes on from JANMDX010000070.1 coordinate 3,451, forward strand.
GATCCTGACGCTACTCGAGGAGGAGGGGCGCCAGATTCGCGATCGCCAGCTCCGCCGCAAGATCGTGAAGTCGGTCCTCGACGAAGCGCTCGGGCTCGGCCCCCTCGAGGATCTGCTGAGCGACCCGACCATTACCGAAATCATGGTCAACAAGTTCGATCAGATCTACGTGGAGAAGAGCGGCAAGTTGACCTTGTCGGATGCCCGCTTCATGAATGCCGAGCAAGTGCGCGGCGTCATCGAGCGCATCGTCGCGCCCCTGGGCCGCCGTATCGACGAGAAAGTGCCGATGGTCGATGCCCGCTTGCGGGATGGCTCGCGTGTGAACGCCATCATTCCGCCGCTGGCGCTGCGCGGGCCGGCCATCACCATCCGGAAGTTCTCGAAGAAGCTCCTCGGCACGAAGGAGCTGGTGGAGTTCGGATCGCTGACGGCCCAGATGGCCACGCTGCTCGAGGCCGCCGTGCAGTCACGTCAGAACATCGTGATCTCGGGGGGCACCGGGTCCGGCAAGACCACGCTGCTGAACGTGCTGTCGTCCTTCATTCCGCACGACGACCGCATCATCACCGTAGAGGACGCCGCCGAGCTGCAGTTGCCGCAGGATCACGTCGTGGCCCTCGAGACGCGCCCGGCCAATATCGAGGGCGAAGGCGCGATCACGATTCGCGACCTCGTGCGCAATGCGCTGCGCATGCGGCCCGATCGGGTCGTGGTGGGCGAGTGCCGCGGCGGCGAGGCGCTCGACATGCTGCAGGCGATGAACACCGGCCACGACGGGTCGCTGACCACGGTGCATGCCAATACCCCGCGCGACGCCCTGAGCCGGCTCGAGACCCTGTCGCTGATGTCGGGGCTGGAACTGCCGGCACGCGCGATTCGCGATCAGATTGCTTCGGCCATTCAGTTGATCGTGCAGCAGTCGCGCCTGCAGGACGGCTCGCGGCGGGTGACCCACATCACGGCCCTGACCGGACAGGAGGACGGCGTGTTCACGACCGCGGATATCTTCGTGTTTCAGCAGCTTGGGATCGCCCCAGACGGCAGGGTGCAGGGCCGCTTCGTGCCGACCGGGTTCGTGCCGCCATTTGTCGAAGGGTTGGCCAGGCGGGGCATCAAGGTGCCACGGGAAATCTTCCTGCCCCAGTCGGCGTAGCAGATGGCGATCAAGTATCTGGCTCTGGCGTTCGTGGGCGTGGCCGCCGCGTTCGGTGTTCTGGCTCTGCTCGATGCCGGGAGCGCACGGTGGACGCGCGCCGTCGATGCCTACGGCACCTGGGTCTCGGAGGAACTCGACAAGGTGCTGATTACGGTGCCGCCAACCCGTGCGGCGCTGTGGATTGCACTGGCCGTCCTGGCGGGTGCGGGCCTGGGTGTGATGGCCGGCAACAGCGTCGGCCCGCGGGTGTTCTGGGCGCTGGTACTGGGCATGTCGGCGTACTTCGCGCCGATGTTCGCCGTCCGCTGGCTGCAGGCGCGCTACCTGGAGCGGGTCGACGATCAACTCGTGGATGCGCTGCGCATGATGGCCAACGCCCTCAAGGCCGGTCTCAACCTGCAGCAGGCGCTCGATCTCGTGTCGCGCGAGATGCCGGCTCCGATCTCGACCGTGTTCGGCCGCGTCGTGAACGAGATCGGACTCGGCCGCCTCACCGACGACGCCCTGCGACGAATGGCGGTGCGGGTGCCGCTCGAGGACGTGCGGCTGTTCACCGACTCCGTCCTCACACTGCGGGAAACGGGTGGCAACCTCAGCGAGACGTTTGCCGTCATTGCCGAGACGGTGGTCGAGCGCAAGAAAGTGCAGGGCCGCATCAAGACCGTAACCACACAAGGCGTGTCACAAGGCGTCATCATCTGTGCGATGCCCATCGCGCTGATGCTGCTCTTCACGGTCATCGACGAGAACTACCTCAGCCCGTTTTTCACGACGCCGCTCGGATGGGTGATGTTGTTTGCGGTGTTCCTGCTCGACGCGGTGGGCATGTGGGCCATCCTCAAAGTCGTGAAGGTCGAGGTGTGAGAGTGGGGCGCGACCAGCTCGGACAGACGACCACGGAATACCTGATGATTGCTGGCCTGATCACGGCCATCTTCCTGGCCATCTCGCCCTGGCTCGAACCACGCCTCGCACGGGAACTGGTCCGCGTGGCGGAATGCGTGCTGAACGACGGCTGCCCCTGATTCCACGTCAGAGCACACCATGATTTTCCTGATCCTGTTGTCGGTGTTCGCGGCCGTGACGCTCTCGTGCTACGCGTTCCTGACGCGGCGGACTCACGAGATGCTGCCGAGCGAGGCTTTCACGCCTGTGCGGTTCGAACCGGCGCATGCCCCGTCCGGTCTCATTCGCATGCTGTTTCCGGTGCTGCATGTCCTGGCGCCGCTGTTTTCGCGGCTGACGTTTACCGAGTACCGCACGGCCTTGACCGACACCCTCCGGAAGGCGGGCTTCGGCGACAGCGTGACCGTGAACCATATCTTTGCGTTCAAGGTCATCAGTGCCGTGGCCACGCCGCTCATCCTGCGACTGGTGATCGAGTCCATCAACTGGCCACCGCTGTTTCTCGCCGCCATGGCTGGCGGATTCATGCTGCCGGACAAGCTGATCAACGACATCAAGAAGGCTCGATGGGGACAGATTCTACGGACCATGCCTGGTGCGGTGGACGTGCTGTCACTCTCGGTCGAAGCGGGCCTCGACTTCCAGGTGGCCATGCAGCGTTTCGTCGAACGCGGCACGCCGGGCCCGCTGCGCGACGAGTTCTCGAACATCCTCAACGACATGCGCCTCGGCAAGACGCGCGCCGAGGCCATCAGGGACTTCGGCCGCCGCGTCGGGCTCAAGGAAGTCGGCTCATTCGTGTCGGTCCTGGTGCAGGCGGACCAGCTCGGGGTGCCCATCGGCGAGGTGCTGCGGTCGCAGGCGGCGGTCATGCGCGTGCAGCGCTTTCAACGCGCGGAGCAGGAAGGCGCGCGGGCGTCGCAGAAGCTGCTCGTGCCGCTCGTGTTCTTCATTTTTCCAGCTGTGCTGATCGTCATCCTGGGTCCGGTGGTCCTGCACTTCATCTCTGCACAGCAATGACGGATCACCTGCAGTGTGCCGACGCTCCCATGGAGGCCGTGCCGCGTGCCCGTTGAACGGCGGTTGGTCGTGCGCCAAGGCGACCATGTCCGGGAAGTGCTGCTCGTAGGCACCGTCACGGTCGGCCGCAGCCCATCCTGCGAGATCAGCTCGCCAGACTCACGCTTGTCACGCGCCCATGCCGTCTTCGCAGTGGTCGGCGACGACGTGGTGGTCCGTGACCTCGAGAGCCGGAACGGGACACGCGTCAACGGCGAGAAGATCACCGAACATTTGCTGGCCGCGACCGACCTCGTCGAGGTAGGACCGTTTGCCCTGCAGCTGGTCGAAATCCGGAGTGCACCGCCTCTCGAGCCGGGCCAGGCGACCGATGGCGACGACGAGGCGACGGTGTTGCGTCCGCGCCGCGCCAAGGCGGCTGCCGCCGCGAGCCCTGCCCCGGCGGCCGCTGGCGCCTTGTCGGCGCCCACGCCCGCCGATGATGCCGACGTGACGCGCCGGCAGGCGCGTCCACCCGTGGCCGCCACGCCGGTCGCAACCAGCCCGGCACCGACAGCGCCCGCGCCAGGTTTTGCGTCGACGCCTCGGCGGTCGGAAGGCACGGCCGGCCATCCGCCGCCGCCGGCTGCGCCCCGGCCGGCGCCCAGCTCCGAACTGACGTTTGCTCACACGACGCTCCTGTGGGTCGTGCCACTGGCGCTGGTGTCGTTTCTCGCTGGGCTCGTGCCAGACCTGCTGCAACCGGACGAACGGACACCGCTCCTGCAGGCGCATTACCAGGCGTTGGCCCAGAGCGCCGTCGAACTCGTGCGGATCTCGCGCGAGCCCGCCCTGCCGCTCGACCGCGTGACCAGCGCCCTACGTCGCCACGCCGGCGTGGTCCACGCGCGTGTGACGAGTGCGGATGGGCGGGTCTTGGCGCCCTTGGACGAGGCCGGCACCAGCGTGGTCGTGCCGCCGCTGACGGGAGCCGCGCTGCGCGTCGCCGACACCGACGCGGGCTTCGTCGAACTGCACGTAGCCACAAGCACCGGCGACGATCGGCCAGTAGTCGTCGCTCTGACCATCGACCCGTCGAGCATTCATCCCGCACCGGCCGGATCGGCCATGGGCACGCTGCTCTTGCTCGTGTGTCTCGGCGCCGCATGGCTGGTGACGCGGCGGATGACCGGCGTCGCGAATGCGCGCCTGTTGCGGCTGGGTGAAGAGGTGGAACTGATGACGACCAGGCAGGTCAGCGTCGGCCATGAACATTTCGGACTGCCCGGAGGCCAGCGTATTCTCGACGCCGTTGCCTTTGCCTTGTCACCAGCGGGCCGTCATCCCGGCGACGCGCCGATCCCGAACAATCGTCCTGAGGGTGGGTCGGCCAGTCACGGCCTCGCGACCGCGACCGCGACCGAGACCGCGACCATCGAGGCCGATGCGGGGTTCCGCATCATCGCGGCTGACGCGGGCTGTGAGACCTTGCTGGGCCTGGCGCCCGAAGCGGCGCGCGGTCAGCACCTGATCGACGCCTTGCACGATCAGGCGGTCGTGGATGAAGTACTGCGACTGGTGACGGAGGCAACTCCCGAGCAGGCGGCCCAGGGGGCGGCGGCGCCAAGCGGCCGCCCGTATCGCCTGGGCATTGACGTCACGCGGGGCCGTGGCGGCGCGCCCCTGGTTATCCGCTTCAAGAGGATGTGACACGGCTATGAGACGCGACGACCTCGGACGACGCCGTGAGCCACGACGCCCGGTGCTGCGCTGGCACGGCGCCGATGGCCGAGACGAGGAATTCAGGCTGTCGAATACGCGGCCCGCCACGATTGGCCGCGAGGCGACGAACACGATCGCGATTGACTCGCGCATGGTCTCGAAGGCGCATGCGCTGGTCGAGTTCCGCGACGGCGAGTACACCATCCAGGACCTCGCCAGTGCCAACGGCACAAAGGTCAACGGCGAAGCGACCTCAGTGCGCGTCCTCGAACCGGGTGACCGCATCGAAGTGGGCGACGTCGCGTTGACGTTTCTCGACCTCGACACCGAGGCCGGCGCAGACGCGGCGACGGCCAGCGGCGGGTCGAAGGTGGTGAAGCTCGCGCTGGCCGCCTCCGTCACGCTGATCGTGATCGGCGGACTGTTGTACTGGCTCGTCGGCGGGTCAGGGGCACCGGCCAAGAGTGACGCCAGGACCGTCGAGTCGCTCGCGGCCGCGCCACCAGAACTGCTCGATCGGCTTCGGGCGTCGGCCGAGACCTCGCCGGTGGTGAAGGACGTGGTGCAGCTTGCCACGCTTGGGGGGGTGCCTCCGGTGCAGGCGCTCTACGAGGAAGGACGACTGCGGCTCGAGACGGAGCGCTGGCGCGACGCGGCCCTTCTGCTGGCCGCGACCGTCATTCGGGACAAAGCCAATGGCAACGCGGCGGCTGCCTTCGCCCAGGCGGCGGCGCAGCTCGATCGCGCGGCGTCGAAGGCCCTGGCGGCGGCAGAACTGGCCGATGTGGGCATGCGGTACGAGGACGCGCTGTTGCATTCCGATCACGTCTTGCAGCTCGTCGATCGCCAGGATCCGCGATACGATCGCGCGCTCAAGATCTCTGAGCATGCGCGGTCTGTCACCCGCACGGCTAAGTGAGTGCAGTCATGCCCATTGTCCGATTGACGCGTACCGACGTCGTGGAAGCCGAGCTTCCGCTGTTGCACCTCGATGTGCGGATTGGCCGCGGCAGCGACAACGACCTCGCATTGAAGGATCCCGACAAGACGCTGTCACGCCACCATGCAGAGTTGCGCCGTGAAGGCGACGCCTGGGTCTACCTCGACCTGAACAGCGCCAACGGCAGCTGGGTGGGTGAGAGTCGCGTGACGCGACAGACCCTGACCCCTGGCCTATCAATCGCCCTGGGCGACTACGTCCTCACGATGGTCGATGACGTCAAGCCGCTCGAGGACAGCGCTGAGGACCTGAACGCGACGCGGCTTGCGCCCGCGTCGGACATCACGCTGCGCCCAGGCGTTGCCGCCACGCCGATCGCCCCGGCCAGGGCCTCGGCCGCCGCGCCGCCGGTCAGGGCCTCGGGAGCCACGCCGCCGGCCAGGGCCTCTGCAGCCGCACGGTCAGTCGTGGGTGGAGCCGTGTCGGTGAGTGCGGCGCCCGCGCCCAGCCAACCTGCCTCGCCGCCCATTCTGCGGCGCATCATCATCTACGGCTCCATCGCCGTCTTCGGCGCGTTCGCCATCATGCTCGCGGCCCTGCTCATGCCGGAAGCCGAGGCACCGGTTGCGAAGCAGGCCGATCCCCCCGCCACGGCCATCGAGACCACAGTCCCGACGACCGCGGTCCCGACGACCGTTCCGACGACCGCGGTCGCGGCGGCCACCCCGCCGGCGACTCCCCCGCCAGTGGCCCCGTCGCCGGCCCCGCTGGCACCACCTACCCCGGTGGTGGCGCCGACTCCTTCGTCGCCCCCTGACAGGCCGGCCGGCCGTGCTGCACCTCGCCCCCCGCAACCGCGGCCCGTCACTCAGCCGCGTCCGGCACGCGATGCTGACCCAGACGCCTCGGCCATCCCGGCCCGCGCGGGCGAAACGCCGCCTGCGCTGCAGCAGCGGCGCGACGACCTCCGCCGTCGCTACGCGCTGGCCCTGCAGCGACTCTCGTCACGGCAGTTCGTCGAGGCGCGCGACCTGCTGACGGGCGTGGCCAGCGAGGCCCCGGGATTCCGCGACCTTGCGGCGCGTCTCGGCGAGGCCGATGCCGGCCTGCGTCACGATGCTGCCGAGGGCTTCAAAGCCGCAGCTGCGCTCGAGGCGTCGGCCGAGTGGAGCGAAGCGCTGCGCGGTTACGAACGGTTGCGGCCGTTTGCCGCCGTCCTCCCCGGTCTCGGCGATGCGACCGAGCGCACGCGCAAGCGGATGCACGAGGCCGGCGTCGATGCGCTCAGTCGCGCGCGCCAGTACGACAGTCGGGGCCGCGCGCCCGAGGCGATCGCGTGGTATCAGCGGGCGGTGAACTGGTTGCCAGCCGACCACCCTGGCCTCGAGGCCGCACGACAGCGTCTGGCCCAGCTGGTGAACCGCCCATGACGGATGCCGAACTGGACGATCGGCTGGCGGAGCTGAGCCTGCGGCAGGGCATGCTTCAAGCCGCGACCATCGAACGGGCGCGGACCTTCCAGCGTTCGCGATCGTCGACGCTGGCCGGCGCCCTCGCGACCCTGCAGCTCATTCCGGCTGATGTGTTGCGCGGCATGCTCGAAGAGATCACCGGGTCGCGCGCAGTCGATCCCTCGTTGATGACGGTGTATCCCGACTTCGTCGCCCGCGTGAACCAGCTCCTGCCCGCCGCGCTCGTGGCTCGTCTGCTGGTCTTCCCGGCGCAGATGGAAGCCAACGCGTTGCATGTCTGCATGCTGAATCCGACCGACGGTTGGACCGTGCGCGTGCTCGAAGCGGTGTCGGGTTGCCGCGTCTTCCCGCTCGTGACCCACGAGGCAGCGATCGTGGCGGCACTCACGCAGCACTATGGGGCCTTCGTGCCCGTCTCGGAGCTTCGATACCAGCCGGAGGGCGGCCAAGCCTACGCCGAAGCGGCCTATCGGAACCTGCTCGAACGACCGTTCGAGCAGTACTCGGAGACGGCCGTGAGCCTGGTCAACCGCAATCGCGATCTGTTGTCGCGCGGCGAGTCGCTGCTGCTCGAACTCATCCGCGATCCGGTCATCATCCGGCTCGTGCAGCAGATTCTCTGTCGCGCGATCGAGATAGGCGCCAGTGACGTGCACGTAGAGCCCGCCGAGCACGAACTCCGGGTGCGGGCGCGCGTCGATGGCGGGCTGCGAGTGCTGCACCGGTTCCCCGCCGCCATGGCCCTGCCGATCGTGTCGCGCTTGAAAGCCATGGCCGACGTGCCGGTGGTTGCCGCCGTCGAACCCATCGACGCACACATCGGCTACAACCTGGTGTGGGGCCGAGCCGTCGATCTGCGGTTCTCGCTCGTCCCGGCCGTGACCGGCGAGAAGATCGTGCTGCGCGTGCTCGAGCGCACGCGCGCCAGGCGCGATCTCAAGGACCTCGGGGTCGACGACCACACGCGCGAGAAACTCATCGAGGCCTGCGATCTGCCCAACGGCCTGATCCTGGTCACCGGCCCCACCGGCAGCGGCAAGAGCTCGACGCTCTATGCCCTGCTCGATCGGCTCAACTCGGAGGATCTCTCGGTGCTGACCGCCGAAGACCCGGTCGAATCGCGCATGGACGGCGTGACCCAGGTGCAGTGTCAGCCCGGGACGGCGATGGGCTTTGCGACCGTGCTGCGAAGCTTCCTGCGTCAGGATCCGGATGTCATGATGGTGGGCGAAGTGCGCGATGCGGAAACAGCGGACATCGCGCTCAAGGCGGCCTTGACCGGCCACCTGGTGCTCTCGACGCTGCACACCAACGACGCGCCAGGCGCCGTGCTGCGCCTCTTGAACATGGACCTGGAGCCCTTCATCGTCGCCTCGTCGCTGCGGCTGATCCTGGCCCAGCGCCTCGTCCGCCGGCTGTGTCCGGAGTGCAAGGTGGTCGATACGGCCGTGGCCAGCCGGGTTTCCGCGCTGGCGGCAAGCGACGACGTCACGCTGCCTGCCGATGCCGCAGCAACCGTCTACAAGCCCGTGGGGTGCGCGCGCTGCGGCGGCAGCGGCTACCGGGGCCGGACCGGGATCTACGAGGTTCTGAGGGTCTCGCCGCGGATCGAGGATCTCATCCTGGCCAAGGCTAGCGCTCAGGAGGTCAGGGTCGCGGCCCGTCACGACGGCATGATCACGCTGCGTCAGGCGGGGTGGCGCAAGGCGCTCGCCGGAGACACGTCCCTGGCAGAGGTCTTCGACCACACGCTGCCCCACGAGCCAGAAGGCGCAAAGGCGTAGCCCCGTGTCGAGCGAGATTGACGACGACCCGACCCGGCGCATCGTTCGACCGGAACCGGTGATGCCGCGCGGCGGCCTGCGCCTGAACGCCTACGGCGTGTCGGAATGCGGACCTGTCCGCCAGGGGAACGAAGATACGTTCGCGCTCGACCTCGAGGTTGGACTGTTCGTGGTCGCAGACGGCATGGGCGGACACGCCGCTGGTGAGATTGCCTCGCGCCTGGCCGTCGAGTCGATCGTGACCTACATCGCCCGGTCTGATGGCGACGAGGACTTGACCTGGCCGTTCGGTCTCGAGACGTCGTTGACGATTCCGGCGAATCGTCTGCGCACTGCGCTGCATCTGGCGAACCAGCGCGTGTTCCGTGCCGCTGCCAGCGATCCGGCCTACCGCGGCATGGGCACGACCGTCGTGGCTGTGCTCTTTACCACCTCCGGATTCGTCGTGGCCCACGCCGGTGACAGCCGGGTGTACCAACACCTCAATGGACAGCTGACGCCCCTCACCGAGGACGACTCACTGCTCGCGGCGCTCGGGAGCGCAATCGACCCGTCTTCCGACACCTACGCCCACCACCCGCTGCGCAACGTCGTCACCAGCGTTCTGGGCGGCGACGAACGGCTCGTGGGACATGTCGCGGAACGGCCGCGGACACCCGGCACGCGCCTGCTGCTGTGCAGTGACGGCGTCCACGGGGTGCTCGGTGACGATCGCATCGGTGCTATTCTTGCCGGCCAAGGCGACCCGCGGTCTCATGCGGAGCAGCTTGTCGCCGCCGCGATCGCGGCCGGCGGGCGTGACAACGCGACGGCGCTGGTCGTGGCCGATCCGGAGGTGGCGTGACGATCCGTTCCTCGACTGTCGTGTCCCCGCGTCGACGCCATCTTTTGACCACGCTCTTGGGGTCACTGCTTGTACCAGCATCCGCCGGGGCGCAGTCGCGCGGCACGGGCGCACGCAGCCGATCCGTGTCGACCCCCCAATTCCGTATGGACCTGCCGGACAAGGATTGGCGTCTCGTGGTCGGCGGCTTGAGCACCATGGGATCTGTGGTGTACAAGGACGACGGCGTCGCCGTGGTGATCGAGCACTCGTTGCTGCAGATTGCCTTGGCACCTGACGAGATTGACGGCACCTTCGTCGAACTCGAAGTGGGCGAACTCAAGGAGCGGGAGTCCACGGGAACCGCGTTTTCAGGGAAGATTGTGCAGGTCGGGACTCGCCGCATCGTGACGGTCGACTACCAGCGGCGCGGCGTCGGGGGCACGGACCAGGTGCAGGTGTTCGTGCTGCTCCTGGGCCGCCATGTGTACCGGCTGGTCTGTGTGGCCCCGTCGATGGCGTTTGCCCGCCACCTCCCCACGTTTCAGGCGATGTGCGCGTCATTCACGCCGCTCGGCGCCATCGGCTGATCCCGTCCGCTGGTCTCGAGCTGCCACAGTGACATGAACCGTGCTCGCCTGATCGCCGCCGATGGCCGAAGCGTCGCCACGGTGGAGTTGGCCACGTCGCCGTGGGTGCGCGCCCGAGGATTGTTGGGACGAGCGGGCCTGGCCCCGGGGCACGCGCTGTGGCTTGCGCCGTGTCGCTCCATTCACACGGTGGGCATGCGCTTCGCGATCGACGTGGTGTTTCTCGACCGCGAGTCGCGCGTGGTCGTCGTGGCCTCGGCGCTCGGACCATTCCGGCTGGCGTGGGGCGGTTGGCGGGCCCACGGCGCGCTCGAATTCGCATCCGGCGAAGCCACGCGTCTCGGGCTGGTCGAAGGCCAGCAGCTGCGGCTCGAGCCAGAGCGCGACGGCCGCGCCTGAGCGGCTGCCGTGCTAACCCGCCTATCGGGGAATGATCAAGGCCGCGCGCGAGTCGGGCACAACGCAGGCTCGACGCACGACTTCCGCACATGACGTCGCCGCTTGTGCGGACCAGCGACGCGGTCGCTACTCGCAGCGCAGCGCCAGATTGGGATCGGTACGGCCGGCGCGGTAGGCAGGAATGAACCCCGCCGTCGCCGACACGAATGCCAGCAGGGCCACCGTCGCCAGGGCCAGCCATGGGTCGTTCGGCTGGATGCCGTAGAGCTGCGTCGACACCAGCCGGCCAAGACCGATCGCGGCCGGCACGCCCACGGCCAGGCCAAGGCCGAGCAGCACGAGCACTTCCTGCATCACGAGCCACACGACGTGGCCGGGATCGGCGCCAAGCGCGAGCCGCAGTCCCATCTCCTTGCGCCGGCGTGCCACCACGAACGCCATCACGCCGTAGAGGCCCACCGAGGCCAGCACGGTGGCGAGCAGGCCGAAACCCGCCGACAACATCGCAATGAGCCGATCGGTGAGCAGCGTCTCGTCGAGCTGCCCTTCCACCGTCTTCATCTGATAGACGGGAATGCCGGCATCGAGCGCATGCAGCTCGCCGCGGATCTGTGTGAATGTGGTCGCTGA
>JANMDX010000180.1:0-2507 GCA_031376505.1 Acidobacteriota bacterium
CAGGGAGCGGCGCACCAATCAGCCGCTCCACCTGCACGACCGCGTCGTGATAGTCGGAGAGCGCGCGCAGGTGCTGACTGCCAGCGCTCGTCAGGGTGCGTTGCGCGTCGAGCACATCCAGGAGGCTGAATCGCCCCAGCCGATAGCCTTCGCTGATGGCGTCGAACGTCTGCTGCGCGCCGGGCAGTATGGCCGCGCGCAGGATGGCGACCTCGTCGTGCGCCGCCGCCAGCGCCGCATACGTCTCCGTGAGCGCCGCCGTCACCCGAGCCTCGACGACGCGACGCTCCTCGTGGCTCTTGGCCAGGCGCAGGCGCGCCTCCTCGATGCCGCCAACGTTGCGATTGAAGAACGGCAGCGGGATGGAGGCCCCGACCACGAACGCGTTGCTGTCCACGGTGGTGTAGCGTCGATAGCCGGCCGACACCGCCATATCCACGACGCGCTTCGATCGCTCCAGGGCGAGGGCGGCCTCGCGCTGGGCCAGCTCCGCGACCCAGCGGGCCAGGTCTGGATTCGCCTCGAGCATCGTGGTGAGCACCCCGACCGGAGGCAATGACGGCGGCTCGACCTTCAGGTCGCCGGCCGCCGACGAAAACGCCGCCGTGGGGCTGCCCCAGGTCAGCGCCAGCCGCGTGCGGCTGGCGTCGAGCGCGCGCCGGGCGCGCGCGGCCTCGGCACGGGCACCGGCCACCGCCACGTTGGCGCGCGTCTCCTCGATGGGCGAGACCACGCCGGCCTCGACGCGGGCCGCTACGCTCTGCTGCCCCTGGGTCACGATCCGAATCGCGGTCTCGGCCAGCGTCACCGTATCTTGCGCGACCAGCACCCGCGTGAACGCCCGGCTCACGTCACTGAGCACGTCAATGCGGGCCATCTCGTAGTCCCACGCGGCAAGGTCGCGCTCGCGCGCGGCCACGCGCTGACGGGCCGTGCGTTTGCCGCCCAGCTCGATGACTTGGCTGAGTTGCAGCGTGGTCTGCGGCTGCACGGGCTGATCGCTGTCGCTGCCGGGTATGCGGCCGGCGCCGACGTCTTCGGTCATCAGGTCGAGCGTCGGATTCGGGAACCGGCCGGCCTGCAGGATGCGCGCCTCTAACGCGCGGGCTTCCCACGCGTAGGCCGCGAGCGCGGGGTTGTGCAGCAGGGCGAGCGCGAGCGCGTCGCGCAGCGACACCGCGCCCGTCGGGTTCTCGATCGGCGGCGCCTCGCGCCCCGGCGGGCGCTCTTCCAGGCGCGGCACAGCCGGCACCGGGGGCACCGCGGGCTGCGCGGCGACGGCCGCCGCCGACGCCAGGAACACGACGGCAAGAGCCGCACGCGGCAGACAACCACGCGCGTGACGAAGGTGCACGACACCCACAGGCATGACTTCTCCAAGCGGAGAGCGATTGAGTTGGACGAACGAAAGAGCGACCGGCATGAGGCCGGTCAGTGGTCAGGCGGGATGGACCAGGGGTGGGGCGCGAAGCGGGGCGTCGGTGAGTCGAGGCGGACTATGCGCGCGCACGTCGGACGGCGCGGCGGCGGACCAGACAGCGACGGGCGGAGGCGTGGCCACGGTAGCGACGGCGACCAGTGCGGGCACGTGAGCGGATTCGGGCGGAGCGGAGACGAACCGAAGCGACACGGCGTGCTGGCCTGGGTCGCAGCCTTCGATCTCGACGTGGTCGGCAGACGTGCCGGCCGGCCCGTGGTGGTCACCTGCATCGACGGGATGCGCGTGCGCGGCCGGTCCGTGATCGTCGTCGTGCGCCGCGTGGTCGTGGTCGGCGTAGACGTGCACGTGCCGCAGCACCGCCGATCCGGGGATCGACAACATGGCCGCGGCGACGATGGCCGATACAGCGCGAAGCACCACGGCGAGTGTATGGGGAAGGTGCGGCAAGGTCAAACTCCCGGCTCTTGGGAGGAGACCCGAAGATGCGCCGGCGTATACTTCCGACGCTTGAATGGAGGCCGCTGCCATGAACCTTCGTCTCTCAGCACTGCTCGTCGCGTTGGCCACCGTCACGATAAGCGCTCAAACGCCCGCGCCCGACTCCTTCGCCCGCGTGAGCTTCCTGTTGGGGCGATGGGAAGGCACGGCCGAGGGCCAGCCGGGCAGAGGCACCGTGCGCCGCGAATACTCGCGGGTGCTCAACGGGCGCTTCATCCGCGTGGTCAATCGCAGTGACTATCCCGCGCAAGAGAAGAACCCCAAGGGCGAGATCCACGAAGACGAGGGCTACCTCAGCTTCGACCGCAGCAAGAAGGCCCTCGTCCTGCGCCAGTTCCATATCGAGGGCTTCGTCAATCAGTATGTGGAAGACCCCGCGTCGCCGGCGACCCGCGTCGTCTTCAATACCGAAGCGATCGAGAACATTCCCGCCGGCTGGCGTGCGCGCGAAACCTACGTGGTGCACGGGCCGGACGAATTCGAGGAGATCTTCGAACTGGCCGAAGCGGGCAAGCCGTTCGAGGAGTACTCCCGAAGCCGCTTCAAGCGAATGCAGTGAAGTGCTCGC
>JANMDX010000185.1:0-4260 GCA_031376505.1 Acidobacteriota bacterium
CATGAACGGATACGTGAAGTTCGTCGGCGGGTTGTAGGTCTCTTTCACCGACCGCGCACTCACCCACCGCATCAAATTCATCTTCGACCCGGCCTTGTCGTTCGTGCCAGACGCGCGCGCGCCGCCAAACGGCTGCTGGCCTACCGTGGCTCCCGTCGGCTTGTCGTTGATGTAGAAGTTGCCGGCCGCGTTGCGCAGCGCCGCCGCGGCCTGCTTCACCACGGCGCGGTCCTTGGCGAAGATCGACCCGGTCAGCGCGTAGGGCGACGTCCGGTCGACCGTCTGCAGCATCTCGGCGAACTTCTTGTCGGGATAGGCATGGACTGTCAGCACCGGTCCAAAGATCTCTTCGCACATCAGACGATAGCCGGGATTGTCGGTCTGCACCAGCGTCGGCTCGATGAAGTAGCCCACGCGCCCGTTGCTGCCGCCGCCCTGCACGACCTTCGCGTTGCGCTTGGCGTGGTCGATGTAGCCGCTGATCTTCGTGAACGCCTTCTTGTCGATCACGGCGCCCATGAAGTTCGTGAAGTCGCGCGGGTCGCCCATCTTGATCTCGCGCATCATCGCCACCGCGCGGTCGCGCACCTCGGGCCACAGCGACTTGGGCACGTAGACGCGGCTCGCCGCCGAGCACTTCTGGCCCTGATACTCGAACGCGCCGCGCACCATGGCCACGGCCACTTCCTGTGGATCGGCCGACGCATGCACCATGATGAAGTCCTTGCCGCCCGTTTCGCCGACCAGGCGCGGGTAGGACTTGTACTTCTTGATGTTGGTGCCCACGTGTTCCCACATGCCCTGGAACACGCCCGTGCTGCCGGTGAAGTGGATGCCGCCGAGATCCGGCGAGTTCATCGTGATCTGGCTCACCATCACCGGATCGCCAGGCACGAAGTTGATCACGCCCGGCGGCAGGCCGGCCGCCTCGAGCAGCTTCATCGTGTAGTAGCCGCTCAGCATGGCCGTGCCGGCGGGCTTCCACACCACCGTGTTGCCCATCAGCGCCGGCGTCGACGTGAGGTTGCCGCCGATGGCCGTGAAGTTGAACGGCGACACCGCGTAGATGAAGCCTTCGAGCGCGCGGTAGTCGGTCTGGTTCCACATCGCGGTGGTGGAGACCGGCTGTTCGGCCATCAGGTCCGCCGCAAACCCGACGTTGAAGCGCCAGAAGTCGATGAGCTCACAGGCCGCGTCGATTTCGGACTGATAGACCGTCTTCGACTGGTTCAGCATCGTGGCGGCGTTGAGCGTGTCGCGCCAGGTCGTAGTGAGCAGATCGGCGGCCTTGAGAAACACGGCGGCGCGGTCTTCCCACGACCAGCTCGCCCATTCCGCCTTGGCGGCCCGGGCCGCGGCAATGGCAGCGGCGACGTCTTTGGGGCGCGCGTGGTGATAGGTGGCCAGGACGTGCCGGTGTTTGTGCGGCATCACGGCCTGACCGAGATCGCCCGTGCGGATCTCCTTGCCGCCGATGATGAGCGGGATGTCGACCACCTCAGTGGCCATCGACGCCAGACGCGCCTTGAGCGACGCCTTCTCGGGCGAACCCGGGGCGTAGGAGCGGATCGGTTCGTTGACGGGCGGAATTACTGTGCGAATACCTGAGAAATCAGCAGCCATCGGCGCGCCTTTCAATCGTGAGGAACCCTTAAGATTGTAGTCTGATGCCATCCGTCAAGGGAGGACTCGAAGCCACATCGCTTGGAAAACGCTTCGGTGCGGTCACCGCCGTGGACGACGTATCCCTGACCGTGCGCCCGGGAGAGATCGTGGGGCTGCTCGGGCCAAACGGCGCCGGCAAGACCACGACGCTGCGCATGCTGGCGGGCATCCTGTCGCCCGACCGCGGCCGGGTCGTCGTCGACGGCGTCGACATGCACGTGAGTCCCATTGCCGCCAAACGGCGCCTCGGCTTCCTGTCGGGTGACACGCAACTCTACCAGCGCCTCAGCCCCCGCGAGATGCTGCGCTACTTCGCAACGCTCTACGAACTCCCGCCGGCCAGGGCGCTCGGCCGGATCGACACGCTGATTGCCGAGCTCGACATCACGTCGTTTGCCGACCGCCCGTGCGGCACACTGTCCTCGGGCCAGAAACAGCGGGCCAACGTGGCCCGCGCCTTCCTGCACGAGCCGCAGCTCCTGATCCTCGACGAGCCCACCAACGCGCTCGACGTGGTGAGCGGCCAGTTCATCGTACAGGCCATCCGCCGGGCCCGCGATGCCGGCCGCGCGGTGTTGCTGTCCACGCACACCATGGGCGAGGCCGAGTACCTGTGTGACCGGATCGCGCTCATCCACCGCGGTCGCATCGTGGACAGCGGCACGCTCGAGGTGTTGCTGCAGCGGTCGGAGCAGCGCAATCTGACCGACGCGTTCCTGCACTACGCGGGCGCCGACACGGGCGCGGGCGGCGCCTGACAGGCCACCTGATGCGGGTCTCCATCGTTCGGGCCATTCTCCTCAAGGAACTTCGCGAGACGCTGCGCGATCGGCGCACGTTGCTCATGACGGTCGGACTGCCCGTGCTGCTCTATCCGCTCGTGATCGTCGCCTTCACCCGCATCGCCGAGTCAGGCGAAGACGCCATCGCCGCCGACAAGTCAGTCGTGGCGTTGTGGGGCGAGGTCCCGGGCCTGGTGGACGCGGCGCTGACCGGATCCACGGACCTCACCCTTCGGCCCTGGGGCGAAGCCCCGGACGCCATCCGCGCCGGTCTGCCGGTGGGACGATTCGAACGGCTCGAACCGGAGCCCTCCGACGCGCCGGCTGCAAGCGGCCCCGCGCGCAGCCGACGTGGCGGCGATGGACACTCCGAGCCTGAGAACCCGGTGCTGAGCGCCGCCCGGGCCGCGGTCGCGAGCCGAAAGGTGCAGGCCGTGATCGTGGCGTGGCCAGACACCGCCGCGGCCTTTGCACGCGGAGACGCCGTGCCGCTCACCGTGTACTACGACTCGGTACGGCGTGAGTCGTCGGTGGCTCAGGAGCGCGTGGCGGTCGCCCTGACCAACGCCCGCGACCGCATCGTGGACGAGCGGCAGCGCGCACGGGGGCTTCCCGACGGCTTCGCCGCCGGGCTCACGGTCAGCACGCGCAATACCTCGTCGGCGGAACGCCGCTCGGGACAGCTCCTGGGCTCGATCCTGCCCTACATCCTGCTGACGCTCTCGGTGCTGGGCGGGATGTACGCCGCCATCGATCTCACGGCTGGCGAGAAGGAACGCGGCACCATGCAGACGCTGCTGTGTGCGCCCATCACGTCGGCCGAGATCGTGCTCGCGAAGTTCCTCACCGTCTGGCTGCTGTCGCTCCTGTCACTGGTGACCAACCTGATCAGTTTGTCGATGACGGTCTCACGCCTGCTGCCGGCCGACCTGCCGGGTGTGGGCGCCACCAATCTGATCCTGGCGCTGGCGGTGCTCCTGCCGGTCACCCTCACGACCTCGGCGCTCTTTCTGGCCTGCGCGTCGTTTGCACGCGACTTCCGCGACGGCCAGACGATGTTGACACCCGTGTACATGGCCGTGGCGCTGCCGGCTGGCGTGGTGGGCCTGCCCACCATCGAACTGAACGCGTGGACGGCGTTTGTGCCAATCGTGAACGTGACGCTGCTCGTCAAGGCGCTCTTCCTGCGCGAGGCCAGCGCCGAGCTGGTATTCCTTACGTTGCTCTCCGCGTGCATGTATGCCGCCGTGGCCATCGCGGGCGCGGTGCACGTGTTCCACCGCGAGACCGTGCTCGTCGGCGAGAAGACGTCGATGCGGACCATCTTCGAGCGCGGGGCGCTTGCGGGCGGCACGCCCAACGTGGGCTTCGCACTCACGGCCTTCGCGGCCCTGCTGGTACTGCAGTTCTACGGCAGCTTGTCGCTGCGCGCATTGCCAATCCACTGGCTGCTCGTCACGCTGCAGTACGGCGGATTCCTGCTGCCCACCCTGGGCATGGTGGCGCTCTTTGGCTTTGACTGGCGGCGCACGCTCGGTCTCCGCCGGCCGCCCGTCGTCGCCCTGATGGCGGCGGTGGCGCTCGGCCTCAGTGCGTGGCTGTTTGCCGGCGGCGTCGTGGCGCGGCTGCTGCCGCCGCCCGAGTCGCTGACGCGCGCCATGGAGCGCTTCATCCAACTCGGCGACCAGCCCATGCCGCTCTGGGTCGTGTGGCTGGTGCTGGGCGTCACGCCCGCGATCTGCGAAGAGCTGTTTTTTCGCGGCGTCGTCTTTTCCGGGCTGCGACGGCTCGGGCCGTGGCCCGCCGTGCTCGG
>JANMDX010000198.1:0-4978 GCA_031376505.1 Acidobacteriota bacterium
GATGACGGCGCCTGCCACGAGAACGTCACCGCGTTGCGGGCCACGACCGCGGTCAGACTCTGGGGCGCACTCGGCAGGGTGGATGGACTCACCGTGGCCACGAAGCTCGTCGTGGCGGTCAACGCGCCGTCGCTGGCGGTAAGCGTGATGGTCGACGCGCCGAGCACGCCCGCGCTGGTGACCGCAACGGTCCGGTTCAGCCCGGTGCCGCCGAGGGAGACATTCGTCGCCGGGATGACGGCCGGGTTCGACGAGGTCGTCGTCACGTTCACCGTCGCGCCCTCAGGGTCACTGACCGTAAACGCGATTGGTCCGGTGGATCCGCCGCCACCAGCAACGAAGAGCGTACGATCGACCGGCACGGTGCCGAACGCGGGCGGCTGATTCACGCCGTCGCCAATCACCAGCGCCCCGGCCAGTGACGAGGTCTGTCCGTCGGGATTCGTCACCGTCAAGGTGCGCGCGCCAAGGGCGGCACCTACGGTATTCAGTGTCAGCGTGAGCGACGTCGGGCTGTTCACGACGACGCTTGTGACCGCCACACCCGCGCCACTGAACGACGCAGAGAACCGGCGCGGGAAACTCGGGCCCGGATCGAAGAAGCCGCGGCCGCCCGTGGCCACGCCCGTGACCGTCACCGTCGCGGCTGCTTGCCCCGGGGCCACGGTGACGGGCGACAGCAGGCTGATGGCTGCCGGCGGTGGTGCCAGCAGACGCGTGAGGCGCACCGCGTAGGAGTTGCTGGCATTCACGTACTGCTGTAGCGTCCACAGCGTCTGGTCGTCGTCGGGGTCCACGCTCGTGTACGAGTAATCGCCCCAGCGCTGATCCACGCCGCTCTGCACGTTGTAGGCAAACGACGTGTTGCTGCTATACGCGACCGGGGCGTCCATCGCGCCCGCTGGGTCGCTGGCGAGGCGGCCGGTGACGGCGGCATTCACCCGGGCGGCAGCGCCGGCCTGGGTCATGCCCAACGCCACATGCCCCTGCCCATTCGGCATGATGGCGCCCATGAAGTAGCTGAGCGGCGTGGACGTGGCGCTGTCGAACACGGTGCCCGACTGTACGACCGACGGCGTGGCGCCGAGGTTGCCGAGTTCGTACCACCGCACGCCGTTGCGTCCGCCGCCGCCCGAGGCGGCGCCGGAGGCGTCCACCTGAATCTGATGGGTGGCCCACAGCCGGCCGTTGCGGATGACGGCCTGCAGCAGTCGGTCGTCGAGGCCATCGAGCGGCGCGACGCCTCCCTGGTGCGGCACTTTTGAAGGGAAGCCGGTTGCCGGCACGGTCACAATGACGTTGCCCGAGAAGCTGGGCGCTGCCGAGGGATTCGTGACGCGGCGCATGATGAGCGTGCCGAAGCTCGCGTTGTCCACGCCGATGAAGTAGCCCTCGTTGGTGTTCCCGTCGAAGTTGTCTACGCCTTGCGGCGTGTAGATCCCGCCACTCGTGCCGTTGGGCAGAGCGCCATCAAGTTGCGCCACCGACAGCGTGCCTCCCGTAAGCGCCGCCTTGTTCAGCACGTAGAGCGACGTCGAGTCGAACGTGAGCGCGTTCGTATTGGCACCGCAGAACTGGTTGACACCGATGTAGAGCGCGTCCTCGTCGAGACCCAGCGTGGGATAGTCGCCCAGGCACGACGCGGCGCCGCCGACGCCGCCCTGCGTGCGGGTGTTGGTCCACTGAAAGAACGCCCACGACGTGCCGGGGGTGATCGTGGCGCTGTTGCTCACGGCCACCAGGTTGCGGTTCGGCACGGCCACGTTGATGATGATGACGAACCAGCGGCTGGTGCGCCGGTCGTAGCGCACGCGCGGGTCCGACGTGCCGACGCCAGCGTTGACGCTGGAAAAGAACGCGTCGAAATCAGCGTTGAGCACGCCGTCGGCGACGCCGGTGCTCTTGTTGATGGTGCGGATGCGTCCGTTGACACCCACCAGATACTGCGTGGGCCCCACGTCGCCCATGGTGTCTGGCGGCAGGGAGCCGGTGTCGGCCAGCGTGGCCACGTCGACGGTCGGCGTCGACACCGTGTGGGCCACGCTCGGGTTCGCGCCGCGGTCGAAGCTGGGCACCACCGGGTCGGGAAGCGCCGCGGGATTCTGCGGCAGGTTGCGGCGGTCGGGACGGATCTTCTGAAACCGCGGCCGATTCACGTCGAGCGATACGGCTGGCCGACGCGCGGCCTCGGCCATGATCTCGCTGGTGGTGCGCACGATGGGCGGAGCGCCGACCCAGGGCTGTGCCGGCGTATCAAGTGCCGTCACGCCGACGGGGCCGTCAATCCCGGCGATGGCCGGCGGCCCGATCCGCAGCGGTCCGTCCTGCACACGCGGGCCAACAGGGGCTTGCGGTGCGCTGGTGCAGGCCGGGGCGAGCACCAACGCCACCAGTGCGGCGAGCGCAACGCAGGAGAACTGACGCTGTTTCATGGCACCCTCGCAACCACCCGGCCACGCAAGTATCGGTCACGGGCCGCAGTTTCGATAGCCAACGCGAGTGGTCGCGCCGGCCCACCTGTTACGATGCGGTCATGCCTACGGCTGCACCGGGCTTCTCTGCCCACTCGCTGAAGTTTCTGCGCGCACTGAAACGCCACAACGACCGCGCGTGGTTCCACGAGCACCGCGCCACCTACGACGCGCACGTGCACGCGCCCATGCTCGCCGTCGTGGAGCAACTGGCAATCGATCTGCCGCGCGTGGCCTCTGGCTTTGCGGCGGGCGCCAAGATCTCGATGTTCCGGCCGTGGCGCGACACCAGATTCAGCGCTAACCAGGCGCCGCTCAAGACCCACGTAGCCGCCGTGTTTCCGTTCCGTGGGATGGCGCGTCTGGAGGGCGCGAGCCTCTACTTCGAGGTGGCGCCAGAGCACGTCTGGATAGGCGGCGGGCTCCATTCGCCCGACTCGCCCACGCTGCACGCCGTGCGCACGCACATTGCCGAGAAACACCGGACGCTGGCCCGGCTCGTAGCGGCGCCAGCCTTCACGACGCTGCTCGGCGCCATGCAGGGCGAGCAGACCAAGCGGATGCCCCGGGGATTCGATGCGGCGCACCCTGCCGCTGAATGGCTGCGGCACAAGCAGTTCCTGGCCGCGCGCGACGAGAAACCCGACTTCGCGGCCCGAGCCGACTTCTATCCGCAGCTGCTGGCCACGCTGAAGGCGATGGCGCCGTTTGTGGCGTTCCTGAACGAACCGATTCTCGAGAAGCGGCGCCTCGCCGATCGCGATCCGCTGGCGGCCGAGATCGTCGCGTCCTCCAGGCGCCGGCGGCCGTAGCGCACGCGTCGATTGCCGTGCCCGGCGGAACGCTCTTTACCGGGCGCGACCCGGCGCCCGGTGACGCGCGTCAGATGTGGCAGGCCGGGTGGCGGCAGTTGCAGTGCAGCTCCGTTTCCGGGGCCGACTTGCAGTAGTCGCTGCAATATTTTGTGCCCGCAGGCACGAGGCAGTCGCAGCTGGGGTGGGCGCACTTCTGCTGTGGCGTCGACGTCGGTTCGGCCATGGGCGACCCTCGCTTTCTGCCGTCCATTGTGCACCCGCCCGGGTCGTCGTGCCGTTTTTTCTGGACACGTTGCGCGGGAGCGGACTTGGTGGTGTAGTGGACGGCAGCACCGGGGAGGTGCTTTCATGCGCTTGCAGTTGTCCGCGGCCTTCGCCACCGCCGTCCTTGGTGTAACGCTCATCACCGCCATGCCCGCGACCGCGCGTGGCCAATCGTCGCCACAGATCGTGCTCGGCGCCACCGTGGCCGAGCGCCATGAGGCAGCGCGCGCGCTGGTGCCGCTGCTGAAGAACGTGAAGGCCCATGCGCGGCCGGGCGCCACCGTGAAGCCAGGCGCGGTGCCCAAGTCGCCGTTTGCCGGCACGCAGACGACGCTCTTTGCGTTCACCCTGAGCAAGCACAATGTACCGGTGGACCCGCGAGTGGTGACCGCCATGAATCGCCTGCTGGACTGGAACATCGGCGCCGACGACCAGGAGGAGAACGCGCGGCTGTTCGACCGCTGGCTCATCGAGCTGGAGGCACGGTCGTCCAACGCGCGACGGCTGAGTGGCGAGGCCGGCCTCTGCGATGTGAACTGCGTGGTGGTGCGCATGACCACGCTGAACGAAGGCTGGAGCCGCTCGCCCAAGACTCGTGCGGACGTGCGCGACGAGATGATGCTCGAGGCGTTCAAGATGGCGGTGTTGACGCCGTAGTGCGGTAACACGGTGCGGATGCCTGCGAACGACAGGCGACCCAAGCAGCGTAGTTAAACCGTCCACGAGATCGGATCAAGCTCAAAGGGCTATCGTGCTTAAATGAGGCCTCCGCTCTTCAGCGGAGGAAACGGTTCCCAATCGTCACGAGCGATAACCCGAAGCTGAGCTTCAATGAGGCCTCCGCTCTTCAGCGGAGGAAACAAGCGTCGGTCTGGGCCGCATTCGACGCGCGCTCGGCTTCAATGAGGCCTCCGCTCTTCAGCGGAGGAAACCGGATTCCTCCCGACGCGCCGAGCGTATGCGCATGGGCTTCAATGAGGCCTCCGCTCTTCAGCGGAGGAAACCGATTTCTCCCTCGATGGTCTGGAGCACGGCTTGCGGCTTCAATGAGGCCTCCGCTCTTCAGCGGAGGAAACTCGTCGGCCTTCGTCCGGACAGCAACGCGAACTAGCTTCAATGAGGCCTCCGCTCTTCAGCGGAGGAAACGCCGCGAAGCGAGTGGCGGCGTGACGCGCGCCCGGCTTCAATGAGGCCTCCGCTCTTCAGCGGAGGAAACCGCCGAAGTGATGTCGCGGTTGGGGCGGATCGAGCGGCTTCAATGAGGCCTCCGCTCTTCAGCGGAGGAAACCCGAGGCGATGGTCGCCGCGGCCGCGACGACCGGCACGCTTCAATGAGGCCTCCGCTCTTCAGCGGAGGAAACCGTGCTAGCGGTCGGCAAGGGCGGCGCTGAGGCGTTGCTTCAATGAGGCCTCCGCTCTTCAGCGGAG
>JANMDX010000269.1:0-5110 GCA_031376505.1 Acidobacteriota bacterium
GCAGCCCTGGCTCGCGGCCGAGAAGAAGTACGACGCGGAAAAGGGCATCCCGCGCGAGCTGGGGAACCTTTCCACGTCGTCGCCGCCGATTGTCGTGAACGGCGTGATCGTCGTCGGCAACGTGCACGAGCAGGGCTACTATCAGACGCGCATCGAGAACATCCCGGGCGACATCCTGGCCTACGATGTGCGCTCGGGGAAGCACTTGTGGAAGTTCCACGTGATTCCGCGTCCCGGCGAGTTCGGCCACGAGACGTGGGAAAACGACGCGTGGCGGCGCACCGGCGACGTGTCGTCGTGGGCGCCGATGTCGGCTGATCCGGCGCGCGGGCTCGTCTACGTGCCCACGAATCCGCCCACGATCGATTTCTACGGCGGCTTCCGCCCGGGCGACAACCTGTTCGGCACGAGCATCCTTGCGCTCGACGTCAAGACCGGCAAGCGCGCGTGGCACTACCAGACGGTGCACCACGACATCTGGAACTTCGACAATCCGACCGCGCCGGTACTGCTCGACGTCGTCGTCGACGGCAGGCCCACGCCGATCGCCGTGCAGACGACGAAGCAGGGATTCGCCTACACCCTCAATCGCGAGACCGGCAAGCCGGTGTGGCCCATTCCCGAGCGGCCGGTTGCGGCGTCGGATCTCCCGGGCGAGAGGCTGTCGCCCACGCAGCCGCACCCTACCAGGCCCAAGCCCCTCGAGATTCAAGAGCTGACCGAAGACGTCCTCATCAACTTCACGCCCGAGCTGCGGGCCGAGGCGATCGAGATCCGCAAGCGCTACAAGACGGGGCCGCTCTTCACACCGCCCATTCAGGTGGGCCATCCCTCCGGCCTCCGGTCGTTTGTCAGCTGCCCCGCGGGTGCGAGCAACATCAACGGTCCAACCACGGCGGATCCCGAAGCCGGCGTGCTGTTTGTCGCGACCCAGCGCCTGTGCCGCGCCGAGAACCTCGTGCCCGGCGAGAAGATGGACGAACCGGACGATCCGAAGACAACCGGCGCGACGCTGTCACGCTGGGTCGTGGCCAACCGCGGCGACCTGCGCGGACCCGAAGGCCTGCCGATCTGGAAACCGCCCTACAGTCGCATCATCGCGATCGACATGCACACCGGCGAGTTCTTGTGGGAGACGCCGAATGGCGACACGCCCCGGCACATCCGCGAGCATCCACGCCTCAAGGGGCTGGAGGTTCCGCCCACGGGGCAACTGGTGCACGGCATCACGATGCCCACCAAGACGCTCCTGCTCACCGCGCCGGGCGGCGATCCGGTGCTCTACGCGCTCGACAAACGCACCGGGAAGCGCCTGGGCACCGTGAAGCTGCCAGCGCCGGGCCAATACGGAATGATGGGCTACCTGCACGACGGCCGGCAATACGTCGTCGTGCAGGTTGCGGGCGGGAATTTCCCGGGGTCGCTCGTCGCCCTGCGCCTGCCTGCGGCGTCGAAGGGCGGCGCGCACTAGCCGGGCCACACCGTGCCCTGGTGCAGCTTCGTCACGGGCACGAGGCCCTTGTTCACGAACTTCTGCAGGCGCTTGCCTTCCCACGACTCACCCCGCGCCGGCCGTCAGTGACGAAGATGCACGCCGTCACCCCCGTGCTGCTCGAGGCATTCGGCGACGACCACTGACCTGCACCGGCTCGATGAATCCGCGCGGCGGTGAGGCGGTTGACGATGCCGTCTCCATGTGTGACACTGTCACACATGAAGGCCATTTCCCTCCGCGAGTTGCACCGCAACACGGGCGCCTGGGTGAGAAGCGCCCGCAAGTACGGTTCGATCCTCGTACGCGATCGCAATCTCCCGGTGGCCGTGCTGATGCCGGTGTCGGCGGAGCCGGCCATCAATCGCTTCGCCGGATGGCGGCCGATGAAGAAATTCGCGACGGCGCTGGATCGCATCGTGGCGGGCCGACCGGTCGAGGAGCTGATCGGCGAGGACCGCGAGCGCTGACATGCCGCCGCCGACCGGAACCGTCGAGCCGGCGTATTTCGACTCGGCGCTCGTCGCCAAGTTCTATCTGAACGAGCCGGGTCGAGACGCCGTGCGCCAACTGGCGACCCGCGCCGGAGTCGTCGTCACGTCGGGCATCGCGGTCGCCGAAGTCTCGGCGGCGTTCCACCGGAAGCTTCGGGAGGGCGCGGTGACGCCGGCCGTGTTCCGCGCTTTGCAAGGGCAGTTCCAGCACGACCTCGAGGCCGGGCTGTGGACGTGTATCGGGCCGACCGAAGCGCTGCTGGCAGAGGTGCGTGACCTGTTCGCGGGCTTGGAGCGGTCCGTCTATCTCCGCTCCCTCGACGCGCTCCATCTCGTCACGGCCAAGTCAGAGCAGTTTTGCCGGCTCTACACCAACGACCAGCATCTGCTGCGGGCCTGCGGCCACGTCGGCCTGGAAGGCATCGACCCGACGTAGCGTGCTGGTCACCGAGCCACCTTCCCTGCCGCTGCGCTTCTCGCGCAACGCTCTGCTGCTCGTGCCAGCATCGCGTTCGACGCCACGGGCGGCGGCGCCTTCACCTGGCTGATGCTCGGCTCGATTGCCGTGAACTACCTGCGTGATTCGGCCGAGTTCCTGGAGAAGTTTTAGAGACGGGGAAGGGCGCGGGCGGGCGCGCCGCGCGGGGTTACGACGGCAGGCGGCTCAGGAAGTCGCGCGGCGAGACGATGTCGATGCCGCTGTAGCGACGAAGAACAAGCAGATCCAGGTCGCCGGTCACGATGACCGTCGCGACGGCGGCAACGGCCGTTGCCAGCACGACGTCGTCGTCGGCATCACGCGACACCGGAGCCACGAGCGGCTCTGGCGCCACGAGGTGCACCCGCAGGCGAAGCTGCTCGAGAAACGTCGTTGCAGCTGGCCCGAGCGTGAACTTGGCTCGCAAGGTTCGCTCGAGCTCATCAAGCAAGACGGGGGATGTGACCACGGTGCTGGAACCCAAGGCCCGCACCACCACTTCGTGACACAGCCCCTTTGCGACGAGCGCCGCGACAATGACGTTGGTGTCGAGGACGACGGTCACGACACGATCGCGAAGACGTCCTCGTCCGTGTAGATGCCCTGGGTACGTGCCTGTGGCAGAAGTTCGGTGCGAGCCGACGCGAGGCTCGTGAGCAGCTCATCCTGTTCGAGCGCGCGCCGTACCAGCTGACTCACCGAGAGTTTCTGCGCCTTGGCGCGCCTCTCCAAGCGACGCCGCGTGCCCCTGGGCAGGCGAATGGTCAGCACTTCTTCCATTTGTATGACTGTGTCATACAGACGAGAGAGCGTCAAGCGGCCTCTTCGTGGCGATGGGCAGGCCGCGTCGCATAGATGGTGTTCCGAGCGCGCGGCGGCGCGCCCGGAACACGCGGTTCACCGCACCGGCACCGTGGGCCAGACCGTGCCCTGATGCAGCTTCGTGACGGGCACCAGCCCCTTGTTCACGAACTTCTGCAAGCGCTTGCCCTCCCACGTCTCGGTCGTGTAGAGGTTGCCGCGCGAGTCGATCGCGATGCTATGCACGCCGTAGAACTGCCCGGGCTGGCGTCCGCCGTCGCCAAACGAGGTGAGCACCTCGAGTGACTGGCGGTCGAGGATGTTGATGCGGTTGTTGATGCCGTCGGCCAGGAAGAGGAAACGCTGCTCGCGGTCCTTCGAAAACGCCACGTCCCACACCGATCCGGAGGCGCGCGTGTGCTTGTCGATGAAGGCTTCCTTGACGAACGTGCCGTCAGGCTTGAAGACCTGCAGCCGATCGTTGAGCCGATCGCAGACGTAGACCAAGCCGTCGTTTGACAGATCCGCGCAGTGCACCGGATTGCGGAAGTTCGGAGACGGCGGCGCCGCGGGATCGTAGCGGCCTTCCGGCGCGTCGTTGGGTGGCTTCCCGTACGCGCCCCAGAAGCGCTTGATCTTCCCGCTGGCGCCGTCGAGCACGGCCACGCGCCGGTTCAGGTAGCCATCCGCCACGTAGGCTTCGTTGGCCTTCGGGTCCACGAAGATCTTCGCGACGCGGCCGAAGCTGGTCGGGTCGCTGCTGCCGGGCGCGAAGGTGGGCTGCCCCTGCGAGTTGGTCCCGGTCTGCCGCGCGTTCGGCTTGCCGAACTGCGCCACGAACTTCCCGTCTTGCGTGAACTTCAGGATGTGCGAGTCGCCAGGCCCGTTCCCGCCGATCCAGACCATGCCGGTGTGATCCACGAAGATGCCGTGATTGCCGGTGGGCCAGTCGAAGCCCGTACCGGGACCACCCCAGCTCTGGACGAGGTTGCCCTGCGTGTCGAACGCCAGCACCGGCGGCGCGCCCGCGCAGCAATCGCCGGCCTTGAGCTCGAGTGCCTTCTCGTTGGCGTCGAGCGTTGACGAACCGCGGTGGATGATCCAGATGCGATCGCGATCGTCGGCCCACACCCCAATCGCGTTACCGAGCACCCAGTGATTGGGCAAGGGCTTGGGCCACATCGGGTCCACCTCGAAGCGCGGCGCCTGCTTCGCGCCTTGCGCGCGCGCCGCCACCGAGCGTTCGAGCGCCGCTTGTCCGAGTCCGAGCGCCACGAGCACGGCCAGCCACACGGCGGGTCTGAATCCACGGGTGCGAGTCATATCTGACCTCCGGAGATGAACGCGCGGTCCAGCGTACGGGCCGCGTACGGGCCGAGTCTACCGCAGGTCGAACCGCGGCTTCGAGGTAAGCGACAATAGAGCCCGCATGCAGAAGCAGCACTTCGTGGACAACACCTGGCAGGCTGGAAGCAGTGGCGACGCGATTCCGGTCGTGGACCCGAGCACGGGCGGGGTGTTTGGCGCACTGGCCCGGGGCACAGGCGCCGATATCGCGCAGGCGGTGGCATCCTCGCGCGCCGCCGTGGGTGATACGTTCGACGGTCCGTGGGGACGCCTGTCGGCAGCGCAGCGCGGACGTCTCATGGCACGACTGGCCGCGGCCGCCACCGAACGCAACGAAGAGTTCGCGCAGCTCGAGGCGCTGGACACCGGCAAGTCGCTGAAGACTGCGCGCGTTGACGCGACGGCGCTCGCCCGCTACTTCGAGTACTACGGCGGCGCCTGCGACAAGCTGCACGGCGAGACGCTGCCCTACGAGCCGGGCTACACGGTGCTCACGAT
>JANMDX010000288.1:0-4551 GCA_031376505.1 Acidobacteriota bacterium
CTGCCGCCGACATGCCGAGCACGCCCTGCAGGTAGAGCGGCAGGTAGACGAACATGCCGAACATCGACATGCCCAGCACGAACACGCCCCCCGAGGCGAGCGCGATGGTGCGAATGGCGAAGAGTGACGGTGGCATGAGCGGCTCGTCGGCACGGCGTTCGGCCCACACGAAGATGACCAACGACGTGATCGCGGCGGCCAACAGCGTGCGCACCGTGGGGTCCGTCCAGCCGTGTTGGTTCACCCGGCTCAGCGACAGCAGCAACGGCACGATCCAGCCCGTGAGCGACACCAGGCCCAGCCAGTCGATCGAGCGATGGCGGCCGAGCGGGGCCACATACGGAAACGTGCGGTACAGCACGCCGGCCGCCAGAATGCCGAGCGGCGCGTTCACGTAGAAAGCCCAGCGCCACGACATGTGATCGGTGATGAAGCCGCCAGCCAGTGGGCCCACAATGGACGCCAGACCGAACACCGCGCCGAACATGCCCTGGTAGCGTCCGCGCTCGGCCGGGGCGAAGAGGTCGCCGATGATGGTGAAGGTCAGCCCCATCACCGCCCCGCCGCCGATGCCCTGCAGGCCACGGAACAAAATCAGCTGGTTCATGCCGTCGAGCGGAATGGGGATGTTACCGGCGGCGCCGCAAAGCCACGACGACACCACGAAGACGACGAGCCCGATCATGTAGAGCCACTTCCGGCCGTACAGGTCGGAAAGCTTGGCAAATACCGGCACCGCAATGGTGGAGGTGAGCAGATAGGCCGTGGTGACCCAGGGATAGCGGTCAAACCCGTCCAGGCTCGAGACCACGCGTGGCATGGCCGTGCCCACGATGGTCTGGTCCATCGCGGCCAGGAGCAAGGTGAGCATCAGCCCGGCCACGGTAGCGAGGCGCTGGCGGGCGTCGAGGTGGGCGTAGCTGGTAATCTCGGGCGCGGCAGTGACGGCCCCGAGAGCGGAGGCGGAAGTCATCAGACCCCCTCATGATACCCCTCGAGGCGAGGTCGGTGCCGAAACGAATGCCGGCGCATGCAGACGGGGAGTTGCCGAGCGAGGCCGGGCCTCCTATAATTGGAGATTCCGGCGACGCGGTTGGACGTGTCAGACGCGCGCTGGTCCTCCTGCTGGGAGGTCGTTCAACGGTAGGACAGCAGACTCTGACTCTGCTTATCGGGGTTCGAATCCCTGCCTCCCAGCCAATTCTGCAAGTCCAATTCCTTCAGCTCGTTAGCCTCGATTGCGGGCCGCTCACGGAGGGCCCGCGAGGGGCCAAATTGCGCCTCCGAAGCCTCGATCTTGAAAGAATCTTGAAACTTTGTCCCGGCGAAGGTGTGTCCGCGCTCGAGTTTTCGCACGGCGAGCTGCAGGTTTTCGAGCGTCTGGTTGTCGTAGCGTTCGGTCGTCGTGATCGACGCGTGGCCGAGCAGGTCGCGCACTTGCGCCAGTGGGACACCCTGCTCCACGAGGCGTGAGGCGTACTCGTGGCGCAGGTCGTGCCAGCGCAGGTTGATCTTGCGGAAGGCGTCCTGAGAGTCGTCGGACAAGCCCTGGTAGTTCAGGCGCGCGGCCCAGGTGGCTGTGTGGCCGTGGGCGCGGAGCACCAACGTTTGCCAGGAGCGGTGGAACAGCCGCAGGGGCTCGCCCACTTCGTTGCTGAAAACGAGCGCCTCGTCGGGCTTCTGCCGCCCGTCGGCATCAGCACGGAGCCAGGCGAGTACGTCGCGGAGCCGGTCGGTGGAGATCGGCACCACGCGCGACTTGCCGCTCTTCGTGGTGTGGCCGCGCAGCGTGATCAGACCACGCGCGGGATCGACGTCGGCGAACCTAACCGCGAGCATCTCGCCCTGCCGCATACCGGTATCGAGCGCGGCGATGAGCATCGCCTGGGTGTGTGGCGACGCCTCCTGCAGCAGCGCGGCCTCTTCGTGCTCGTCGATGCGCCGTCGCCGCTTGTTGTCTTCGTGCAGCTTCTTGATGAGCGTGGCGCTGCCGCGCTTGAACGGTGTCCGGTCGAGATATTCGCGCCCGACCGCCCAGTTGAACATGTGACGCAGACGGTCGACGGTGCGGTTGATCGTGGCCGGCGTCAGCGGCCGCAGACCCGGGCGCCGGCCAATCATGCGCGGCTTCCGCAAGTCCGCAATCACGTCTTCGATGTCCGCCGTTCGGATCTCGGTGAGGGCCCGGTCGCCGAAGCGCGCCAGGAAAGGCGCGACCTTGGCCTCGTACTCCCGGGCACTCGCCAGATCCTTCGCGATGACGTGACGTTCACGGTAGAGCGCCACGAATTCCCGAAACGTGGTGGGCCCAGCCTTGACGGGATTGAGCCCGCTCGGGTCGAAGGTGCGCGCGCGAACGGCCAGGCGCAGCTCGTCGAGCGCCGCACTGGCTTCCGCCTTCGAGCCAATCTCGCGGTCGGTCCACTTCGACAGGCTGACGCGCACGCCGCGGAAGCTGCCCCACCAGGGGTGGTCGCAGCGGTCGCGGTTGCGGCCAGTGTGGTCGCAGAGCTTGTAGAGACCCATCGAAGACCTCAGGCGGCCACGGGGCTCACGCGCGGGCCTCGTTCGCGCTCGGTGGCCGAACGGCGGCACGGGCGCCCCGCTCGTACCAGTCGTCGATCCACTCGCGCTTGAGGCGGATCGACCGGCGTCCGCCGATGCGGACATGCCGAATCTCGCGACGTTCGCAGGCGGTGTAGATCGTGTCGCGGCACACGCCTGCGTACTCCGCGGCGTCGCCCACGTTGAGCCAGAGCTTCATGGTTGCCTCCTTGGAATCTGGAACGATTGGCTCGGCCGGCCAGGGCTGTGCCTCTGGCGTCGCGAGCGGTGTTCGGTCCGGTTCGAGAAGTTCGCGCGGCCTGCCCTGGAGGCAGACGCGAGAGACAACGCCGGCGCGCGCTGAGACGCACGCAGGGTGGACCGCTTGGGCTGCCGTGTCAACGGGGAGGCAGCCGCTACTAATGGAACGCCAGTTGTGACGAGAATCTTGCGCTGCTTCCGAACCATCCCGGGGCCTGCCTGTTCCTGGAGACGGGAACACGACCGAATAGAGCCGTAGGCGTCGGGGTCAGAGGAAGGAGGGCCGCTGGAGTGGTGACGTGGGCGGCGCGTGCAGGTGGTTGACCCGACTGCACGGCAGAATAGCGCGACGACCTGGCATCGTCAACGCGGGTCGACCGGCCCGGTTATGACCCTACGCCGCAACCACGCTGATTCGCGCCGCGCTGCGCGAGCGCGGCTTCTTCCGAATCACGATCTCCACGTCCCGATCCAGGACGGTCAGCAGCGTCATCAGCCGCTCGACCGAGAAACCGGCGAGCTTGTAGTGGCGCAACGCCGATATTTTCGGCTGGGTCAGACCCAACAGTTGCGCAGCGGCGGTCTGCGTCAGCTGTTGCTGCTCGAGCACCTGGTTAAGGGCATAGGCGAGCCGCAGCTTGGCCTGGCGTTCCGTGGCATCGGGATAGCCCAGATCCTCGAACACGTTCCTGCTTCCGCGGGTGATTTCGACGGACTCAGTGGGTCGCTTTGCCATGGTGGACTTCGTTGTCTTGCAGTGACGTCCTCAGTCGCTGTTCCACGAGCCTTCGCGAGACCTCAGACGATTCGCGGGAGGCGGGCTACGCAGGGACTACGACGTACTCAGCAAACGACGTCGACGCCGGAACCGGCTGCTTGTCTTCGATGAGGCCCTCGATATGCAGCTGGATTGCCTCATACATCCGCCGTTCCGTTTCCTCACGCGTCGACCCCGTCGCGACGCACCCAGGCAGGTCCGGCGAGTACGCGGAGAAGTTGTTGCCGGCGCTCTCGATGACGATCAGGAATCTATGCATGACTACTCCTTGAGCCCCGCCTGTTTCAAGATGCTGTTGTACGTACCTGGCGCCAAGTCGTCAGGTGGGTGGCCAGCGATCGTAACGCGCCCCGGCTTCGTCTGGTGCTTGAACTGACGGTGGCTACCCTTCGTGGTGACGACCCGCCACCCGTCTGCCTCGATCAGCTTGACGGCATCGCGGACCTTGGGCACATGGTCATCTTATCGTGACCGCTGCCCCGCGGTGACCCGGCATGCGCAAGCTTGGCGGGAGCTTGTTCGCCGTCCCGGTCCGGACGTGGTGGGAAACCGCGGTCTGACGAGCGAACGAATGTTCGCCTGAAAGCGTCTGGCCATCACGTAACTGCCGAATCTGCGCTCGGGCACGACGTCGTCAAGGCCGCGCGCACGAAGCCTGCACACGACATGGCGCGCGCCTCGCGGCACGCGAGGGCGGAGCGCAGCGGAGAGCCTTGTACGACGTCGTGATCGAGCGCACACACTGGTCCACGTGATGGCGCAACACACGCATCACCCGACGTACTCGCGCGCCTTCCGGGACACGACCACGTGGGGCGTGAGCGACCCCCAAGCGGCCCCGCCGCGGCGCCGCTTGGGGGTCGCTCACGCCCCACGTGGTGGTGTCCCGGAAGGCGCGCGTGCAGGTCGTGTAAGACGCGTGTTGCGCCATCACGTGGACCAGTGTGTGCGCTCGATCACGACGTCGT
>JANMDX010000355.1:0-7300 GCA_031376505.1 Acidobacteriota bacterium
TTCCCAAAGACCGGCATATACCCGAACGTCACGTCCGTCACGGTGCCGCAAGCCATCGTGGCGCATCCTGACGGGAATCTGTACGGCGCAACCGTGGACAGCGGTACGGCCCCCTATGCGACCTCGCGTGATGGCAGCGTGTTCAAGCTGACGACATCCGGCACCGTGTCCACTCTCCACCTGTTTTCGGGGGCCGACGGCACGTTCCCGAACGACTTGGTGGTGGGACCTGACGGGAATCTGTATGGCGTGACACAGTCTGGCGGCGTGGGCAACAAGGGGACGTTGTTCGTGGTCGGCCCGACGGGGGTGCTGCTCGTGCTCCACCATTTCGCAGCCGACGGTTCGGAGGGGGACCAGGCGCGAAAGCTGTCGTGGCTGCCTGACGGCATCTATGTGTCGGCGAAGGCCGGTGGCCTTGGCCATGGCGTGCTGACCCGGGTGACTCCCAACGCGCCCAGCATCTCGACGCCAGCGAGCAGGGCCGTCGCGGCGGGCAGCGTCAGCTTCAGCATCGTGGCTGCAGGTCGCGCGTCGATGAGCTATCAATGGCAACATTCCATGACCGGTGGCTCTTCATGGATCACTCTGAGTAACGACGCCACATACAGCGGTACGACGACCCCCACTCTCACGCTCGCCGCGACTGTGGCGATGAACGGGCACCAGTTCCGCTGCGTGGCCACCAACGGTGTCGGCTCGGCGACAAGCGGCGCCGCGACGCTCACGGTCACCGGAACGATCCCCGCATTCTCCGCACATCCATTGCCCGTGACGGTCGATGCCAACCAGCCGGCGCAGTTCACAGTCGCCGCGACGGGCATACCAGCGCCGGGACTGCAGTGGCAGGCGCTCGTGCCCAATGGCACGTGGTCGAATCTCTCGGAGATCACGCCCATCAGCGGCACCACGACACCGACACTCGCCATTGCCTCGGTGGTGACAACCTTCAACGGTTGGCAATTCAGGGCCGTGGCTACGAACACGGCCGGGAGTGCGACGAGCAATTCAGCCACGCTGACGGTCGTGCCGGTGCCTCCGGCTGCGCCAGTGATTACACAACATCCCGCCTCGCAGTCGGTGGTATCCGGTCAAACAGCCACGTTCGTCACCACTGCCAGTGGGGTCCCGCCGCCCGTGTTTCAGTGGCAGACGCTGTCTCCAGGTTCGAGTAGTTGGGCGCACGTGGCCAACGGCGTCCTCTATGCGGGTGCGACCACACCGTCGTTGACGGTCATCGGCGGACCGCCCGCGTTGAACGGCTACCAGTATCGGATGGTCGCTTCGAATGCCTACGGCACTGCCACCAGCAATCCAGCGACGCTGACGGTAGCTACGACGGGCACGCCGCCGGCCATCGTGCAACATCCCTCATCCGTCACGGTCGTGTCCAATCAAGCCGCGCAGTTTGCGGCTGCTGCAACGGGAATACCGACACCGGCCGTGCAGTGGCAGGTATCTCCGACCGGCGCGTCGTGGACCAATCTGAGCGCGACGGCACCGTACTCGGGCACAACGACCTCGACATTGACGGTTTCGCCGTCGACCATCGCGCTCAGCGGGCTGCAGTATCGAATGGTGGCAACGAACGGATCGGGCTCGGCGACGACTAGTCCGGCGACGCTCACAGTGCAGCCGCCAACGGCCACGGTGCAGCCGCCGACCGGACTCGTGGTCGACATCGTGGCTGGCAGCCAAGTCCGCCTTCGGTGGACGCCTCCCGCCACCGGACCGACTCCAAGCGGATTCGTGCTGGAAGGGGGCGTGCGGCCGGGTGAAGTGCTCGCCACCCTGCCTGTTGGGAGCATTCCGGTCCTGTCACTTGCGGCACCGGACGGAACCTTCTACCTGCGGGTCCGCTCCGTACACGTTAGCGGGACGAGCTCTCCCTCCAACGAGGTCGTCCTCCGCGTCAACGCGCCGGCACCGCCGTCGCCGCCGCTGAGCCTCGCCGCGACGGTGAACGGGTCGGCCCTCGCGCTGTCATGGAAGAACACGTTCGCGGGCGGCAGCCCGACGAATGTCCTGCTGAACGTCACCGGAAGTGTCGTGGCCACGGTGCCCCTAGGCAACATCGAGGTGCTCGACGTTCCGACAGTGCCCCCGGGGACGTACTCACTATCCGTCAGCGCGCAAAACGCCAATGGCACGAGTACGGCCTCGAACGCCGTCACCATAACCCTGCCAGGGCAGTGTTCCGGTCCGCCGCTGATGCCCTCGAATTTTCTATTCTTCGGTAGCGGCGGCGGCGTCACGCTGCTGTGGGATCCGCCAGCGAGCGGTCCCGCCCCGACGTCGTACCTCCTCAACGTCAGCGGCGCGTTCAGCGGTTCCTTTCTTACGTCGTCCCGCAGTCTTACGGCCCCGGCGCCGGCAGGGTCCTATACCGTGAGTGTGTCGGCAGCCAACGCCTGTGGGGTCAGTGCTCCCACGGCCCCACAGACGGTCGTCATGCAGTAGAGAGCGAGGCTTCGTCGGCGCGCCGTGAGGGACTGAATCGTCCCGAGATCGTCGGAGGCTGAACTCGCTGAGTCCAGGCTCCCTGGCTGGGGCATAGAGCGTCCACGCGAGCGTCCGGACAGCGAGTTGTCTTCGGCGCGGCCCCTGCCCGCCTGAGGCATATCATCACGAAGCGAACCGTGCCAGCCGAGGCGCCCCGGCCGAAGGCTGACGCCGCGACCTTGCGCGGAATGAGCGACGGGCGTATAAGGATCGTGAAGCGCCCCGCCGGTCGCCCACAGCGCGTCGGATCCCGGGCGCACCCTGACCGCGCCGTGACGCTCGGATTCAGTCCGAGGATCACGGCGACGCATGCCCCTCGCGGTCACCGCTGGGCCATCGCCACAACTCGACCGACTGTTTGCGAGGAGGAGCCATGCTCGATCCCCGAGATGCGTCACTTGACCCTGACGTCGATGCCCGCGACCGCGCGTACGAGGGCCGTGAGCGGAGCGACGACCCGCGCGACGGCTTGCTGCACGACCTTGACCTGCCGCTCGGCCGCGAGCGGGAAGTCGTCCTGGACCGCGGCCGTATCTACGAGCTGAACGGCGAGGAGAGCCGCACGCTGGCCGCCGTCGGCGCGTTCCGCGTCGTGCCCGAGCGTGACCTGGCGGACCCTCGCGACGAACGCTCGGACTGGGACGACACGCTGGCGCACCTGCAGGATCTAGGGCTGGTGCACACGGTCGCGTTGGGCGACCACGAGCAGGGCCTGACGCTGACAGACCGCGGCCTGGACCTGCTGGAGGCCAATCGCCGGGCGGGCAGGGACGAGGGCGGCCAGGCGTTCCACGCCGGTGTCGGCAAGGCCCGTGAACTGCACCACGACTCGCACCTCTTCGCGGCCTACCGGCTCACGGAGGCGCGCCTCCGTGAATCGCATGACAGCGCCGCCGAGGTGCGCCGCGTCGTGCTCGAAGAGGACTTGAAGCGCGAGTATCAGTCGTTCCTGCAGGACCACAACCGCGACCGCCCCGAGAGCGACGGCCGGCCCGACCGAGACCTGGACGAAATCCGCGACTGGGCTCTACAGCACGACCTCCCGTTCTTCGATGACCAGGTGCATTTCCCAGACTTCCGCGTCGAGTTCGAGGTCGACGGCCGCGAGCGGCACGAGGACGTGGAACTGCTCACGCCGCACTACCGGGGCGCGCACGCCGCGAGCCGTGCGGCCAGCGGCTTCCGGCGCTTCCGGGTCGGCGGCACGGGTCGCGGACGGGGCGGTGCTCGGCATCCCCGCCTGGCCGAGGAGCTGCTGGCATGAGCCCGCCCTGCATCCCGTTCTCCGACTACGCCAGCGTGCGCCCGGCCCGCGTTGCCGCCCTCCAAGCGTTCGGCCTGACCGAGCGCCAGGCCCGCTTCCTGACGCATGTGCTCGTGTTCTCCGGCGTGTTCCTCGAGCGGCAGTACTGCCAGTTCGCCGGCATCGTGCACGGGCAGAAGAGTCACGACTTCATCGCGCGGCTGATCCAGCGCGGGTTCGTGACGCCGATCGCGCCCGGCTCGGTCCGGCGGGGCCGGCTGTATCACGTGCAGTTCAAGCCGCTGTACGAGGCCATCGGCGAACCGGACAATCGGCACCGCAAGCCGGCCACCCTGGGCCGGCTGATCGCACGCCTGATGGTGCTCGATGCGGTGCTTGCCGACAATCGGTACTACTGGTTGGGCACCGAGCGCGACAAGGTCCACTACTTCGACACCGCCCTCGACAGCCCGCCCCGCAAGGAGACGTATCCGCAGGTCACCTACGGCGCTGGCCGGGACGCCGTCCGGCGGTTCTTTCCGCACAAGCTGCCCATCGGCGTCGAGAAGGATGGCTTCCGCCGGCACGTCTTCCTCTACCTGGTCACGGACGCCCTGCCGTGGCAGTTTCGGCAATTCCTGCTCGACCACGCCCAGGCGTTCCAAGGCTGCCCGCAATGGACGCTCCGTCTGCTACTGCCGCGCTGCTTCAGGGCCGTCAAGGCGGTCTACCGCGGCGCCTTCCTGGACCAGTTCACGCGCCCCCTCGATCCATACCTGGCGACTTGGTTGTCAGAGCATTTCGCTGAGTGCCAGCGGACGGGCCGGCACCTGTCGGCGCCCGATGAGCACTACCTCGGTAAGGCGTTTCGGCAGTGCGGGATGACGCGGGTTCGGGCTCTGTACCGGACCTGGCAGCGCCAGGGCATGGAAGCCATGTGGACCGCGCAGTCGCCCTACTTCCGCGATGCGGTGGACCGGCGCGACGGACGGCTGGAGTATCAGGACCTCTGGCACCAGTATTTGCAGTGTGCCGGCCTGATCGGACAGCGGGCGGGGGCGCGACGGGGGGACAAGTGCGAAACGCGTCAGGTTGGCCCCCCTCCCGCGACCGATGTCGGAAGCGACCCGCCGCCGTCTCAGGTGGCGCCATGACCGTTCAGCGCGGGAATCCCACTGCCAGCGCGTGGGTTACGACGTCAGCGCGGTCGGTCGGGCGGCGCTGTGTGCCGCCCGTGAAGCTGTCCACGGTCCCGCGTCCAATACGCCAACCATGGCGTGAACGACCCCCCTGCCGTGCCCGAGGGGTGGCCCCAGGCCACCCTGTGGGGGTCGTTCACGCCATGGTTGGCCGTGTCGGGTGTCGCAGTCTGGGGGCGCGTGTTCGTGCACGAGAATGGCGCCGCCCATGCGCACAGCGTGTACGCGCCGTACAGGTCGCAGACCATCGCGTCCTCGAGTCTTGTGCCGTGCTCGTCGCCGTCCATGCGCGTCGCTGCGCTCCGCCCCCGCCGGCGGCGGGGCCTGCGGGCATGGACGGCGCCTGCGCGCGGCACGGTTGGGCACTTACGCGACGGTCGGCGTGGTGGATGTTCAGCAGGTCACAACTCAGGATTGACGATGTGCCTGCGTCGGGCGTAGATTGACCCTGTCGCGTCTGTGCCGCTCGGCACATCCTCCGTGTCGCACTCAGTGCCACGGAGCGCGTTTCCGATCGTCGCCTCCAGGGCACGATTCAAGCGCATTCCCAACAACGTCGCCTGCTGTAGCTGCGCGCCACGCTGTCGTGCACGCGGCGTTGATCGGACAGGCGATCACGCGGACGTACGTCGGCACCTCGCCATGCGGACTTGGCGTCATCGCGCGTAGCGCACATCGAGGCGCACACGGTCCAGGCCTCGATCCACGCCCGATAGTGTGACGGTCGCGCATCTCGCGCCCCCGTCGCCGCGGGGAGCACACGCTCCCCGCGGTTCGATGTCGGCTTCATGGCCCGCATCCGCGCTCCACGGACACGGCACGCCAGGCTTCAGCCCTGGCGCGCCGGAGCGCGCGATTCCCACCCCACATGCATCGATTGGGAACACCCAGCGGGGGAGTACCATGGACGTCGTTGAACGTCTCGAAGACGAGGCGGACGCGATTGCGATCGCGCGCTGCCGGGAACTGCTCCGCGACGAGGCCGCCACGTTGTCGGATCACGAGATCGCGCGGGTTCGTCGGCATGCCGAAATGATGGCGCACCTCGTGGTCGAGACGTTCGTCGCGAACCGCCGCAATCCTGAGTATCCGACCGTGTCGACTGGACGCGTCTTGCGAGAGGCCACGGTTGGATCTATGCTGCCGCCCATGGTCGGCGCGGTGATCTACGTGCGCGTGAGTACGAAGGAGCAGACCGAGAACCTCAGTCTGCCGACGCAGTTGCGTTCCTGCGAAGAGTACTGCCGGCGTCAGGGCTACGAGGTGGTCGCGCGCTTCCACGAGGAAGGCGAGAGCGCGAAGACGACGGACCGCAGCCAGCTCCAGCACCTGCTGAAGTACTGCCGGACGCACAAAGGCAAGGTGCACTTCGTGGTCGTGTACAACCTCACGCGGTTCGCGCGGGAAAAGTACGACCACTTCGCGCTGCACGCACACCTGAAGTCGCTCGGCATCTCGCTGCGCTCGGCCACCGAGCCCATCGACGACACGTCCACTGGCAAGCTGATGGAAGGCGTGCTCGCGGCGTTTGCGCAGTTCGACAACGACTGTCGTTCCGACAGAACGCGAGCGGGCATGCGGTCGGCGCTCGAACTCGGCCGATGGACGTTCACGGCACCGCTCGGCTACCTGAATGCCCCGAGGTCGTCCGGCAGAAGTCTGGTGCTCGACCCTGAGCGCGGGCCGCTCGTGCGACGCGCGTTCGAAGAGCTCGCGTCGGCGCGATTCACCAAGCAAGAGATCATCGCCCGCGCGACTGAGGCAGGGTTGCGTAGCCGCCGCGGATTGACGCTCACGCCACAGAGCTTCGGGCAGATGATGCGGAACCCGATCTACATCGGCAAGGTCGAAAGCCCGGACTTCGGCGTGTCCACGTTGGGCGACTTCGAGCCGCTGGTGGATGAGGCGACGTTCTACCGCGCGCAGGCCGTCCTCGACGGGCGCGTCGTGGTGACTGGTCCGCGCCAGCGGAACCACCCGGACTTCCCGCTGCGGGGCTTCGTCCGGTGCGAGACGTGTGGTCGCCCGCTGACCGGCAGCTGGTCGAAGGGGCGCGCTGGTCGCTATGCGTACTACCACTGCCAGCGACAGTGTCGCGCCGTGAACGTGAGCAAAGCGGCGCTGGAGGGCGCGTTCGCCGACGAACTGGCGCTCTTGCAGCCCACTGCCGGCTACATGCGCCTTGTCACGGACCGGATCTTGTTCGTGTGGGAGCAGCGCCGGGCGGAGGCCAAGGACCGCACCGCGGAGCAAGAGAAGCGTGTCAAGGCGATCCAGCAGAAACTCGACCGACTGGACGAGGCGTTCCTGTTCGCGCGGTCGATCGACAGCACGAGCTACGAGCGCCAACGCGACA
>JANMDX010000035.1:0-6780 GCA_031376505.1 Acidobacteriota bacterium
CTCGTATCTGGGACGAACGTCGCAACGGGCTGGTGATGACGGCGTAGACGCCGGTCGGACGCTATCCGCCCGCCCCGGCTACGCGCTTCGCGGCAGTCCCCGCACCTTCGGGCGAGGCCCACGCGCCTGTGCCGCGTGCCACAGATCCCACTTGGCTTGGAGCCGCAGCCAGATCTCGGCGTCCCAGCGCGTGAGCGCTTCAAGGAGCAGCGCCGTGTCGGCGCTGACCGCGCGCCGCCCCTTGACGATGGCGTTGAGTCGCTGAAACGGGATGTTCATCCGGGCGGCGGCTTCGACCTGCGACACGCCGAGCGGCTCGAGAAACTCCTTCAAGAGCATCTCTCCTGGGTGCGTTGGTGGGCGATTCGTCGGCAGCATGGTTGGACCTCAGCGGTAATCGGTGCAGCGGACGTCGAGGGCATCAGTCCCGTCGAACCGGAAGCCCACACGAGCTCGAGTGTCTTGCCACGCTCCCACAGCGAACGTCGCACTTCAGTTCCGGCCGACCTGCAGGCCATGGCTGAGCTCGTGAATCCCGATCCAGCCGTGGCCGGGCAGGCCCCTGACGTCAAGGATCACGATGCTGAGCGGACGCGACACGCGGGCCACAGCAGCCACACCCCGACCAACACCGCAAGGCGGGCGGCACGGCGAATCGTCATGCGGCGACGGCGCTGCAGGCACTGCGCCATCGCGCGAGGGGCACGATTTAGCGCTATTGCCCATTCGCGGCGACCTGCGATTCAAAGCGCTGGCGCGCACAGTTCTAGAATCGGCCGCAAATGAGCGATTGGCTGGGAGGCAGGGATTCGAACCCCGATAAGCAGAGTCAGAGGCCGCCAGGAAGGCGCCGACGCTCTCGGAAGATCTAGTGTTTTCAGTGACTTACGGGGACGACCTTCGGGTGGACAAAGTTTCAAGTGGGTGTTTTCGGGGACAAACTTTCAAGATTCTTTCAAGATCAGTTGACCTCCCACTTGGCGCGTAGCAGCTCCGGCGCCTTCACTACCGGAAACACGGTGTGCGCCGATGAGCGTCCGGCGTAGCAGGGGGTCTCGGCCAGCTTGTCTTCGACGACTGGCAGCATGCGATCGTCCCACTGGCCCGGGTCCAGGTAGAAGGGCAGGCACTTCGCGAAGTCGACCATGATGCCCACGACGGATCGGTCCACCGTGGTGCCGATTGTCACGGGCGACATCGCGCGCGTCTCGAGCGCGATCGTGCGCGGCGCGATACCGAGGCGTGTCAGCCGCGCCGCGACAAGGCCCGGCAGGTAGCCCGGCAGTCGGCGCACGTCGCGCGCCGGCGCGACGATCGGCAGGAGCGACGACACGCTGACGAGCAAGAGCAGCGGACGCCGGTCTACGACAAGGCGGTTCACATACCAGTCGCCCAGGGCCGTGTCTGACTGCGCCGGCGGCGGCGTGGTGACCGCCAGGCTCGCCAGCAGCTTGCGGGTCGCTCGCAGCACTACCATGCGCGGCGGGTTGACGACGACCGAACGGTCGCACTCATGGCCGAGCCTTCGCAAAGTGGCGCGCCAGCAGGTCAGGCGCAAGGCGCTCGCCAGCCGCGGTCAGCACCACGGACCTGGCTTTGCCCACCGGGTCTTCGATCCATCCCCGCTGGCACAAGAGATCCAGGACGTCCCAGTCCAGACCCTTCCACGCGCGCGACTCGTGTCTGCTGTTGAACGCGGTGAGCGCGAGAATCGCCAGGGCCGCCTCCGCGAGTTTGTCGTGATCGAGGTCGTCTGGAAGTGGCATGTCGCCTCCGAAGACCAATCTTGCGCCAGTGGTGCCCCGTTAGAGCACCGGACGACGGTCAGTGTTGCAGTTCAGGCTTGAACTCAGACATCGCCTGCAATGCTAGATGTGTTCTACCCACTTCATGCCCAGGTAGCCAAGCAGGGCCCCGGCAAGCCCGGCCAACCACATGCCACTCCAGGGGAGCTCAAACAGAAACGCGCTCGCTGCGCACGCGGCCGCTCCCGCCGCCACGCGCACGAATTTGCCGGCCCCCGGCGTTGCACCCCACTCCTCGGCCACGACGATGACGCCCATGAAGACGCCGAGAATGATGACCCCGGCGAGCGACCGCGCGCTGAGCGACTGTTCTGCAGGGCCGACTTCGACGGCAAGAAAGAGGAAGGCCATCAGCGCACCGCTGGCCAAGGCGACGAC
The DNA here is from genome assembly GCA_031376505.1 of Acidobacteriota bacterium. Classification (GTDB taxonomy): domain Bacteria; phylum Acidobacteriota; class Vicinamibacteria; order Vicinamibacterales; family UBA2999; genus CADEFD01. Next base: position 2,184 of record JANMDX010000035.1, read on the forward strand.
CGACCCGATGAACCACTTCACGCACGTTCCTCTGGGCGATCTAAACGGGGTGTGTCGCCGGTCCTGGCTTCACGTGGATGTCAAGCATCGCTCGTGTCGGACCAGCCGAAATGGTCTTTGAAATCTCCGAAGCATTGGGTGCAGACCCAGCGGTAGTCATCCGCTGTTGCGTAGCCTTCGCGAAGCGCCTCCTCGTTCGGGTCGAGGCTGAACTTGGCTGAGCAGAACTCGCAGTGGTCGTGGTCCCATCCAGGGTTGGTAGCATTCTGGCGGTATGCTCGCCTAAACAGCGGCACCCCGCTTAGGTATCGCTCCTGACCCTGAAGACGCCAATCGACTCGCACGTCTGCCATTTGCGTATGCTAACGAGAGCCGCGTAAGCCGCGGCGCCTCGGCGCTCGGATGATGCCACAGGTGATGGCCTCCGTCGGGCGTGGTGTCGGCGAAGCTGCCCGGCTTCACGCGGATGTCAGCCCGCGATTCTTGTTCGAAGCTCGGACGCGACGCGTGGCGGCTGTGGCGTGAGCCAGCGCCGGACTGAGGGTACGGCCAAGGCCGGCAGCACAAACACCGTGCACGCCAAGGCCAAGGCCCAACGCAGTGGATAGGCCCAGAGCGGCGCCCGACCCTGCTGCCACCACAGCCACAGGCCAGGCGGTGGCACCTCCCGGGCGATCGCCCAGATGAAGCCGGTGAGTTCACGGGCGACGGCGGTGGCGACCTTCGGTTTCGCCTTGCCGCGGGCCACGAGTGTCCGGAAGCGGGACATCAGACGGAGTTGCGCCTTCCACGCGATGTCGCAGACCGTCTTCGGCAACGCTTCTTGCCGATACAGCATCTGTCGGCCGATCCGCGGGACACCTTGGTACGCCCACGCCGCCTCGGCGAGCAACCGGCGCGCATGCGGATTGCCCGCCTTCGTAATGCCGCCGCGGCGGACACTGGGTCCGCTCGAGTACTCCGACGGCACGAGGCCGAGAAACGCCATGAGTTGCCGCGGATGATCGAAGCGGCGGATGTCGCCGATTTCGGCGACGAGGCCAACCGCGGTCACAAACGAGATCCCACGCAACGCCTGCACCGCGTCCACGACCGGCGCCCAGCGCCACGTGGGCGTGTGCTGGCGCAATTGGTCGGTCAGGCGCTCGACCCGCCGCTCGGACTCGTCGATCGTGTCGCGATACTCCTGCAGCGCGATGTGTTGCGGCGCCAGCGGGAAGCTGAGATCGGCCAGCCACCGCCGATACGGTTGCGTCCACCCGGCGCGGCCGGGATAGCGGCGGCCCTGGCGCAGCAGGAACGCCTTCAGGCGATGCTTCGCTTGCGTCGACAGGCCGACGGCGTCTTCCCGCGCGCGCACCAGGTCGCGCATCGCTTCATCGGCGTCGGTCGGGATGTAGATCGCCGTGAGCTCGCCGGCGCGATGGAGCCGCGCGAGGGCGTCGCCGTCGCGGCGGTCGGTCTTGATCCGGTCGCCGCTGCGCTTCGGCATGCTCGACGGATTGACGACCACGCAGTCCTCGCCCAGCGCCGTCAGGTAGCGATGAATCCCGAAGCCGCACGGGCCCGCCTCGTAGACGAAACGCAACCGCCGGGTCGGCGACCGCAGGGTCTTGAGCAGCTTCGCCAATGCCTCGAGATCGCCCGGAATCCCGCCGTAGTGCCGGACCTCGCCGTCCCGCCCCTCCTCCGCGAGCGAGACGTCGATCGATTCCTTGTGGACATCCATCCCCACGAACATGCTACGTTTCGCCATGGCCTGCCTGCCTCCGTCGTATGTGGCTCTGCGCATCACCCTCTCGGCGGCGCGCAATCCACGATCTACTACGTGAGGCAGGTCGCTGCTCTTTCTGCCCCGACAGCCATACTGTCTAGGCGGACTCGAAGTGCCGGCAAACCATCGCGGGGAACTGCAATCGACATCCTCATTGAGTTCCTGCTGCAGGGCATCCTTGAGATCCTGTTCGAGCTGTTCTCGCACAGGTTTCAGAGAGACGCCCGGGGGCGGCCGCACCCTCTATACGGCTTGCTTGGGCTGATGGTTCTCGGGGCGGTTGCGGGGGGCCTGGCAACCTGGCTGCTACCACTGCGGCTCCTGGGGGCTCCGGCGATTCCTGGCGCCAGTCTTGTGGTTTCGCCGTTTCTCAATGGGCTGCTCATGCACTCCTACGGCTTGTGGCAAGCACGACGCAACGGTCGCGAGTCGCTTGCCGCCTCGTTCTGGGGCGGGGCAGCATTCGCGTTCGGCTTTGCCCTTGTGCGATTCGTGATCCTCTTCGACATGTAGTGCTCGGTGCCTAACCACGGCTTGCAGCCGACGGCGGCCCAGGCGCATCATGAGGGCCGCCGCGGCTGAAGCCGAGGCGTTGGCCCGATGGAATACAGAACAACCGCCTTGCGCCATTGACGACATCCTTGCCTTCTAGATCGGTGCTCACGGGCGGATTGGCCTGCCATCTACTCACCCTGCCGCTGTGGCTGATCATGAGTGTCGCGGGCTCGGAACTGCTTTTGTCGTCAGGCGCAGTCTTGCGCAGCGTAGCGCTCGCGTGGTTCATTGTCGTCATGGGCACGTGGCTTGGCCTGGCCGCCTGGCCGCGTAGCGACGCGGCGATCAGGTCCGTCAGGTCGGCGGCATCGCGGGCCAGGTGGAGAATCCTCGACGTCGTTAGGGACCTCAGCTTTATCGAGACGTCCGTGCCTAGGGCGAGGCAGCTCCGCGACGAACCACAGTCTGGGCGGTACCCAACCCGCGGATATCAGCAGCGTCAACCGTCGCTAGAACGCGGTGCCGCCGACCAGAGGGACCTGAAGAATCCAGCGCCCGGAAAGAGCGGGCTGAGAACGGCACTCATGAACGATGAGGCGGGGGAACTCTGCCCAGTTGACAGAAGACAGCCATATCAACGACCGCGGTTCAGCCGCGGCGGTTGCTGCCCGCATGATGCCACAGCGCTCAACCGCCGTCGGCTGCAATCGCTTGATCCTCATACAGCCCTCCCCCTGCTCCCACTCGCGAGAGTAGGCTGACCGCAGGGCAAGTGCGCATTCGCGCAGGAGGAGGACCGATGCGATTCTACAACCGACAACACCAGTTCTACTGCGGGATTGATTTGCATGTGAAGACCATGTACGTCTGCATCCTCGACCACACGGGCCAGGTGCGCGTGCACCGGAATGTGCCGTCGACGCCGGAGGCATTGCTCGAGGTCGTCGCACCCTACCGCGATGACCTGGTGGTGGCGGCCGAGTGCATGTTCACGTGGTATTGGCTCGCCGATGTCTGCGCCGCGGAAGGCATCACCTTTGTGCTCGGACACGCGCTGGCGATGAAGGCGATCCACGGGGGCAAGGCCAAGAACGACAAGATCGACTCGCAGAAGATCGCCGGGCTACTGCGCGGCGGCTTGCTGCCGCAAGCCTATGTGTATCCCGCGGCGATGCGATCGACGCGGGACCTGCTCCGCCGACGCCTGCACCTGGTCCGGAAGCGCGGCCAATTACTGGCGCACATTCAGAATACCCGCGCCCAATACCAGCTCCCCGAGTTTGGTCGGCGCCTGGCGTTTCCGGGGAATCGCGACGGTGTCGTCGCGCACTTCCCCGATCCGATCGTGCGCAAGAGTATCGAGGTGGACGTGACGCTGATCGACCAGTACGATGCGCTCGTGAACGATCTCGAGCTGACGATCGTGCGCGAAGCCAAGCGCCACGACGGCGACGCCTTTCACCGGCTCCGCTCCGTCCCGGGCATCGGGAAGGTCCTGGCCTTGACGATCCTCTACGAGATTCACGACATTCATCGGTTCGATCGGGTCCAGGAATTCGCGTCCTACGCGCGGCTCGTCAAGTGCCAGAAGCAATCGGGCGGCCGCACCCTGGGCACGAGCGGGGCCAAGATGGGGAATGTGCATCTGAAATGGGCCTTCTCCGAAGCGGCCGTGCTCTTCCTGCGCCACACGAAGGACGGCAAGAAGGTGCTCGCCGTGATGATGAAGAAGCACGGCAAGGGCAAGGCCCTCTCGATTCTGGCGCACAAGATCGGGCGCGCCGTGTACTACATGCTCGCGCGAGGCACCGTCTTCTCGATGGAGAAGTTCCTCGCGGCGTAGCGGGAAGGGAGCGGGTGAGCCAGACGTCTAACTCGAGCCACGGGACCGAGCTCGCCGAAGATCGCTCAGCACGCGTGCGTCGACAACGCGACGAGCCGCCGATCAGGAGCCATACGTCCGGCAACGAGCGCGTTTGATGGGACCCCGCTCTCTTCCTGCCATGCCCACGCGTTCACGGAGGCGCTGCCCCTCCCCCGAGCCTGGTGACAACGGACGCGCCTCGGCGACGTCGCTCGTCATGAGGAGGCCGGTACGAGGGCCCGGATGAGTTTCTAGGCCGCGCGGGTCTCGCGACCCGCGCGCTTCGCCACGCGAAGCGTGAGCCTCAATAGGTGTTGGGACCGCCCCGTCATGGGGATGACAGCCTGCGCTGGAAACGAAGACGGCACCGACGGAGAACGCGGTCGTTCGGAGTTACTTCTTACGGTCGCGCGTCTTCTTGACTCGACGACTGGACGGAGAAGATCTGCGCTCTTGACGTGGGG
>JANMDX010000041.1:0-7298 GCA_031376505.1 Acidobacteriota bacterium
GCGGTGGGGATGTAGATGGCCGTCAACTCGCCGGCGCGATGCAACCGCGCAAGGGCGTCGCCATCGCGCCGATCGGTCTTGATGCGATCGCCGCTGCGCTTCGGCATGCTCGAGGGATTGACGACCACGCACTCCTCACCCTGGTTCGTCAGGTAGCGATAGATGCCGAAGCCGCACGGCCCCGCCTCGTACACGAAGCGCAGGCGCCGCGTTGGAGCCCGCAGGGCCTTCAGTACCTTCGCCAGCGCCTCGAGATCGCCCGGGATTCCGCCGTAATGGCGGACCTCCCCGTCCCGCCCCTCCTCGGCCAGCGAGATGTCGATCGAGTCTTTGTGGACATCCATCCCCACGAACATGCTACGTTTCGCCATGGCCTGCCTCCGTCGTATGTGGCTCTGCGCGGCACCGGCTCGGCGTCGCGCAATCCACGATCTACTACGTGAGGCAGGTCTCTGTTCTGTCTGCCCCGACAGCCATACTGTCTAGGCTGATTCAATGCTGGTCATCGTGATCCGAATCGCGATCACCTTACTGATCGTTGGCGTGTCGGTCGCCGTTGCGGCGGCACAGCCCATACAGCAGGCATACGAGCTGGCGCTGGATGATCTTGCCGCCCGTGTTCATCAACGCACGGGGACTAGCGCCGAGTCGTGCGGCAACTTCTTCCGCATTCCGGGCGACAGCCCTCTCCCCACCGCCGCGCAGATCGAAGGCGCCCTTGCCTGTGGGCAGCGAGCGGCCGCAGCGGGCGCGCCGTTTTGGTTCGCCGTCGGTGGGCACGGGCTCGACTCCTGGGTGGCGGAGGGGTGCTCGCTTCCCCCAACGGCCCCATTGAGCGATTTTCCTACGACAGCGATCCGGCCGGCGGCGGTGGCGTCCGCAGTCGCGCGTACTTCGATTCAGGGCGTTGTATCGGTGGGCGCGTGCATCAATATCGGAGCGGCGGCCTTGCGATCGAGTGTCTCAACGAACCTTGGAAGCTCGTCGTCCACGCGGTCGTGCTAGGGCTGTGCTTGGCCTCAGCACTCGTTGGTGGGTTACTCGCACGCTCGTCGTGGTTCAAGACCTCAGCGGCAGTTCTTGCCCTTGGGGCCGTGATGATTGCAGTCGTCGTGGGCGCGCTCGCGCGGCTTGGCGGTCTTCGAGTCGACATCGCCTTGCCAGCGGCAGCATGCCTGATCCTGATAGTCGGCTTCCTTGGTTGTCTCCTACGTCGTCCAGCACAACTCGCAGCCTGAGTTCAAGTCTGAACTGCAACACTGACTGCTGCCGGATTCAACGAGCGTCACCTTCCGTCACAAGCCCTCGGAGGCGTAATGGCGCTTCCAGACGATACTCGACCGTGACAAACTCGCAGAGGCAGCCTTGGCCATCCTGTCGCTGACCACTTTCCGCAGCGGACACGCACCGCGCGCGTGGAAGAGCCTGGACTGGGACGTCCTCGGCCTGCTGTTCCAGCGAGGGTGGATTGCAGACCCGGTGGGCAAGGCCAAGTCGATTGTGCTGACGGAGGCTGGCGAGCGTCTGGCGCCCGAGCTGCTGGCGCGCCACTTCGCCAAGTCGCAGCCTTGACATCGATCGGAATCGGGTCGCCGAGCTGTTGCACATGGTAGTGCTGCGAGCCACGCGGATAGTCCTGGCAACCCTGCCCGCCTCGCCGGTGGCTGCAGCGCGCTCAGACACCGCCCTGGGTGACTGGTACCTCAACCGAGTGGTCGTGGATCGGCGTCCACTCTTGCTGTTGGTGAGCTCGACGTCCCTGCTCTCTCTGGTCGTGCCCGCACGCGATGTGCGCGGCCTGCCCAACCGTCTGGCCGACCTGGTCGGCACGCGCCTCGAGCGCCTCGGCATCGCGCAGCGAATGATCGAACGCGAGACCCGGGCGATGTCGCCGGTGGCGATCGGCCCCACGGTCGACCGGAGCGCACCCGACCCGAAGGGACTTGCTGACTGACCACTACCCGCCGGCGGTGGCGCACCGTGCTTGCCCGTTTTGGCTCGCATGAGTTTTTTGGTCACGCCGCACCAACCTTGCGCTAGCCTAGCGACCTTGCTGCGCGGAGCCGTGCCGGCGGCGGACCGACGAGAGTCGGTGTCGCCAACCCTGGCCCCGACCGGAGAGACGATGATGCTCGACCACTCGAAATTGCCCGCGGCCCCTCGACAGATTCGAAGCACCGATAGCGAGTGGCGCAGCGGGTTGCGCCTGGGGGAGAAGACGATGCGCGTGGCTCAGGTGACTGCGGCTACTGCCGCGTTGCTGATCGGGTTTGCAACCTTCCAGGGGCGGCTGCTCGCCGAGCCCGCTACGACGTCGCGCCTCGACTGGCTGTTCGACGGCGAGGTCGGCGCCACGGTACGGGTGGGAGACGTGTTGTATGCGGGCGGTTCGTTCCGCTCGGTCTCACCGGTGTCCGGAGCGCTCGGCACCTTCTTCCAGCTATCGCCGTCGACTGGCGCGCCACTGCCTGGTCTGCCGATCGTGAACGGCGACATCTCGGTGGTGGCACCCGACGGCGCGGGCGGATACTTCTTGTCCGGCCAGTTCACCAACATTGGCCGCAGCAGTGGCGGCACGTCGTCGACCGGACGGTTCCAGTTGGCTCACGTCCTCGCCGACGGAAGCGTCGACCCTGCGTTCGGCGCGCCGCAGGTCTCCGGCTCACTCTCGGGCATCGTTCGTGTGGGCGCGTCGGTGGTGGTCACGGGCTTCTTCACGGTGAACGGCGTCTACCACTCGCTGCTGGCGTTGGATCCCGCCACCGGGGCGCTGACGCCGTGGGTCGCGGACCTGCCGCCGGTGCAAGGCCGGGAACCGTCCGTGCCCGCTGCCGTCGGCGCAAACGGCGTGCTCTACGTCCTGTTCATCGGCAACTCGAACCTCGGCCGGCGGATTGCGGCCATCGACGGCACGACGGGCGCCACGCTCTGGACATCCCCAGTCGTGGGCCCGACCGGCCTCCTGCCCGGCGGGTTGATCGCCGTGTCGGCGGGCCGCGTCCTTGTGACGGTCGATCGTCTCTACGCGCTCGACGCCGCGACCGGCGCCATCGATCCCATCTGGGGAGCGGTGAACACGACGGGTATCACCTCGATCGTGGCTTCGGGCAACGAAGTGGTGGTGGGTGGATCCTTCACCGCACTGGTGGGGCAACCTCGTACCGGGCTTGGCGCGATCGACGTCACGACGGGACAGGCCACCGCGTGGAACCCGAATTTGCCGTTCTCGCAAGCTGCGGTCTTTGGCGTGTCGCCCACCGGGGACGTGTTCGTCGGCGGTGTGACGTGCACCACGCCGCCGACCGGCTGCAGTTCCAGCTATGCGCGCGTCAATCAGGCTGGTGCGGCCACCCCGTGGACGCCACAACTCACGATCGGTCTGAACATCCGCGCGCTCCTGCTCTCGTCAGCCGGGAACGTGGTCGTGGCCACTCAGCAGATTTCGCGCACGGGGACCGTGAGTCGGCTGGGGCTTGCCGCCTTTGACGCCGTGACGGGCGCCTTGGTGGCTTCGCCAACAATCAGCGGCATTCTTCCTGGTGGCGCAGTCGCCACAACCGTGGATGGCTTGGCGGCACGCGGCTCAACGCTGTACGTGTCCGGGACGTTCACGTCCGTGAACGGCGTGGCGCGTGCTGGAATGGCCGCGGTGGATACGGTGACCGGCAGTGTGCTGCCCTGGGCTCCTTCCGCCCCCGCCCGGCTCGCGTTCGCGTTCGGACCAGACATTTATGCCGCGCAGTTCACGAATTCCGGGCCATTCCCGGGCAACGCGTGGATACTGCGCCGTCTCGATGGGATCTCAGGCGTAGCCGATCCCGGGTGGCAACCGCCGTCAATCGTTAACGCGATGGTGGATCGCGGACGGATCGTCGCGGCCCGCGATACCGGGTCCGGACCTGGCGGTGGTGCTGCGGTGGGCGAGCTCGACCTGCTCTCAGGGGCATTTGGTGAATGGTGGCGCACCCCAGCGATCTCCTACTCTGCCAACCCCTTGGAGGTTCGACCGGTAACCGGACGGCTCGCGGTGGACGGCGACACGGTCTACCTGGCGGGACCACGGCCAGAGATTAACTACATCAACCAACGGGACGTCGCCGAAGCGGTCGTCGCGCTGGACCGCCGCACCGGGGTGACGGTGGGCCCTCAGGTTCAGGGCTACATCAACGGCGTCACCATTGCCGACGGGCACGCCATCGTGAGTGGTGGTCGCATCATCGTGAACGGGGTCGAGGCGGTGGAACTCGCCGAGCTCGCTCAGCCTGGCAGCCTGACGTCGTGGCGGCCTGCGTGGCCCCTCTTCGGCGCCCCGGTCTTCTTCGACTTCATCGGGTCCTTCAACTACCTGCGCGGGGCTCTCGGCACGGTCGTGGCGGGAGACCTGCTGATTGTCCGCGGGCTGGCCGCAGGTGACCCGACACCATACCGCGTGACCGGCTACCCGCTGTCGGGCCCAACGGTCCCGAACGCGTTACGAACGCAGGTAGTTGGCGCGACGACGGTCTTCAGCTGGGATCCTATGGCCACGGCGCCTCCCAGCGGATATGTGATCGAAGGGGGCTTCGCGCGAGGCCAGACGGCGGCAGCGCTACCCGTTGGCGGAGCCACTGGCGTGGCGCTCGCCATGCCGGCTGGCCCCCTGTTCATTCGGGTGCGAGCGCAGGGCAGCACGGAAACGTCGAACGAGATCGTGGCCGGCTGCGTGGCGCCGCCCCTGCCGCCCACCGCCCTGACCGCCGGCATCAACGGCGCTGCCCTTACGCTCACCTGGACCGCTCCCTCCGCCGCGGTGACGACCTACACGCTGGTGGCCGGAAGCACCGCTGGCGCCAGCAACGTGGCGACGTTGTCAATTCCAGGGTCCCAAACCTCGGTGTCGGGCCCGGTGTCCGGCGGGACGTTCTTCGTGCGTGCGTTGGCGACAAACGCCTGCGGCACGAGCGGCCCCTCGGGCGAGGTCTTCTTCACGATGGGTGCTCCGGACCCGCTGCCGGCGGCGCCAACGAATCTCGCAGCGACTATCACCGGGCAGACTGTGTCGTTGTCGTGGACCGGGCCGGCCGCGCCGATCACCGGCTACCTGGTGGAGGCGGGCACGGCCCCAGGTCTGGCGAATCTCGGCGCGCTGCGTCTGGGCCCGGCCTCGTCGGTCGTCCTGCCGGGAGTCCCGTCCGGCGCCTACACCGTACGCGTTCGGGCGGTGACGAGCGCGGGCTCTGGTGCGCCTTCGGCCGACATCATCGTCGTCGTGCCGTGATCCCTGGGTGGCACTGTTTGCCGGCGTGCTGGCAACCGGGGGGTGTGGTGGTTCATGCGCTGGGCGATCGACGCCTTTGCGGTGGCCTCTCCGCTTACGTTGGCTATGTGGGAAGCTGCGACCATTTCAAGTACAGGCGAAATGGGAGCTCAATTGATCTTGAAAGAATCTTGAAACTTTGTCCCCGAAAACACCCCTTTGAAACTTTGTCCACCCTAAGGTCGTCCGCGTAAGTCACTGAAGACACTAGATCTTCCGCGAGCGTCTGAGCCTTCCCGGCGGCCTCTGACTCTGCTTATCGGGGTTCGAATCCCTGCCTCCCAGCCAATCGCCTCAAAGCGGTCGATTCTAGAACTCGCGCCGGTACACTGCCCGCGGGGCGGGCTCCGCCTCGTGGGCCAGAACACCTCGTTGGTCTCGATCTCGCCGAAGCACTCCGCCGCAGTGAGCCCGCGGTAGACCGTTGCATCACTTGTCCCCGGCGCCTGCCCTGCGTGCTTGCACGTCGTGCATGCATCGCCTATATTTAGTGCATGCAGTACACCATCCGAGGAATTCCGACTGCGGTCGACGCCGCCCTGAGACAACGCGCCCGGGCGACCGGAAAGAGCCTGAACGAAGCGGCAATCGATGCGTTGACGGAGAGTTCAGGTGTGGCGGGGAGTCCGATGAAGCGCCGGGATCTCGGCGACATCGTAGGCACGTGGAAGAACGAGAAGGCGGTCGATGATGCCCTCGCCGATCAGGATCGAGTCGACGCGGACCTCTGGCGATGAGAGTGGCCCTCGACACCAACCGGTACGTCGATCTCTGTAAGGGTGTCGAGGAGACCGTGGCGCTCGTTGAAGAGGCCGAAGCGGTCATGCTCTCGTTCGTCGTGCTCGGCGAACTGCGGGCCGGCTTCACGCACGGGCGCCGGCAGGCGGAGAACGAACGTATCCTTCGGCAGTTGCTCTTGAAGGCGGGCGTTCACGTGCTCTTCGCGGACGACCAGACGACCCACCACTACGCGTCGGTCTTCCGGCAACTACGGCGACAGGGCACGCCAATTCCCACAAACGATATGTGGTTGGCGGCGCTCGTGCTTCAACACAACCTCGTCCTCCACGCACGAGACAAGCACTTCGACCACCTCCCGCAGCTCGTTCGGGCCTGAGGGTGGGACCGGGTTACGCCGCGGTGACCATCCAGTTGCGAAGTTCGTCCCAGACACCCAGCCAATCGTCTATTTCGAGCCAATTCTCGAACTCACCGTGGACGCCGCCCACCGGCCGGCCTCGTCAGCCGTGTCCCGGCGGTCCAAGGGTTCTACATCGTCGGCCAGAACACTTCGTTCGCCTCGATTTAGCGAGAGCACTCCGCGGCCGTGAGCGCGCGGTGCACGGTGAACCACTTCTCGGTGTGTCGAAAGTAGGCCAGGTCGAACCCGCTGAACCCGACGAGTGTCATGCGCGTATGCCGGACGGTGAAATCGTCTTCGGGTCGACGGCAACCACCGCGACGCCCACTAGTCGATCTGCTGGCGCACCGGCGCGGGCACGACCGACGTCGTCATCGGTAACGGACGCAGCTTACGGGCGAACGGCCTTTTCGATATCGGCGAGGAGGACCGTCATCGTCATCGGGTCCACGGGAGATTCCGCGAAACCGTGGTGGATGTAGAAGCGTTTCGCCTCGTCCGACATGGCATGCAGCAGCACCGCGCGGATGCCCACAGCCTCGGCTACCGCGAGTGTGCGCAGCAGCGCGTCCCGGAGCAGGGCCGAACCGAGGCCCGTCCCCTGATATGCGTGGTCGACGGCCAGCCGGGCAATCACCATGACCGGAATCGGCTCCGGCATGTTGCGCCGGACCCTGCCCGTGGCCATCGCGTGCGCGACCGCGCCGGTGGCCAGTGCGGAGTAACCCACCACTCGGCCATCACCGGTGACCACGAATGTCCTCGAAGCGCGCGCGGCTTCGTTCTGCAGCGCCCGGCGCGTGAGCCAGTCGTTCAGCTCGGGCACGGCGCAATCGAAGGCCGAGACGTCATGCGCGCTCG
>JANMDX010000044.1:0-2183 GCA_031376505.1 Acidobacteriota bacterium
TCCGGCTGGCCATCCAGGCCAGCGACGGGTCGGCATCGGTGCCAAACGAAAAAAGCTGGTGCGGGTACTGGCGATGCGGACCGACCAGAGGAAAACGGTCGGGAGCGGCCACCAGGGGCGACGACCAGCCAAACTCCGGCGGCAGTCCGGCCATGGCGGGATAGCGCTTCAGGCACTCGTACATGAGCTGCCCGGTGCGCTGCACCAGGGCGGCAGGGCGCTGTTTCTCGGTCAGGAGGGATGAGTCGGCACCGCTCAGCAAGAGCCGGCCGTCGGGCGTGGCCGTGACCGCGAGGTCGGCCGAGCGATCCACCAGGATGGTACTGCCCAGGTCGGCACCAAGCGCCTTGCGCATTGGCGCAGGCATCACTGCGGTGAGCACATGGAATCGTTCGTAGGCGCGCACATGGCGGTCGAGCGTCGGCGCGAGCGCTCCTGGCGCGTCGGTGCAAATGATGACGCGCGGGGTCACTACGGCGCGCGTGCCGACGTGCACCGTCGCGTCCACACGGGAAAATGTGATCTTCGTGACGCAGCTGCGCTCGTAGACCTTCACGCGCGCCGGACTCAAGCGCGCAGCGGCTCCCGCCACGATCCGCGCGGGCTCGACCAGACCGGCGCCGCGCAGGCGCACGGCCGCCGACACATCGGCGCGAGTGGCCTTAGCCAAAGGGGCGCCGGTGAGCGCTGCGGCGACCAGACCGGCGGCCTCGCGCGCGGCCACCTCGCGGTCCCAGCCACGCGCGCCACTATCGACGGCCGATAGCAGGTCGCGCCCGGCCACGGCGCCCGGGATTTTCGCCTTCTTGAGCGCAGCGGCCAGACCCGAGCCGGCCTCGGCTACCGTGCTGACCAGCGTGCGCGCGATGCGACGGCCGTGGGCCGCCTCGAGCACGCGGTAGTCCATCGCCAGGAGCAGCCCTGTCATGCCGGACGCGCCGGTACTGCACTGGGCGCCGACGCGGCCGGCCTCGAGCAGCACCACGTCTTGTCCAGCGGCCTTGAGCGCCACCGCAGTGAGTAGGCCGGTCAGGCCCGCGCCGACCACGACGGCATCGGCAGTGCCCACATCGACGGCCGTGGGAAACGTACGGGCCTTTGGACTGGCCGTAAGGGTCCACGGCGAGACCCCGTAACGAATGCGGCTCATGTGGTGGCCACGTGGTGAACGGCGTGCTCGAAGAGCGACGCCACGACGCCAGCGGAGCGGTCCGCCCGCATCGACAGATACAACCAGCCGCGGTGCCAGCGGCGCACCCGGGCTGGACACAGCATCATCGCGCGAGCACGACCCGCGGGCGCGACCCGCAGAGCCACGTCGGCGCCCTCACCGCGAATCGCGACGCGGCGGCCGGCAAACACGGCCGGCTCGCCAAAGTACGTGCCGAGACGAAGACCAGAGTGGCTCGACACAAATGCCTCGAGCAAGGCCGCGACGTCGCGAGACCGGCGTTCCACGAGGGCGAATTGTAGCGGATCAACGTCGGTTCGGCGCCGATCCGCTCGCCGTGGCCTCGAGGCGGAGCAACGCCTGCTTTCGGACGGCGCCCCAGCGGTAGCCGCCGATGCCGCCGGTCGCCGGGATCACACGGTGGCACGGCACCACCACGGCGACTGGATTTGTGGCGCATGCCCTAGCCACCGCCCTGGCAGCCGTGGGCCGGCCGATTTCCTTGGCTAACGCGGCATAGGTCCGGGTCTGGCCCACCGGAATGGCGCGAAGGGCCTTCCAGACGGTCCACTGGAACGCCGTGCCCTGCACGTCGAGGGGCACATCGCTCGGCTGTGGCGACCGGCGGTCCACCGCCCGTGCCACCGACGCCACCCACGCCGTGGGCAACGCGCCGGCCAGCACCTGGGCGGCCGGAAACTCCCGCCTCAGCTCGGCCACGAGCGCGGGATCCGCCGACCCCAGTTTCACGGCGCAGACGCCCTTGGGCGTCGCCGCCACGAGCAGCCGGCCGAGCGTGCAGGCCATCAGTTGGTAGCGGATCGTCTCTCCAGCCGCGCCGCGGCGGTAGGCGGCCGGGGTCAGACCACTGCCGGTCGGCTTTTGCGCCGACACCCGGCTGGGCGAGCCGTAGCCCGCCTCGTAGGTGGCACGCGTGACGTCGCTCCCCGCGCGCAGGGCGCGGCGAAACTGCTCGGCGCGGCAGGCGGCGTGGAACTCGCGCGGCGACACG
>JANMDX010000154.1:0-2500 GCA_031376505.1 Acidobacteriota bacterium
GCCCACACCGCCGACGACGTAGTCGCCGGTCACGAAGTGGCTCTTGAAGAACTGCAGCGCGTCGGGGAGCGGTGTCCCCTGCGCGCCGACCCGGGTGCCGTGCTGGGCGGCCAGAACCACCACTGCCACCGCCAGGATTACTCGCTTCATGTCCACTCCAGAATTCGGCGCGCCGCCACGGACGCCTGCCGTAATAATGTCGATTAAGTCATCCCCGGAGCCTGCGGACTCGGGCGGCGACCCGGGGAGGAACCGCCGACGCCCGACCCATGACTTTGCACTATTTATTCAACAAGCGATTATGGGGCTGGGATCCCCTCACCACAAGCCCCTTTTATAGGGATTTGATGACTATTCAAGGCCCCGGCCGGGGCGGCCGCCCGAGATGTCGTGGCCCGTCCGGACATCCGGTGCCACCGCGGGAAACAAGGAGGCACCAAGGAAAAGGGCGGCACCCACGAATGGGAGCCGCCCTTGAGATACGCGTGCGGTCTGGCGGGGGTTACTGTCGCCCGCGCTCTTCAATACGGCCGACGACATCGACCGCTTCCTCACCGTGGCAGAGGGCCTGAGGTAGACGGCGCGCCCTGGACGGCGACCGCTGGAAGGCGATCGGGTCGACACGGTGGCCGGCACCCGAGTCACCGCTGGGCCTCAGCCGCGTGAACTCGCTCTGCTCAGGACCGACGCAATCGCGGCCCCGGCGATGCCGCCGTGGACGATCTCGAGCAGCGGATCGACGACCGTCCGCGTCAGGTTGGCGACGTTGGTCGTGCCGTAGAACACGAAGTCCGCCGTGCACCAGAGGAGGAAGCCGACGATGGCGCCGACCTTGGCACCCGTGCCGAGGTCGACGGCGCCGCGATTGCCCATGGCGTAGACGATGAGCGCTGCGTAGCTGAGACTCGCCAGCATGGTCGCCCAGTAGAGCTCGGGCTTCTCGACGCCCGTGGCCGAACCGGCGTTGGCCGCGTAGAAGGACGCCACCGCCACCGTGAAGATCGCGTACCCGACGATGTAGAGCACGACTGCGCCGACGACCGTTCCCGTCACGAACCGTTTGGGATCCATGCGATCACCCCTTTACTCGTCTTCGTTGACGCACCACTCCGTTCACGGTTGAGGTGGCCCAGGCCGGGGCACGCGCCCCTCGACTAACCCATGGCCCGGGGGCGGTCCGTTGCCAGAGTGGTTTGTCGGATCAAGGACTCGCACTATACACGCGTCGGCCCTGATGTGGGCCTTCTTCCGCGAACATCCACTGGTCCCGCACTTGACGTAGTTCGGGTTGTGGTCACCCGGCGACACGCCTTGCTCGCGTCGATGGTGCCGGTAGTGCCGGCACAAGACGGCACGTCTGTCACGTGCCGCGGCGTCGTGGTCTTCCGCGTCGTCGATCCCGCTGCGGTGTCGCGTGTGGCGGACATTCGCGGCGACGTGGTCCAGTTGGCGTCGCGCGCGTGGGTCGATGTCGTCAGCGCCAGCACGGAGTTGACGTCAGTGCTGGACGATCGCAACTGTCTTCAAAGTCAAGCGGTCTCGAGCTGACGGACGTGTTGCCACGTGGTGTGCGTCCGCGTCATCGCATTCAGGATCGTCAGCAGCTTGCGCATGCAGGCCACGAGCGCCACCTTCTTGGGTTTGCCCGCCGCGATGAGCCGAAGATAGAACGCTCGAATGACCACGTTGCGGCGAGCCGCGACGAGCGCGCCCATGTACAGGACGGCGCGCACGGGCGCGCGGCCGCCCCAGACGCGCCGCTGGCCCCAGAGGGTCCCGCTGTCACGGGCGAGCGGGGCCACGCCGACCAGCGCCGCGATCTGCGTGCGATTGAGCCGCCCCAGCTCCGGGAGATCTGCGAGGAGCGTGCGACTCACGACGGGACCAATGCCTGGCACCGTGCGGAGCAGATTCTCCTTTGCCTGCCAGACTGGACTCTTCTGGATGGTGTCGTCGAGGTCGTGGTCGGCGGCGCCGATGCGGCGCTCACGTCAGCGGATATGGCGGATGATCTCTCGGCGGATGTGTGCGGCCGAATGCTCGAGCCGATGGCGCTCGGCCGTGAGCATGTCGAGCCACTGCCGCCGGCGCGTCATGAGCGCATCGAGGTGCTGGAGGACCGCATCCGGCAACGGGCGCGGTGTGGGATGCACCCGCTCCGCAAAGAGCGCCAGGAGCTGCGCATCCAGGCGGTCGGTGTTGGCGAGTTGGCCGATGGCCTTGGCACAGTCGCGGACCTGGCGCGGATTCGCCACAACGACCGGAAGTGAGGCCGCCGCCACCGCGGTGACGAGGGCGGTTTCATAGCCGCCGGTGGCTTCGAGGACGATGAGCGCGGGAGCCAGCGCACGGAGGCGAGCGACGGTGACCGTCATCCCCTCCAGGTCATTCGTCGCCGTCCAGGAAGGGCCGTCCGGGCAGCACGCCACCACGAAGTCCGCCTTCGCGATGTCGATGCCCACGAAGATCGCGGTCGCTGTCATCGGGCCCTCCACGTGAC
>JANMDX010000173.1:0-38645 GCA_031376505.1 Acidobacteriota bacterium
CGCGATACGACCGACATCAGTCGACGCGCCTTTCTCGAGGGGACCAGTGCGGCACTGGTGATTGCTGCGACCGCCCCGGCCGTGGCCGCTCAGCCTTCCGCCGGCCAGCCGAGCGCCGTGCCGAAGACGGCCATCAGCGTGACGGTGAACGGCACGGTGCAGCGGGTGGAGGTCGAAGACCGCTGGACGCTGGCCGACCTGCTCCGCGACGAGCTGAAGCTGACCGGCACGAAGCTGGGCTGCGAGCGCGGCGAATGCGGCGCCTGCACAGTCATCCTCGATGGCAAGCCAGTCTACGCATGCAGCTCGCTTGCGGTGTGGGCCGATGGCCGCAGCGTGACGACGGTAGAAGGGCTGGTGCGCAAGGGGCAGCTGCACCCGTTGCAGCGGGCGTTCATCGGCCACGACGCGCCGCAGTGCGGGTTCTGCACCTCCGGGCAGTTGATGAGCGCCGTGGCGCTGCTCGATTCCAATCCCCATCCCACGCCGCACGACGTCAAGGCCGCGCTCGTCGGCAACCTCTGTCGCTGCTCGAACTACAACCGCTATGTCGAAGCCGTCGTGGCGGTAGGCGAAGGCCGCATCTCGCCCGTGGACTTGCAGCGGACCGGAGGTGCGGCATGAGCGAGCAGATCGACACCCGTCCGGGGCTGGCCGCGCTGAAGACGGTCGGCCACCCCACGCCGCGCATCGATGCCGTCGACCGCGTCACGGGCAAGGCCCGCTACACGCGCGACGTCGTGCTGCCCAACATGCTGTTTGCGCGCATCTTGCGCAGTCCGCACCCGCACGCGCGCATCACGTCGATCGATGTCTCGAACGCAAGAGCACTGCCGGGCGTGACGAGCATCCTCACGCACGAGAACTGCCGCGTGGTGTGGGGCGCCGGCTCGATTGCCGGCGGTCAGCAGTACAACGACGAGGTGAAGAAGATCACGACGCAGCGCCGCTACGCCTTCAACAACCCCGTGCGGTTTGTCGGCGAACCGGTGGCCGCCGTGGCCGCGGTCAATCGCCACGTGGCGGAAGCAGCGCTGGCGCTCATCGCGGTGCAGTACGAGGTGCTGCCGTTTGTGATCGACATGAACGACGCGCTGAAGCCGGATGCGCCGAAGATCTGGCCGGAAGGGAACCTGTCGCCGAACAACCGGAACGAGACACAACCGATCAGCGCGCGGCGCGGCAATGTCGCCGAGGCGCTGAAGACGTCGGCGCGGGTCTTCGAGGGCCGCTACACGACGGCGTTCGTGCACAACGCGCAGATGGAGCCACGCGCCTGCGTGGCGCACTGGGACGGCGACAAGCTCACGGTCTACACGCCGACCGGCGGCATCGCCAACTGCCGGCACGACATGGCGCGCGACCTCGGCATCCCTGAAGACAAGGTGCGCGTGGTCGTCGAGTTCATGGGCGGCAACTTCGGCAACAAGAACCAGAACCAGGACGCCGACCTCATTACCGCCATGCTGGCGAAAGACGCCGGCGTGCCCGTGAAGCTCGAATACACCCGCAAGGACGATTTCATCGGCGTGCACGGGCGCTGGCCGACGACGCAGAACTACACGGTAGGCACCGCGGCTGACGGCACGTTGACGGGCATTCAGTTGCGCGGCGTGAGTGGCATGGGGCCCTACCGCAAGAACTCTGGAACGATGGCTGGCATCGAACTCTACCAGTGCGCCAACACGGATCTCTCCATCAGCCCGGCGTACACGAACCGTACGGTGTCGGCGAACTTCCGCGGTCCCGAGTACCCGCAGGGATTCTTCGGCATGCAGTCGATGATGGACGACGTCGCGCACCAGCTGCAGATTGATCCGGTGGAGTTCGCGCTGAAGAACATGTCGCGGATGGCGCGCGACGAAGTGCCCTACACCAACTACACGCTCGAGGAGTGTGTGCGCACCGGCGCGGAGCTGTTCAACTGGAAGGCGCGCCGCAAGGGAACCCCGGGTGCCGACTCCGGGCCGATCAAGCGCGGCGCGGGCATGACCTACATGCTGTTCAGGTCCGGCCTCGGCATGAGCAGCGCCGTCCTTCGCCTGAACGGGAAAGGCGAGTACACGCTGTTTGTCGGCGTGACCGACGTCGGGGCAGGGGCCAAGACCACGATGGGGCTGATTGCCGCCGAGGCGCTCGACGTGCCGCTGTCGAAGGTGGCCGTCGTGTCGGGCGACACCGACCGCTGTCCGTACTCGGTCGGCGAGTCGGGCAGCCGAACCACGATCATGACTGGCTCCGCTGTGGTGGACGCCGTCCGCGATATGCAGAAGCAGATCGCGGAGAAGGGTCTTCCGTCTGGTGAGCAGACGTATATCGCCTCGGCCTCGCCGAATCCGCGGCTCGATGGCAAGGTGCGGGCGTCGTTTGGCGCCCACTTCTGCGAGGTCGAGGTCGACACGGAACTGGGCGATGTGCGGGTCACGAAGTACACGACGGTGCACGACTCGGGCCGCCTGATGAATCCGCTCAGCTCCAAGGGGCAGATTCAGGGTGCGGTCATTCAGGGCATCGGCATGGCGCTGCACGAGGACATGGTCTACGACCGCCGCTCCGGCCAGCCGCTGACGTGCGGTTACTACGGTGCCAGGGTCGCGACCCACCTCGATGCGCCCGACGTAGAGGTGACCTTCATCGAGAACGACGATGGCTACGGGCCCTTCGGCGCCAAGAGCATCGGCGAGGCCGGCATCATTCTGGCGCCGGCCTGCGTCGGCAACGCCATCTTCAATGCCATCGGCACGCGCATGAAAGACACGCCGATCACGCGGTCGCGCCTCATGACCGCGCTTGGAGCCCGCGCATGAAGGCACTGACAAGCGTGAACGCCCGCGATGCGCGCCATGCGACGACGCTGGCCAAGCAGGTGGCAGCCGACGGTCGCCGCGCGTCGTTTGCTGGTGGCGGCAGCGACCTGCTGGCACTGGTGAAGGACCAGATCGTGACGCCGGACGTCATCATCCGCCTGACGTCGATCAAGGGCGCTGACCAGGTCGGCCAGTCGGCGGCGGGACTGTCGATCGGTGGGCTGATCACGCTCGCTGCCCTCAGTCGCAACGACACCGTGCGCGGCCAGTACACGGTGCTGGCAGAGGCGGCCGAAGCCGTGGCCACGCCGCAGATTCGCAACGTCGGCACGCTGGCGGGCAACGTCTGCCAGCGTCCGTGGTGCTGGTACTTCCGAAACGGCTTCCCCTGCTACAAGGCCGGCGGCAACCGGTGCTTCTCGGTGGCGGGCGAGAACGAGTTCCACGCCATCTTCGGCGGCGGGCCGAGCTACATCGTCCATCCGTCAGATACCGCGCCGGCCCTGATGGCGCTCGGCGCGACCTTCCGCATCAGCGGACCAGGCGGCGACCGCAGTCTCACGGCGCCGGAGTTCTTCACCTCGCCGCGGCAGAACGCCGCGAAAGAGAATGCGCTGGCAGGTGACGAGGTGCTGATGGCCGTGCAGATTCCAGCGGCGAAGCCGGGCGTCCGCAGCACCTACAAGAAGCTGATGGACCGTCAGGCGTGGACGCATGCGGTCGTGAGCGCGGCGGTCGTGCTCGAGATGGACCAGGACGTGGTGCGCAGCGCGCGCGTGGTCCTTGGTGGCGTCGCCCCGATACCGTGGCGGTTGCCGGCGGTGGAGAAGGTGCTGACCGGCCAGACGATCACGGACGCCGTGCTGCGAGAGGTCGGTGAGGCGGCCATCGCGGGCGCCCGTCCGCTGTCGCAGAACGCCTACAAGGTGCCGCTGACGCGGAACCTCGTGCGGCGCACCGTCAAGGAACTTGCCGGGCGCGCCTAGAGACCCATGATGAACCGTCGCGAACTGCTGCGGCTCAGGACCACCTCGGGCACGCGCGTGTTCGAGCTGGCGTGTGCCAGCCTCTACCTGCGGTACCTCGACACTCAGAGGCCCAGCGCGCCGGTGACGGCGCTCGACGACTACTGGCTGGGCGAGCCGGAACCGCGACTGGCATCCCTGAGCGCGCGCGATCTCTTCGACAGCCTGCAGCGGGATCTTGCCGGCGCGACGGTACTGCGAGTCGTCGAGCCGCACTGGCTGGCCGATGCCACACTCCGGCAGGAGGTGGACGCGCTCGTCGTCCGCTTTCGGGCCTCGGGTGGCCGCGTCGAGACTGTCACCGGTTCCTCCGAGGGTCCGCGCACCGCGATCGAACAGTCGGGGGTCGGCCTCGTCTAACCGGGCCGCTTCAGCGCCGCCGTGTGGAACGGCTCGAGCGTGTCGAGTGCCTCCGTAGTCTGCGTGCGCACGTCCCACTTGAAGAAACGCAAGACGATCGTGTCGGGCGTGAAGTCGGCCAGCGTGAAACCGTGCTGTTCGATCGGCTTGACCTGTTCGTCGACCGTGAGATGCAGGGGCGGCGTCGCGCCGACCTTACGGATGCTGGAAGGCCAGCCGCCGGCGTGCGTCCCCACCGGGCCGGTCAGCACGCTCACAACCGGGTTGGCCGACAGGTCGAGCGTGCCCGCGCGCAGGATGCGGGCGATGGCGATCGCGTGCAGGTCGCCGCTCATCGATAGCGGAATGCGCCCGCGCATGCCAGACATCGCGGCCATCAGCCGATCGTGCTGCGTGAGCCAGCCCGACTGCCAGTAGGGCTTGGCCACCTGTGTCGTGAGCTTACCGTCGGCGCTCAGAACATCCGGATACCACTCGCCCCATTTGCCGGCCGACCAGCCTGGCGGGTTCGACGGCGCATTGACGACGTGCGTTACGTCGGTGGCGGCCATCCGCCGCGTCAGCCAGCCCTCGATCTCTCGATCGAGAAACACCGCGCTCGGCCCGGCCATGGTCATCGTGCGCCGCACGGTGTAGAGCAGCACCTCCGCGAGGCGGCCGTAGCGCAGCGTGCCGAAACTTTCCGACACCGGCAGCGCGCCGGCGCCGACGGATGAACCGGCCAGCCCACGCGGCCGCATGGCATCGGGCAGGAACTCCGGGTAGTACATCGACTGCGTCGCGCGCGCCATCGCGGTCATGAAGCCATCGGGCGGGAACGTGACGATCTCGTCGTAGGCGTCGTCGTTGTCGAAGTAGTCGTGGTCGTCCTGGATGAAGAACACCGGCGTCGACCGGAACTCCGTACCGTAGACTGGCGCGAGCTGCGGGCCCGCAGCTCGCTTGAGGATGGCTTCGTTCTCGGAACCAAGCACGATATCGGAACGGTCGAACGAGCCCTTGGCAATCTCTTTGGCGCGCGGCGACACACCGTTGTTCCGCGTCGTCAGCGGCGAGCGCAGATCCCAGTACACGTGATCGCCATTGGCGACCGCCGCGTCGGGCTGAAACGACAGTGCGCGTCGCAGCAGGCGGTTGCGGACGGCGGGTGGCAGGAAGCCGAGCGCCTCATGACCGCCCGCACACGTGAAGAACAGCACCCGCAGTTTCTCGGGCCGCGCATCGGGTGAAGGAAACGTCGCGAGGTCCCAGGGCTCGCAGAGCGACCGGCCGCCACGCGCCGTCAGGCTGAGCGGATAGCGCCGCGCCGGGGCCAGGCCCGTGGCGTGGAACGCCCACATCTCGCCTCGTGTGTCAGTCATGCGGCCAGGCACCGTGATGCTGCCAACGCGCAGGACCGGCGGCTCCGACAGCGGCGCCTCGAACGAGGCCTTCAGCAACATCTGCGTGTCGCTGACCGTTGGCAACAGGTGACGCACCGCCCCGTGGTTCCACCCCCCGCCGAGCGAGGGTCGCGCACCTGTTTGCGAGAGCACTTCCGGAGGCAGGGCCGCCAGCAGCGATCCGGTAGCGGTGGCGCGCAGAAAGTCACGGCGTTTCATGGGCCACACTCTACACCCGCACCGCCAGGTCGGCGGCTTGCTCAGGGCGGGCGGTCGTAGTACGGTCCGCCTCATGCGAAATCATCTCGTCCGCGTCGTGTCGGCGTGCCTGTGGCTGCTACTCCTCGGCGGGACGAGAATCGCGAACGCCCAGGGCGGGGCCGTAGAGCCGCCCGGGGGCTGGCCGGTGGTGACCGTGCACGGCGAGACGTGGAATCAGCAGCAGTTGCTGCAGCGCAATCTCGGCGGGCGCGACGACCAGACGACCGCGTTTCCACCCCATCGCGTCGTCGGGAACATCTACTACGTGGGGTCCAACAGCCTGGCGTCGTACCTCATCGCCACGCCGCAAGGGCTGATTCTGATCAACAGCTCGTATGAGCGCAGTGTGCCGGTGATTCAGAAGTCGGTGGAGGCGCTGGGCTTCAAGTTCTCGGACATCAAGATTCTACTTGGCAGTCACGCCCACGGCGACCACATGGAAGGCGACTCGGCGGTCAAGGCGCTGAGTGGCGCGCAGGTGGTGGCGATGGCGGAAGACGTGCCGGCGCTCGAGCGGATGAAGCCGGGCGGGAAGGCGCATCCCATCGACCGCGTGATCCACGACGGCGACACGGTCACGCTCGGCGGCACCACACTCGTGGCGCACCTCACACCAGGCCACTCGCGCGGCTGCACGACCTGGACCTTGAAGGTCACCGACGGCGGGCGTTCGCTCGACGTGGTGATTGTCGGTAGCCTGGGCGTGAACCCCGGCTTTCAGCTCGTGAACAACGCCGACGCGCCGGCGATTGCCGACGAGTTCCGGCGCGCCTTCAAGGTGTCGCGCGCGCTGGCGTGCGACGTGCCGCTGGCCTCGCATCCGGCGATGTACAAGATGGCCGAGAAGCACAAGCGGCTCTCTTCAGGCGGCCAGAATCCCTTCATCGATCCGGCTGGTTACGTCAGGGAACTCGACCTGACCGAGGCGATGTTCGAGGCGGTGCTGGCGGCGCAGATCAAGGCGGCCGGCAAGTAACGCCGGCCTACCGAAGTCGGTCGCGGCCGCGCGGGTCGAGTCGCGCGACCTCGTCTGCGGCATACCCGAGCTCGCGCAGAATCTCGGCGGTGTGCTCACCGAGGCCTGGCGGCGGACGTCGATACACCGGCGGCGACGACGCCAGTGCCATCGGGTTGCCGATCATCGGCACCTCGCCCAGCATGGGATGCGGCATGCGCACGAGCATGCCGCGCGCCTCGACCTGCGGGTCGGCGAGCGCGTCAGCGATGGATCGCACGCGGCCGCACGGCACGCCGTTGCGATCGAGCCGCGCCACCAGCTCGTCCACCGTCCATGAGCGTGTGCGTTGGTCGATGAGCGCCACGAGGTCGGCGCGATGCGAGAGGCGTGCGCTGTTGTCGGCGAAGCGGGCGTCGGCCAGCAGCTCGGGCCGGTCGATGGCGGCGCAGAACTGCTGCCAGAGCTTGGGATTGCCGGCGCACACCATCACGATGCCGTCGCGCGCGTGGAACGTCTCGTAGGGCGCAATCGACGGGTGCTCGTTCCCCATGCGCGTGGGCGCCGCGCCGGTGGCAAACGTGATGCCGGCTGGCAGCGTCATCGAGGCGAGCACGGCGTCGAAAAGCGCGATGTCGATGGCTTGCCCGCGTCCGGTACGGTCACGATCACGCAGCGCCAGCAGGATGCTGCAGAACATGAACTGCCCCGCCAGGATGTCGGTCATCGCGACGCCGACGCGTGACGGCTCGCCGTCTGCCGGCCCCGTGATCTCCATCAGGCCGACCTCCGCCTGCATCACCGGGTCGTAGCCGGCCTCGTCGCGTCGCGGCCCGGTGTGCCCGAAGCCGGTGACCGACGCGTAGATGAGGCGCGGGTTGATGGCCGCCACCTGCTCCACGCCGAAGCCCAGACGCTCGAGGGTGCCGCGGCGCAAGTTCTCGACGAGCACGTCGGCCTCGCGCAGCAAGCGCGTGAACACCTCGACACCCGCCGCGCTCTTCAGGTTCAGCGCCAGGCTTCGTTTATTGCGGTTCACGCCCAGGAAGTAGCTGCTCCAGCCGTCCATGAACGGCGCCCACCCGCGAGTGTCATCGCCGTGCTCGGGTTCCTCGATCTTGATCACCTCGGCGCCCATATCGCCAAGCAGCATGGTGCAGAAGGGCCCGGCGAGCACGCGGGTGAGGTCGAGCACCTTCAGGCCATCGAGGGCGCTCATGCGATGTGCGCGCCGGCGGTGTTCACGTACACGGCGTAGAGCGACTGGCTGGCCGTCATGAACAATCGATTGCGCTTGGCGCCGCCGAAGCAGACGTTGGCGCACGTTTCAGGCAACCGAATCATGCCGAGCAGCTCGCCCGTGGGCG
This sequence comes from Acidobacteriota bacterium, assembly GCA_031376505.1. Lineage (GTDB taxonomy): Bacteria > Acidobacteriota > Vicinamibacteria > Vicinamibacterales > UBA2999 > CADEFD01. Next base: position 8,158 of record JANMDX010000173.1, read on the forward strand.
CGAGCACCTGCACGCCAGGCCGCGCGCCGGCCCAGATGTTGCCCTCGACATCGCAGCGGATGCCGTCGGCTCCGCTTGGCGTCGTCGTGCCGGGCATCGTGAGCTTTGCAAACGACCGGCCGTTGCGGAGCGTCTTGCCGTCCACGTCGAACATCTTGATCTCGCGTGGGCCGCCCGTGTCGGCGACGTAGAGCTTCTTGTAATCGTGCGAAAAGCACAGTCCGTTCGGGGCGCCGAAGTCGTCGCTGACCTTGTCGACCTGGCCCGTGCGGCCGTCCACGCGGTAGACCGCGACCGGCAGTTCCGAATTGGCCTGGAATCCTTCGTAGTTGCCGCTGATCCCGTAGGGCGGATCCGTGAACCAGACGTCGCCGTCGGGGTGGACGACGATGTCGTTGGGCGAGTTGAGCCGCTTGCCCTGGTACCGTTCAGCCACCACGGTAAGCGTGCCGCCCGGTTCGTAGCGCACCACCCGTCGGCCGCCGTGTTCGCACGACAACTGCCGGCCCTGATAGTCGAAGGTGTTGCCGTTGCTGTTGCCCGATGGATGCCGGAACGTCGTGACGCGGCCGTCGTCCTCGATCCACCGCATCTGCACGTCGTTCGGGATGTCGCTCCACACCAGATACCGTCCCACGCCGTTCCAGGCCGGGCCCTCGGCCCAGAGCGTGCCCGTGTGCAGTCGCTTGATGGGCGTGTTGCGGATCACGAGCCGATTGAAGCGCGGATCGATCGCGACGATGTCAGGGTCCGGATACTGGAGCGGGTCGCCGCCCCAGTCGCGCGGCGTGGGTACCGACGACACTTGCGGCGTGTGCGCCCAACTCATCGTGCTGGTGGCGACGCCGGCCGCGGCGCCGAGAAATGCGCGTCGATTCATGGCGCTATCGCTCCTTCCCACGGGCTGGCGCGTACGTGAACTCCAGCACGGCCCCTGGTTCGGTAAGCGCCTCGGTCCGCTGTCCGCGCTCGTCGGAGGTCGTGCCGAAACTGTCGGTCACCACGAAGATGCGCCGGCCATCGGCGCCCACCGCGGTGTCGCGGTAGCGATTCGCGCGTTTGAAGTACTCGAGCGGCGAACCGACCGTCGTGCGTCCGTCGTCACTGAGCTTCACGCGGTATACGGTGCCGGTGCGCATGCCGGTCACGAGCAGTGACGAACGCCAGCCGGGAATGGCCGCGGCCGTGTACGTCTCGATACTTCCAGGGGCGATCGTGGCATTGCCGTTGGCCGCAAAATCGTAACCGGCGGGTACGGTGAAGAACGTGGCGAGCGGCGGCACGAAGTCCGGATGCTGCCACGCCGACTCTTTCGCTCGCGGCACCGAGGCCGGCGGGTTCAGGTTGTCGAACTTGAGCGTGGGGCACGGCGCCGGAGCTGACGCCGACCAGTTGGCGTAGACGTATCCACGGTCGTCGTTGAAGCCGGCCACGTGCGGCCAGCCGTAGTTCTTGCCGGCCTGGATGAGATCCACTTCGTCGTCGATGCTGGGCCCGTGCTCGGACGCGTAGAGCAGGCCGGTCGCGCCAAACGACAATCCCTGTGGATTTCGCAGCCCGTAACTGTAGATGTGGCTGCGCACGCCCTGAATCGTCGGGTTGTCTGGTGCGATCGTTCCATCCAGCTCCATGCGGAGGATCTTGCCCTGATAGGTGCTCCAGTCGCGTGCGGCGACGTGCCCAGCCGTCGGCAGATCCTGCGCGCGGTTGGCCAGGCAGTAGTTTTGCAGGAAGTTTGCGCCGTGGTCGCCGCGCGACAGATACAGCTTCCCGTCGGGACCGATGGCGAGCCGCCCGCCGCCGTGATCGTCGTGGGCCGGCAGGTTGTCGAGCACGACCACCGGCGACCCAAGGGTCTGTGCCGTCGCATCGTAAGTGTACCGGCGCACCCGAAGACGCCTCGTCACGCCGGGACCGGGGTTGGCGTCGTAGGTGTAGGCGAGATACACGTAGTCGCGCCCGCGCGACCTGAGCAGATCGGGATGTAGCGCCATGCCCAGCAGGCCGTCCTGCACCACCGACTGATAGACATCGTCGAGCGTCAGCGCGACGCGACGAGTGCCATCCGCCGGGTTCACGCGCGTGACGCGGAAGCCCGTGCGCTCGGTGATCCACAGGAACCCGTCGGGTCCCCACGTGACCTCCCAGGGGTTCGCGAGGCCGGACGCTACCACGCGCATGGTGAACGTCTCGGCGCCGGGCGTGCCGAGGGTGCGCGGGTTCTGCCGGGAACTGAGGCTGGCCGTGGCGGTCACGATCAGGAGCACAACGGTGGCAATCGAGCGACGAGGCATGGCACCCTCCGTCTTCTGGCTAAGGGCGAATGGGCCAGACGGGCGGACGGATTATATGCCCCGCCGGGCCGCGTTCGGCGGTATGGTCGGCAGGTCGCCATGCTTCCTATGCTCGACCATCGCCATATCGAGATTCTGCTGGCCGTGCTCGTCGTCGCCACACCGGCGGCAGCGCAGCGATACAGCGCCGCCCGCGTGGGGGAGATCGTGACCCTCACCGACCGCGACACCGACACCGTCGTGTCGGTCGTGCCGTCTGTGGGGAACATCGCCACCGAGATGCGGGTCAAGGGCCACAACGTGCTGCGGTATCCGCACGCGTCGCTGGCGGACTTCGTGGCCAAGCCAGCGGCCACGGGCATCCCCTTCATGGGGCCGTGGGCCAATCGTCTCGATGAGCAGGCCTTCTACGCCAACGGGCGCCGCCATGCCTTCGACATGAGCCTTGGCAACATCCGCGGCGAGGTGCCCATCCACGGGTTTGTCACCGCCACGAACCTGTGGCGCGTGATCGCGATGGGCGCCACGGCCACCGAGGCGTCGGTGACGAGCCGCCTCGACTTCTACAAGCAGCCGTCGTGGATGCGCCAGTGGCCCTATGCGCACACTGTCGAGATGACCTATCGCCTGTCGAACGGCGTGCTCGAGGTTGAGACCGCCATCGTGAATCTGAGCGACGACCCCATGCCCGTGTCGGTCGGCTTCCATCCGTACTTCCAGCTCACCGATGCCCCTCGCGATGAGTGGCGCATCAGCGTGGGCGCGAAGACGCGCTGGCGGCTCGACGCGCGCAAGCTGCCGACCGGCGAGACCGAACCGGCCGACCAGCTGCTGCCGACGCCGCAGGTTGGCCTGCGCGACTACAACCTCGACGAGGTGTTCAGCGATCTGGTCCGCGATCCCGATGGCCGAGCGACGATGAGCGTGTGGGGCGCCTCGCAGCGGCTCGACGTCGTGCTGGGGCCCCGCTATCGCTCGGTCGTGGTGTGGGCGCCGAATCCGTCGGGGACGGGCCGTGGCGGCCAGGGCGATTCGCCGCCGCAAGAGCGGAACTTCGTCTGCTTCGAGCCGATGGCTGCCATCAGCAACGCGCTCAACATGGCGCACCGAGAACAGTACGGCGAGCTGCAGACCATCCCCCCAGGCGGCACGTGGCGCGAAAGCTTCTGGGTGAAGCCGAGCGGATTCGTAGCGGCTCGGTAGCGGCCCTGCATTTGGTGGCCGGCTACCAGATGCGCTTCACGCCGTACTTCCGGAATATCGGGTCAGCCGTGACGACCGGCACCTTTTCCACGAGCGCCTGGGCGACGAGGAGGCGATCAAATGGGTCGCCGTGATGCCGCGCGAGTGTTTCGATGCGCCCGACGTGAGCCATCTGAATGTTCAGCAAACGAAAGCCGTTGGCGGCGATGTGCTCGACGACGTAACGCTCCACCGGGAGAGCGAGTTTGAGCTTGCCCAAGCCGGCCTTGATCGCCAACTCCCAGGCGCTGACGAGGCTGACCAGGCACTCGTTTCCCGGATCGGCCAGCGCCGCGCGGGCTTTCGGCGGCAGCGCGCGGTCCCCTTCCACCCACCACAGAAAGACATGCGTGTCGACAAGGACGCGCATCACCCATACTCCTCGAAGCCCTCCGGCGTGTCGTCGAAGTCCGGCGCGACATAAAGAATCTGGCCCTTGCCGGAGCCCGGCTGCCGGGGCCGCTTCGGCTTGTCCAACGGCACCAGTTTGAGGACGGGTGTGTTGTCCTTGGCGATGATGACTTCCTCTCCGAGCATGGCTTTTTGCACCAGCTGGGAGAAGTGGGTCTTGGCTTCGGCAATATTGAACGTGGACATGCGCTGATCCCTCGCGGGCCGCTGGTTGGTCATCTTATATGACCAACACCTGTCGTGCAAGCGCCGTCGGGCGCACCTCGCGGCAGGCCGCCCTCCAGCCTGACTTCCCGCCTATAATCAGCCGCGCCCGTGGCCCTCATTCCCGGCACCCGTCTCGGCGTCTACGAGATCACCGCGCAGATCGGCGCCGGGGGGATGGGCGAAGTCTATCGAGCCACCGATACGACGCTCGGCCGCCAGGTCGCGATCAAGATTCTGCCCGACGCGTTCGCTGCTGACCCTGAGCGCCTGGCGCGGTTCGAGCGCGAGGCCAAGACGCTGGCGTCGCTCAATCATCCCCACATCGCGGCGATCTATGCCGTCGAGAAGTCCGGCGGCATCACGGCGCTCGTGATGGAACTCGTCGAAGGCGACGATCTGTCACAACGGATCGCCCATCTCCGCGCTCCGGACGCTTCGGCGAGGCAGGCAGGAATGCCGCTCGATGAAGCGTTGCCGATTGCGAAGCAGATCGCCGAGGCGCTCGAAGCGGCACACGAGCAGGGAATCATCCATCGCGACCTGAAGCCCGCCAACATCAAGGTGCGCGCGGATGGCACGGTGAAGGTGCTCGACTTCGGGCTGGCGAAGGCGCTCGATCCGCCCGCCGCTTCGAGTCCCGAGGCGATGAACTCGCCGACCATTACCTCGCCGGCGCAGATGACCGGCGTGGGTGTGATCCTCGGCACGGCGGCGTACATGAGTCCCGAGCAGGCGAAGGGACGGGCCGTCGATCGGCGCGCGGATGTCTGGGCATTCGGCGCGGTGCTCTTCGAGATGCTCACGGCCCAACGGGCCTTTGCTGGCGACGACGTCTCGGACACGCTCGCCAACGTGCTGAAGATGGACCCGGCCTGGGAGCGGCTACCTGCGGACCTGCCTCCGCGCGTTCGGCAGGTGTTGCGCGCCTGCCTGCAGAAGAACGCGAAGCAGCGTCTCGGCGACATGCAGGACGTGCGGCTCGCGCTCGACGGCGCGTTCGAGACGGCGCCATCTCAGGCGGTGGCACAGGCGGGCCCGGTCACGCCGGCGTGGCGACGCGCGCTGCCAGTGGCAGCCGCGGTCGTGCTGACCGCCGCCATCGTCGGCGGCGCCGCGTGGCGTCTGAGGCCGGCACCCGCCGCGCCCGCGCCGGTCGCTCAGTTTTCGATCGCGGTGCCTGACCGCGGAGTCATTACCCGTGTCGCAATGTCGCCGGATGGCACGCGGATGGCCTTTGGTGCGCGCGGCGTAGGACTCTACCTTCGCGCCCTCGGTGAGGTCGAAGCACACCTCGTCCCCGGAGTGTCTCCAGGCCTCACTCCCGTTGGTGCCGCGTTCTCGCCCGATGGCGAGTCCGTGGTCTTCTATAGCACTGCGGACGGTTCGCTCAAGCGCATCCCGGTGGCAGGCGGGCAGCCACTCACGATTGCCCAGGGCATGAGCTCGCCGAGTGGACTCACATGGGGCGAGGCCGGGATCGTGTACGGCCAGGGTGCCACGGGAGTGTTCCGCGTGTCCCCCAATGGGGGAAAGCCGGAACCGCTGGCCACCGTCGAAGCGGGCGAGGAGGCCTACGGTCCGCAGGTGTTGCCAGGCGGGAAGGACCTGATGTTCACGGTGGCCCGCAACATCAACAACGGCGGCGTCGATCGATGGGACACGGCGCACATCGTCGTGCAGTCGCTCACCTCGGGCGAACGTCGCACCATCATCAACGGCGGCGCCGACGCCAGGTATCTCCCCACCGGCCACGTCGTCTACGCGACGGCATGGACGCTGTTCGCGGTGGCCTTCGATGCCGACACGCTGACCGTCCGTGGAAACCCGGTGGCGGTGGTCACGGGGGTCAGGCGCGGAGCCGATGGTGCGGCACTTCTGTCCGTCTCGAACAGCGGCTCTCTGTTGTTCGTGCCCGGCCCCGTGGAACGGGCGGGCGGTGCCTTACGCGTACCGACCCTGGCGCGCCGGAACGGCAAGACGGAGCCCCTGGCCCTTCCCCCCGAGGCGTATCGGCGCCCCAGGGTGTCGCCAGATGGCAAGCGCCTCGCCGTAGGCATCGACGAGGACACGACTGCGGAGGTGTGGATTTACGACCTGTCCGGTACGACCGCGATGCGGCGCCTCACATTCGGAGGCCGTAACCGGTCTCCGGTCTGGTCCCCCGACGGCCGACGGCTGGCGTTCCAGTCCGACCGCGACGGCACCCCCTCAATCTACGTGCAGAATGCCGACGGTGGTGGTGCCGCCGAGCGCCTCACCACGGCCGCGCAGGGCGTGGTGCACACACCCGATTCGTGGTCGCCCGACGGACGCACGCTCCTCTTCTCGGAGCAAAAGGGCGACACGTTTACCCTGATGGCGTTTTCCGTGAGCGAGCAGCGCGCGTTGACATTTGGCGGTGTGCAGTCGCTGCAACCTGCCGACGCGGTGTTCTCTCCTGATGGACGCTGGGTGGCATACGCCTCTTCGCCCGTGGCCGGCGGACTCGTGTCGGCAGATCGGGGGATCTTCGTGCAGCCCTTTCCGGCCACCGGGGCGGCCTACCAGGTTCCCAAGACCCGGCTCGATTTTCATCCCACCTGGGCGCCCTCTGGCCGCGAGATCTTCTATGTCCCCACCGCCAGAGACGCCGAGTTGACGGCCGTCAGCGTGCAGATCCAGCCGAGCCTCACGTTCGGGCCGCCGGCGGCCGTGGCCGGTGTACCCCAGCCCGCTTTCACGTCGATCCTGCCTAGGGGGTACGACGTCCTGCCGGATGGAAGCTTCATCACCCTGGTGCCCGCCGACAACGCGTCGAATGGCGCAGCGGGGTCGGAGATGCGCGTCATCCTCAACTGGTTCGAGGAACTGAAGTGGCTCGTACCAAGATAAGGCACCGACTGCGCGTGCGGTGCCTGCGAATGCCAGCGCCCATCCTCTCAGCTTACGTGGTAAGCTTCTGGTAATGGCTGCCGCGACGCTTACCGCAAAAGGCCAGATCGTCATTCCTGCGGAGATCCGAAGCCGCTACGAGCTGACGCCAGGGACGCAGGTTGAGTTCGTCGATGACGGCGGCTCGATCCGTCTCGTGATCCGACGTCGGGTGGCCCACGCCGATCCCGCGGCCGGATACGGACTGGTGAAGATCACACCGAGCCGATCGGGTAAGCGCCCGCGACGCCTGATGGACTTCGACGCGGCCTCGACACTCGAGAAGAGCCGGCAGCGACGATGATCGGCGTCGATACCAACATCCTGGCGCGCTATTTCTGTGACGATCCGGAAGACCCGGACGCAGAGCGCCAGCGCCCCTTAGCGCGTCGCGTCATGGTCGACTCACCGGCGATCTTCGTGCCGCTGACGGTCGTGCTGGAACTCGAGTGGGTGATGCGAGGCTTCTATGAGCTGCCGGCGGCCGCGGTTTGCCGGACGATCGAGCACCTGCTCGGCATGCCAAACGTGACGGTCGAGCGCTGGGAGGCCGTCAAGGACGCGGTCGAGCTTCACCACAAAGGGCTCGAGTTCTCGGACGCCTTGCACTGGGCATGCGCGAGCGGCTGCGAGAAGTTCGTCAGCTTCGATGACCGCAAATTCGTGCGGCGCGCTCGAAAGTTCGCCCGGTCACCACAGGTGGCCGTGCCGAGGTAGCCCCGAGCCGGTCACGCGGCGTGCGGCGACACTTCCTTTGCCACGCGACGCCCGAGTTCGATCTCGGCGCGCTCCAGATCATAGTGCGCCTGCAGATTCACCCACGATCCGGCGTCGGTGCCGAAGAAACGCGCGAGCCGCAGCGCCAGTTCGGCGGTGATGGGTCGTTGGCCGTGCACGACGTCGTGAATGCGCGACGCCGGCACCTTGATGGACTTTGCCAGCCGATACTGGGAAATGCCCATAGGCTTCAAGAAGTCTTCCAGCAGGATCTCGCCGGGCGTCACAGGATTCAGGTTCCGCATGTCATCCTCGTCTCAGTGATTGTCGACGATCTCGACCTCGTAGGCATCGCCGTCGTTCCAACGAAAACAGATGCGCCATTGGTCATTGATTCGAATGCTGTGCTGGCCTGTTCGCTCTCGCGCAAGCCTCTCGAGGCGATTGCCGGGCGGCACGCGAAGGAACTCGAGCGACGCCGCGGCGTTGACCTGCACCAGCTTCCGCAGAGCGACTCGCAGCAGATCCGACGGCACTCGGCGGCTGTGCCGCCTGAGAAAAATCAACCTCGTGTCACGGTCGGCGAAGCTCTTGATCACGGGGTGCGAGGCCGTCCACTGTCGTTGATTCTGCATCTCAGAACTAGTTCTGTCAATCAGAACGAGCGGGCCGGCTGTTCTGTTGCTCTGCGGCGCATACCGCACTGGAACGCCAGACGCTGGCTCGGGCGCGTCGACCCACCGCTTGTAAACGTCGTGTTGTCGAGCCGTAGACTCACTACGTCGGGTGGCCGCAAAGAGGAAGAGCCAGACGCGATTCCACCTCCTGGCGGGCTGTGTGGCCGTCCTTGTCCGTCGCCCCCGGGCTGGCGCCGGCGCGCACCAGCGCCGCCACGACCGCGGCGCCGGGGTTTCGGTACGCGTAGTGGACCAGCCGCAGGGTCATCTCAGCAGAAGGCGCTGTCCACTCCTGGCCGAACGGTTCGCCTTGGCTCCATTCAGCAGAGATCGGTCCCAACAACGGCCCCAGGGAAAGCACTCGCCGGCCACCTCGAGGTGGAACACTGACGTGTCTGGCCGCGTCTGTGAGCGCATGAGACGTCTCGTCCTCGCCGCGCTCGCCACTGCCCTCGGTGCCGCCGTTATGGGCGCGCAGACCCTTTCCATGGACGACATGCTCACGTCCGCGCGGCATGCCGTCGCCGTCCGCGACGGACGGCTCGAGGGGGCCGGCGCCGACGTGATCCGCGCCGCCATGAAGGACGCGCCGTTCGTGCTCATTGGCGAAGACCACGGCCTGGCCGAGATTCCCGCGTTTTCGTCGGCCGTGTTTCGCGAGCTGGCCCCGCTCGGCGCGCGCGATGTGGTCGTGGAGGTGGGACCCGAAGCCGGCCGTCGCCTCACCCGCGTGCTCGGCAGCGCCAACCCCATGGCGGAGGCGCGGGCCTGGCTGCAGCGCTATCCGTTCAGCCTGGCCTTCTACGACCTGCAACAGGAGCTGACGTTCCTGCGCGAGGCGCGCACAGCAGCCGGACCTGGCCTGCGCGTGGTCGGCATCGATCAGGAGCTGATGGGCGCTGGGAGGATGCTGCTCGAGGCGGTCGCCACGAGGGACGCGGCTTTGCCCGAGCTGCTCAAAGACGAGCGCTTGGCCTACGACAGGGCGGTCGTCACTGGGAATCCCACGGACCTCTTCATGCTGACCGGGCCGGCTGACGTGCTTGGTGCGCTGCGCGGCCGTCTCGCGGCTGGGACGCAGACGCGCGACGCGACGCTCGTGACGTCGCTGCTCGACAGCCGGAACATCTACGCGTTGAACGCCCAGTCGGGGTTCGTAAGCAACCTCACGCGCGCGGCCTTGATGAAGCGTAACTACGTGGACCAGCTGCCCACCGCGCGCCGCGCCGTTGCGCCGCCGGTGCTCTTCAAGCTCGGAGCACTGCACGTGATGAAGGGGCTGAACACGCTGAACAGCCGCGAGATCGGCAACTACGTGGCGGAAGTGGCCGACGGCATGGGCCGGCCGTCGTTGCACATCCTGATCATGGCCGTGAAGGGTCAACAGCGCCGCTTCGCCGGCGTGGGCAAGCCGTACATCGCCGCGCCCGTGGACCAGGTGGCGCCAGGCGTGTCAGATTTCCCCTATGCCAAGCCCATGTTCGAACGCGCGCTCGGTGAACAGGGCTGGTCGCTGTTCGACTTTCGCGAGATGCGCCGTTGGGCCAGCAGCCAGCGCGACCTCGATCCGCGGCTGGCGCGCCTGCTCTTCGGGTTCGATGTCGCGGTGTTGATCCCCGAAGGCACGCCGTCAGATCAGATTCAGTAGGCCACCGCCCCGCGGGTGATTTGCGCGTCGGCCTAGACGCGCTCGCGCGACGACTGCGGAGCGTGGACGCTCACCACCCGATTGGTGATGGCCGCGAGATTGGGCGTACCACAACAGCCCATTACGCGACCGAGCTCGGTCTGCAACATCTCGATCATCGACTGCACGCCGTCGGCGCCGTAGGCGGCCAGGCCCCACATCACCGGTCGAGCCACGAGCACCGCGCGCGCGCCCAATGCCAGCGCTTTCATCACGTCGCTGCCGCGACGGATGCCGCCGTCGAGCAGCACCGGCACCCGCGCGCCCACGGCGTCGACAATCGGCGCAACGGCGTCAAGCGGTGCGGGTTGTCCCGGTGCCGCTGGCCGTCCGTAGTTCGACACGACCACGCCCTGTGCGCCGTAGTTCACAGCGGTCGTCGCGTCGAGCGCCGTCATGATGCCCTTGACCATCACCGGCACCGACACGGCGCTGCGCAGGGCGTCCACGGCGGTCCAGTCGACCCGCGCCGACCGTCGAGCGCTCGCGAGCGGCGCGCCGACGGTGAGAAGAACGGTCTTGCAGCCGGCGCGCTCCGCGTCCTGAGCCTGCGACCGGATCTTCGTGGCACCGTCCTCGGCAAACACCTGGAAGATGAGCGGTGTGGTCGTGGCCTGCGCTGCCAACGCCTGCACGCCATGCGACGACCGGCTGCTCACGACCACGGCGGCCTTCGCGGCCGAAGCGCCGCGCACCGTGGCCAGCTCGCCGTCGGCATGAAACCGGCGTTGGTCGTCGACGGGCCCGACGATGATCGGCGCAAAGAGCGGCACGCCGGCCAGATCGAGCGACAGGTTCAGATCGACGCAGTTGACCATCATCCGCGGCCGGAACGTGATGCGCTCGAACGCTGCCCGCTCGCCGCCAGAGACCAGGCGGAAGAGGTCGGCCGGCAGGACGCGCTCCGCCTCGGCCTCGAACTCTGGAACGTTGACGAGTTCGTCGCGCGGTGCGACCCGCGCCAGCCACTCGCGTCGAGTTTGCAGTGCCATGGCTAGGGGAACCTCATGCGGACGGCCGTGCGGTCGAGCTCGGCCAGCGAGCGCCGTCCCGCCGCGGCCATCGCCGCCACGAGCTCGGTCTGAATCATCTCGATCACGCGCTGCACTCCCGGCGGTCCGAAGGCCCCGAGTCCCCACCGCGTGGCCCGGCCCAGGCATACGGCGTTAGCGCCGAGTGCCAACGCCTTCATCACGTCGGCGCCGCGCCGGAAGCCGCTGTCGACCAGCACCGGCACGCGTCCGCGAACCGCGTCCACGATCTCGGGCAGCACCTCGAGTGTTGACGCCCCGTAGTCGAGCGACCGCCCGCCGTGGTTCGACACGATGATGCCTTGCGCGCCGTGCTCGAGGCACAGCAAGGCGTCTTCGGCCGTGAGGATGCCCTTCACGAGCATCGGTCCGGTTATGAAGGGGCGGATCTGCTCCAGATACCGCCACTCGTACCACAAGCGGCCCTCGGGCACGCGATACGGATTGCGCGGCCCGCCTGTGGCCGGTCGCGCCTGGGGCGCGCGCGGAGTGCCGCCCAGGTTGCGCAGGTGCTGCGTGCGCTCGTAGAAGGTCGCCTGCTGATCCACGGTGACGACGATGGCCTTGCAGCCAGCGCCCTGCACGCGATCGAGCAGCGCGCGGCTTTCGTCGAGGCTGCGCCGCGGGTAGAACTGAAACCAGACCGCGCCGCTCGACGAAGAGGCGATCTTCTCGGCGGGTTGACTGGAGTTGTTGCTGATGATGAACGGCGTCTTGGTGGTCGTGGCCGCCTGGCGCATGCCCACTTCGCCGTCTGGGTGCAGCGCCACCTGCAACGCCGTTGGCGCGACCAAGAGGGGGAAGTCGAGGCTGAGTCCGAGCACGTTCGTGCGGGTGTCGACGGCGTTGGGCTCGAGCGGCGCGCGGGGCACGACATCCACCCAGTCGAAGGCGTCGCGATTGCGCCGGATCGTGGCCTCGGAATCGGCGCCGTGCGCGGTGTAGTCGTAGACCGTCTGAGACACGTTGCCGCGGAACAGGGGCTCGAAGTCGAAAATCGAGGTCATCTCCGCGAATCCCGGCACGCGTCGATGCTCGCCGCGGGAACTGGGGTCGCGCTGCGCGGATACCAGGGGCGACCCTGCGACCAGAGCCGCCAGGCTCAGGAGCGCGTCGCGCCGGCTCGGACTTCGCCGCCAGCGCCGTTCGATTGGCCCCACAATTGCCTCCTCGGAAGTGCCGCAGCCTCTCGCTGCCGGCAATCGCACCCTGCGCGCGAACACGCTACGCTCGCGGGACGCCGAAGTCAACGCGCGATCATCGATCGCGTTCGGTCGCGTCGGACGGATGGGAGGAACGGTCATGTCTAGGTGTCTGGTCATCGCCCTCGTGTGCCTCGCATGCCGGTCGAATGGGGCGTGGGCTCAATCGCCGCCGCTCGCCGTCCTCAGTTCGAACGCGACGAGAGCCGTGGTGCAAGTGCTCGGTCCCCAGTTCGAGAAGGCCACCGGGCAGCGCGTGGTCTTCTCGTTCGCCAACTCGGCGGACCTCAGGACGCGTATCGACAGCGGCGAGGCCTTCGACGTCGCGATCCTGACAACCGCGCTCGTCGACGACCTGGTGGCACGGGGCACACTGGCGGCGTCTACCCGTACGGGCATTGCGCGCGCTGGCGCCGGCGTGGCAATCAGAAAGGGCGCACCCAAGCCGGATCTCTCGACCGCAGAGAGCTTCAAGCGCGCGTTGCTGGCGGCGACGTCGGTGGCATACGTGGGTCAGGGTGCAACTGCGGTCATCGTCAAGGGCATCTTCGACCGGTTCGGTATCGCAGGCCAGATGCAGGCAAAGACCACGCTCGTGTTGTACGCCGCCGAGGCGGTGGCCGCGGGCGAGGCAGAGCTCGGCTTCACGCAGATTAGCGAAATCCTGCCGGTGTCGGGTGCGGAGCTGGCCGGGCCGTTGCCTGCCGAGCTGCAGGTCTACACGGCGTTTGACGCCGCCGTGTCGGCGCGCTCAGCGCGCGCCGACGCCGCCCGGAGCTTCATCGCGTTCCTGACGACGCCTGCCGCCGCCGCGGTGATCACGGCTAAGGGGATGGAGCCGCCCGGCGCGGACCGCATGCCGCCGATTGCGGCCGACCAGAGGACCGACGCGCAGAGGAAGGCCGTCGAGGAGTTCAAGACCGCGCGTGGCGTCGAGTTGTCTGGGCCGTTTCATCCGCTGCTGCGCAGCCCGGAGCTGATGACGCGCAGCAGAGCCATGGGTGACTACTTGCGGTACAAGAGCGCTTTGCCACCGCGTCTGAGCGAGTTCGTGATCCTACTGACCGCGCGCGAGTGGACACAGCAGTACGAATGGCATGCCCATCATCCGCTTGCGCTCAAGGCGGGCCTCGATCCGACGGTGGCGCAGGCCGTGGCCGAGGGGCGCAGGCCAATGGGCATGAATGACGACGAAGCCTTGCTGTACGACTTCTGCCTCGAGCTGCAGCGGACCAAACGCGTCAGCGACCAGACGTACGGGCGGGCGCTGGCGCGGTTTGGCGAACAGGGCGTGATCGACACGATCGGCATCGTTGGCTACTACACGATGCTGGCGATGGTGCTGAATGGCACGAACGCGCCGCTGCCACTGGGCGTCACGCCGCCGCTCTTACCGCTGGCGCCCGGACGCTGACCGGGTGAAGATCAGCCGGCGGCTGCTGACTTCGCCTCGTCGTTCGCGCGCTTGGTGACATCCACCCACTCGGCCCCAGTCAGCGTGGCAAGCCGCTCAGGGCGGATGCGTACGGCGGCGTTGATTGCCCCGGCTGCCGGCAACACTTCGTCGAAGTCCTTCAACGAGTGGTCGAGGTACACGCGCAGCGGACGCGTGAGCCCCAGCGGAGAGACGCCGCCCACGGGATGCCCCGTCTCGACCTCCACGTCCGCCGCATCGAGCATCTTCGGCTTCGCGCGAAACTGAGCCTTGAACTTCTGATTGTCGAGCCGGGCATCGCCGCGCGTGACGAGCAGCACGACCTCGTTGCCCACGCGTAACGACAGCGTCTTGGCGATGCGGCCAGGCTCTACGCCGTGCGCCTCGGCCGCCAGCGCCACCGTGGCGGTGCTGGCCGTCAACTCGATCACGCGGAGTTCGGGTGCGTGTGCGGCCAGGAACGCCTTGACGGAGTGCAGGCTCATGGTCGCGAACCGGCTCGCACTACACGCGAAGCTGGCGGTCGAATCGGCCACGTGGGCATCGGCATATGTTACGCGGTCGGCTGCGCGGCACCACCGGTACTGGCGCATGAAACTGCACCGGAGGGGTACAAGACGCGCAAGGATCGTGCTTCAATTGCGAAGCAGCCCCCAGAGCAGTCATCGATGCGCGCCGTTAACCTCGTAATGTCGGTCATGCTGACGTGCCAGGCCTGCGGTTCCGAGCCGGCCGGCACGACGACAGCTGTGTCGCCCACGGCAGTCGTGCAGCCGCAGCCAGTCAACTACGCGGGAACGTGGGGCCTGAGCGTGCTCGAGTCGTCGTGCGACTCGCCATGGCCGCGTTACGTCTGCAGCCGGCCGCCGATCCAGCCGTCTGGGGCGACGATTCGCCTCGCCCAGCTTGGCTCGCACGTAACGGGACTGTTCGGAGCTACCGACGTAGCCGGGGAGGTCGATAACGCCGGAATACTTACCCTGACCGGCCACGGCGTCATCGCGGAGTATGGGGGCTGGTCGACGCTGACATCGTTCGAAGCCCGGAAGACACCAGGCGGCGGCTTAGAAGGTCGGATCGCCAGCGAGTGGTGGATTCCGCCCAATTTCGAACCGCTGGGCGGCACACACCGGAGGACACTGACCATCCTCAGCGGGGTCCGCGGGGCGCTGCCGTCGTCGTTCTCGGGCAACTGGGTGGGCCACTTCCAGCAGGCCGGCTGCACGTCTGCGCGGTGCGCCGGCCCAGAGAAGGAGTTCGAGCTGCGCCTGCAAGACGAGGGCGCACAGCTCACAGGCACACTCGACCTGAGCCTGCATCTGAAGGTGCAGGTGGCCGGTCGTAGCACCGGCGACACCGCTGAGCTCACCGGTATTGACGACGCCTCGGCTGCGGCGCCATTCCGGCTGAGCATCATGCGCATCCAGCGCAGCGCGACCGGACGCCTGACCGGCTCTTTTCGAGTGGAGTACCGGGGGGGCAGCCCAGAGGATCGCGAACTCGTCGACGTCGTCCTTCAAAGTGCACCATAACGCCGCACCGTCATCCAGGTCACCGGCGCTCGCCGTTATGCTGTGACAGCGGCCGTGCCTTGCCCGGGCCGCAGGAGATGCCCACGTGAAGACACGCACGCTCGGCCAGCACCTGAATGTGTCTGCCCTCGGCCTTGGCTGCATGGGCATGACCTTCGCCTACGGCGCACGTCCCGACAAGACCGAGATGGTCACGCTGTTGCGTACGGCGGTCGATCGCGGCGTGACCTTCTTCGACACGGCCGAAGTGTACGGGCCGTTCAACAACGAGGAACTGGTCGGCGAGGCGCTGGCGCCGGTGCGGGAGCGGGTGGTCATCGCGACGAAGTTCGGCTTCAGAATCGACGCGGACACCGCCACGCGGACCGGCGGCCTCGACAGCCGTCCCGCGCACATCCGCGAGGTGGCCGAGGCCTCGCTCACGCGCCTCAAGGTCGATGCGATCGACCTTTTCTATCAACATCGGGTTGATCCCAATGTGCCCATCGATGAGGTCGCCGGCGCGGTGAAGGATCTCATCCAGCAGGGCAAGGTGAAGCACTTCGGCCTGTCGGAAGCGGGTGTGCAGACGATTCGCCGTGCCCATGCGGTGCAGCCGGTGACGGCCGTGCAAAACGAGTACTCGCTGTGGACGCGCGATCCCGAGCATGAACTGCTGTCGACGCTCGAGACTCTCGGCATTGGGCTGGTGGCCTACAGCCCGCTCGGTCGCGGCTTTCTGACCGGGACGATGGACGCGCACACCACGTTCGAGCCGAACGACTTCCGCACGGGGTTGCCGCGCTTCACGCCCGAAGCCCGGGCGGCGAATCAGACCCTCGTTGATCTCTTGGCGGTTGTGGGGCAGCGCAGACAGGCCACGCCCGGCCAGATCGCGTTGGCGTGGCTGCTGTCGCAGAAGCCGTGGATCGTACCCATCCCCGGCACCACGAAGCTGCACCGGCTTGAAGAGAACATGGCCGCGGCGGCGTTGGTGTTGTCGGCCGATGATCTGGCGGAGATCAGGCACGCCGCATCGCAGATCGAGGTGCAGGGCGCCCGGTATCCCGAACATCTAGCCAGCATGATCGGCCGCTGAGGAACATGGTACAGGTGGGTCGTCGCGCCGGCCCGTGCGGTGGTTTGCGCCGCTTCGATTCTCACCGTACACTGCCGTTCCTCGATTGAACGACCAATTCCGGACGTTCAGCTCACCACCACTGGAGGGATCAATGACCGATACGACTGCCGTGATCAACGCGACGAACCTGAGTGGATCGCTCACCTGCAAGGACTTGGCGGCAGCGATTCGCTTTTACCGCGACGCCATCGGCTTTGTGGTGGCTCAGAGCTACGAGCACGAAGGGAAGGTCGTCGCCGCCGTGGTCGCGGCGGGTGATTGCCGCATCGTCCTCAATCAAGACGATGGCAAGCTCGGGTGGGACCGGATCAAGGGACAGGGCTTCTATCTGCAGATCAACGTAGCGGCCGCGGCAGACGTGGACGCGGCGGCGGTGCGGATCAAGGCCGCGGGCGGAGCGTTGATGAGTGAGCCGGCGGACCGTGACTGGGGCGTTCGGATGTTCCAGTTCAAAGATCTGGACGGGTTCAAACTCGGCGTGTCCACGCCGCTCGTGGGATAACAGCCGCAGCCGCACTCATTCCGTGATGGCCGCTCGGCCGAGATCTGGCAGATCGACCGGCATGGACCGAACTGGGGAGACGACGATGTTTCGCGCCTTGGTCTTGGACAAGAACGCCGAAGGACAGGCTTCGGCCAGCATCAGAGCGCTGGATGACAGCGCGCTGCCTGCCGGGGACGTGACCGTGGCGGTCGAGTATTCGACGGTGAACTACAAGGACGGGCTGTGTCTTTCGGCAAATGGGGGCGGGCTCGTGCGGACCTATCCGCATGTTGGCGGCATCGACTTCGCCGGAACCGTCGAGGCTTCCGACGATTCCCGCTACCAACCGGGCGACAAGGTGATTCTGACCGGCTGGCGGGTGGGCGAAGTGCATTGGGGCGGCTTCGCGCAGAAGGCGCGTCTCAAGGCCGACTGGCTGGTGCCGTTGCCGGCAGGGCTGACCACGCGGCAGGCCATGGCGGTTGGCACGGCCGGCCTGACGGCTATGCTGTCGGTGTTGGCGCTCGAGGATCACGGGGCAACACCTGAAAAGAGCGAGATCCTGGTGACCGGGGCGGCGGGCGGTGTCGGCTCGGTCGCGATCGCGATTCTGGCGCGGCTTGGGTATCAGGTGGCAGCCGTGACCGGTCGGGCGGAAACGGAAAGCTACCTGAAAAACCTGGGCGCCGCGCGAATCATCCCGCGCGCCGATCTGGCGGACACGGCGACGCGTCCGCTGGAATCGGAAACGTGGGCGGGCTGCATTGACGCCGTGGGCGGGGCCATGCTGGCACGCGTGCTGGGTCAGATGAAGTACGGCGCCTCGGTCGCGGCCGTGGGGCTTGCGGGCGGAGCCAGTCTGCCCACCACAGTGATCCCCTTCATCATTCGCGGCGTCAACCTTCTGGGAATCGACTCCGTGGTCAGACCCTTCGCAGACCGCCAGCGCGCCTGGGCGCGCGTTGCGCACGACCTGTCGATGGACAAGCTGGAGGCGATGGTACGCCCCGCGACCCTGGCCGATGTGCCCGCTCTGGGTGCCGCAATTCTCAGGGGCGACGTTCAGGGTCGTGTCGTGGTGGACGTCAACGCATGAAGGCGTCGCAGAATCAGCCCGCGACACCTTTCACGACGTCATCGATGTACCGTGCGAACGTCCGCGGCGCGTGGCCGAGAACCTTCTCGAGATCGCTGGCGACCGCGGCCGCGTAGCCGTTCTTGATGATCCCGTGAAGCTCCATGAAGCCGTCGATCAGCCAGCCCGGCATGTGCATGCCTGCCATCGCCTCGCGCGCGGCCGACTCGGGCACGTCGACGTAGGTGATCGTCTTCCCCGTAGCCTTCGAGAAGAGCGCTGCGACGTCAGCGTCTGAGAGCGCTTCAGGGCCCGTGAGGTCGTAGGCCTTCCCTTCGTGGCCGGGGCTGGTAAGGGCCACCGCGGCGGCCTCGCCGACGTCGCGCCCATCCACCCAGGAGGTCGTGCCGGCTCCGTGAGGCAGGTAGACAGTGCTCTCCGCTTTGGTGGGATCGACGCCGTAGTAATTGACGAAGTTCTGCATGAAGAACGTCGGACGCAGGTGCGTGAATGTAAGGCCGCTGGCCTCGATCGCCTTCTCCACGTCGGCATGCTGCCGGCTGAGGAAGATCCCGGGCTCGAGCCGCGAGCCGATGACCGAGAGCTTCACGATGTGCTTCACCCCCGCTCGCTTCGCCGCGGTGACAAAGAGCTGGCCTTGCTCGACCTGCTGGTCATTGACTGGCGGCAAGAGGAAGGCGCGCTCAACCCCGCGTAGCGCCGGCTCGTAGGTCGTCGGCTTCGCCCAGTCAAACTCCACGAACTCGACGCCTGAGGCCTTCGCCTTCTCCAGCGAGCGAGAGCCGACCCTGACGGGCACCCCTCGTGCTTGCAGCGCTCGGAGTGTCGAGTGGCTGATCGTGCCGCTGGAGCCTGTCACAAGAATCATTTGCGGGTCGCTCCTTCGTTCCGTGGGTCCAGCCCGTGGGATGCCGGCGGCGCCAGAACGGTTTCGCGTCGCGGGCCGATTTGTGCGGGTTGGAGGGACTCGCGCTCACGGCGTGACGAAAAGAGCGCGGTTGAGCCCTTTCATATCGCCAGATGTCAGTGATCCAACCCGCGTTCCAAGGCGTGTCCGCGGCGCGGCGGCGAGCTTGTCGACCATTATTCGGCATGGCGACCGCAAGCCACTCCGGATGCTCGGCTGGATCGGAAGCCTGAAGATCGGTGCCGGCGTCGGATCGGTCGTCAAGGGGCACACGATGATCGAGTCGTTGGCGTCGAATCGGTCGTCCAGGGCGATGACCGCGCACGTCGGGTCGCAGGCCCACGCGAAGTCCCGAGCCCATCTGCAGGATACAGCTCGGCGCGGGTCGAGTCCTGCGTGCGATGGCGCTCGCGAATGCCCGCAAGTTGTTGACTGGTAGGGACGGGTGAGTCCAATTCGTGCGAGTTGGAACCAGATCGACGCGTGGCTGCGGCAGGTCGATGGTCTCAGGCAGGCCGCGTGACCGCTGGCAGTCAGTCAGCGTCTCAACGAGCCGTCTTACCAAGTCGTGGGGACGAGGTCGCGATTTTCGGGGGGCGCCCCCCAAGCTGGCCGTTCGCTCGTGAGGCACGCGCTTTTGTCGTGCTTCTCCTGGCGCCGACCAGCGCGGCGACACCGACGATATCGACCTTGCCCTTTCCCTTGTCGGAGAAGCGCGCCACGCGGACCTGCGCGCCAGGCCGAGTATAGGGATGCGCCTCCAGATATGCCGCCAGGACGATACGAATGGCCCGTTCGGCCTTCGCCGCACTGTCTGCGGCGGCGTAGACAGGCAGCCCAGGCACGTAAGCGCTGGTGGTCCCGTTGTCTTCGGCTTCGAGCACGATCGGGTAGAGCATCGTCATTCGACACCAGCCTCGCGGAGAATACGGTTGCCCAGCCGCCCGGCGTCCTTCTTGGTACGGAAGGCGACCCAGACCTCTCTGCCAGACGTGGGATGCTTCAACAGGAAGTGACGGCCTTTCCCGGACCGAACCTGGACGAATCCCGCAGTCTTGAGCTTCCGGATGACTTCGGCCCACGTCACATCGCAAGCGTAAACCTATCGCTAGGTTATATCAACGCGCGCAGACCAAGTGCAACGGGCAAGGCCGGTTCGATTCCTGCGTGCGATGTCGCTCGCGGACGCCCGCAAGTGGTTGACTGGTCGCGGAGTCGTGATGGTGAGCCCAATTTGCGCCAGTTGGAACCAGGCGGCGGGGTGGCTACGACAACTGGCGGGACTCGCGCTCACGGCGTGAGGGCTCTACCCCTTCTCTGTCGCCGTTTCGGAGAGCCCCAGAAAGACGAACAGAGCGCGGTTGAGCCCCTTCATCTCGTCGGAGGTCAGTAGTCCAACCCGCGTTCCAAGCCGTGTCCGTGGCACAGCGGTGAGCTTGTCCACCATCATCCGGCAAGGCGACCGCAAGCCACTTCGGGTGCTCGGCTGGATCGGAAGCCTGAAGATCGGCGCCGGGGTCGGATCCGTCGTCAAGGGGCACACGATGATCGAGTCGTTGGCGTCGAATCGGTCGTCCTGGACGATGACCGCAGGTCGCGGCTTACCCGCATAGGCGGCGCCGCCGGCGACCGTCCAGACCTCACCACGCTTCATTCCGCGTTCCAGGCCGAGATCGCATCGACGAACGCCTGGTCCTCGTCGGCGTGGGCACTCTTCGCCACCGCCAGCGATTGACGGTGTGCGGCAAGAGAGAAGGCCCTCGTTCTCACGTCCGGAACCCAAATTTGAACGGGGCGAAGCCCGAGCTTGCGCAATCGAGTGCGGTGGGCGCGGACCTTGTCGCGGGACGCTGATCGAGCCACGGTCGCCATGGTGTCTCTCCGGTTACATGTAACGTAGCACGTCGCGACGCTGTGGCGCAAGCTTACGCGAGGTCTCGAGCCCATCTGCGGGACTCACCACGGCGCGGGTCGATTCCTGCGTGCGATGGCGCTCGCGTATGCCCGCAAGTGCTGACTGGTAGGGGAGGCGTGATGGTGAGCCCAATTTGTGCGAGTTGGAACCAGGTCGCCGGTTGCTCCGTCGCCTGGATGGGCGTCGGTGTGTCGCCTGACGGAGGCGTGCCGCCGTTATCGCTGCTCGCGGCCGTGGAAGACGCGCAGCATCAGCACGGAGCTGCCATCGTAGCGGTACTGAAGTGCGTACGTTCCGCCGAGCACCGTCAGGACGAGCTCACGGTATTCGTGGCGATGGCCGAGTGGGCGTCCCAGCTGCGGATGGCGCCGGAGCACGTCAGTTCGCGCAATCAGTTCGCCGGCTACGCGTGCGGCGAGATCAGGGAACTGGTCGTGCAGGAACGCAGCGAATCGATTGAGATCGGCGAGCGCGTCGAGCGACCACTCGATTTCTACTGGTCCGGCCACGGTCGGAAGCTGGAGGTGCCCCACGTCCGAAGCCACTGGACCACGCGCTCCTGTGGAACCCGCGAGTCTGGCGTGGCGCTGGCAGCGCGGCGATCGAGTTCGGCGATTTCGCCGGCGTCTGCGTCTCGCGGCGTGCTGTCCAATGCCGCCAGTTCAGCGATCAGCTGGGGAACGGTCACGCCGAGTTCCGCGGCTCGCAGCTCGAGCACGTCGGCGGTGCGCCGGTCGATGTCGATGCTGACGTTCGGACCCATGACGCCAGAATAACCGATTCCGGGAAGGGGCAGGAGGAGTGGACCAGGTGGTCGCGCTGGTTCGATTCCTGCGTGCGATCACGCGATCCGTCGCCCGCAAGTCGTTGACTGGTAAGGATGGCGTGATGGTGAGCCTAAATTTCGCCAGTTGGAACCGGCTGGGCTGGTGGTTGCGGCAGGTGGAAGCGTTGCGGAGGGCGGCGGAGGGCTGGGGTGCTCCTTGGCGACGACCCGCTCCCAGATGACGCCCGGTAGAATGGGCGGGTACTGCCATGCCGGAGGCGTCGACAACAAACGTTGAAGGGCTGCTCGATCTGGTTCATCGAGTGCGTGACTACGTGAACGACGCACGGGTCCATGCAGCCCTGTTCGCGGATCGACCGCGCTACTTCCGCGCGTGCAGCGCGATGGACATGATCGAGGACACCGCGCAGGGACTTCGCTCCTATCTGTCGCTCGCGGCCAACGACTCCGATGACGGCACGTCGTACCTCGTTGTCTTCGGTGCTCTTCAGGTGCTCTATGTGCAGCAGGATGCGGCGTTCTGGCTGTGCGAGGCACTCGGATTCCCTCGCAGCGTGGCCCGCCTTACAGGGCCAGAGAAGTGGATTCACGGGCCAGGGAACGACCGCCTCTCAGAAGTTCGGTCGCTGCGCAATTCCAGCATCGGTCATCCCGTGTGGCGCAACCGGGGACCGGAGTCCGAACGCGGCTCCTACTTCATCAGCCAGATGTCGCTCAGTGCGAGCGGCTTTCAGCTCGCCGCGTCGAACGCAGCTGGCGATCGGACCTACACCATCGTGAATGTTCCGGATCTCGTTCGCGATCAGATCCAGGAACTGGAGGCGGTCTTGAAACGCGCACTCGATGAGCTCAGCGAAGCAGAGCGTGCACACCGTGATCAGTTCAAAGGGCGGCAGCTCGAGCTGACGTTCGGCGGACTCTCCCATCCCATGGAGAAGATGCATCAAGCCGTACGCGAAGAGACGTTCCGTCCTGTCGGCATGTACGGCGTCGAAGCGGTGCAAACATCGATGAACGTTTTCAGGGAGAGGCTGGCCGAACGCGGCGAGCCATTCCGTGAAGATCTGGAACTGATCTACGGACAACTGAACAGCGCCTTACCCCGCCTCGTGGATTTCTACAACCGACGCGAGGACGATCGGGAGCTGGCGGACATCCTCGCCACGTTCGTTGGCGACCGCATCAACGAGTTGCGCGAGTGGGCGCGCTCGCTGGACGACGACTACGAGCCTTCGTTGACCGACGACGGCGGGAACGCTCCGTAGAGCGTAGTTCTGTTCCGCCGGCTGGTGATGGTTGTCGACAGAAAAACGTGCTATATTTCTGTCAAATCATGGGCAAGCAGTCAGCCTCCGTGGACTCCCAAATACTGGCCAGGATTCGCCAGCAGGGCCCGGGGACCGTCTTCACGCCTGCCGACTTCGTGGACCTCGGCCCCCGCAACGCCGTGGATCTTGCCCTAAGCCGGAATGCCCGAGCCGGAACCATCCGCAAGCTCGCCCGCGGCGTCTACGACCTGCCGCGGCGTGACGCCCGGCTTGGCGACCTGTCGCCCTCCCCGGACGACGTCGCGTCGGCTCTGGCTGGGCGTGACGGCGCGCGGCTGCAGGCGAGCGGGGCGCACGCCGCCAACCTGCTGGGCCTGTCGGACCAGGTGCCGGTGCGTCTGACGTTCCTGACCGACGGCCGGTCACGCCGGGTGCAACTGGGCCGGCAGCAGATCATCCTGAAGCACACCACCCCGCGCCAGATGGCGACGGCCGGCCGCATCAGCGGCACTGTGATCCAGGCGCTGCGCTGGCTCGGCCGGGACCACGTGGACGACAAGGTGGTGACCACGCTCCGCCGCCGGCTGTTGGACGCTGACAAACGCCAACTGCAGCAGGACCTCCGCTACGCGCCCACGTGGGTCGGGGGCGTGATGCGCCAGGTCGCGACTCCTTCGGTGAAGTGATGGACGAGTTCCTGACGCAGCCCCTCGAACGCCAGCGCGTCATCTACGAAGAGGCCGGCCGCCGCCTCGGGCTCAGCGCCGGCAGCGTGGAGAAGGACCTCTGGGTGTGCTGGACGCTCCGCGCCCTGTTTCGCCTGCCCGTGTCTGGCCCGCACCTGACATTCAAGGGCGGTACATCGCTGTCCAAGGGCTGGAAGCTGATCGACCGCTTCTCCGAAGACATCGACATCGTCATCGCCAGAGAGTTCCTGGGGTTCGGCGGCGCCGACGCTCCGGAAGACGCCACGAGCAATAAACAGCGCATGAAGCGCCTCGAAGCGCTGATGGCCGCGGCGCGAACGCACATTCGCGACGTTCTAAGCCCGGCGCTTGAACAGCAGATCCGGCACGTGCTGCCCGCCACGTCATCTTGGAAACTGGAGGCTGACGCGGACGACGCAGACGCCCAAACGCTGCTGTTCCACTACCCGCCGGCCATGGGAACTGCGGTGTACGTTCGGCCCGTTGTGAAGATCGAGCTTGGGGCACGCTCCGACACCGAGCCGTCCGCCACACCGGAGATCGCGCCGTATCTGGCGGAAGTGTTCCCGGACGAGGTGCGCGGTTCCCAGTTCGCCGTGCACGCCGTCGCCCCCGAGCGAACCTTCTGGGAGAAGGTGGCCTTGCTTCACGAGGAGTCGTATCGCGGGAGCGGAGCCGCCCCGAAGGCCCGCCTCGCCCGGCACTACTACGACCTGTGGTGCCTCATCACGCGCGGCGTGGCCGAGCGTGCGATCCGCGACGGAGCGCTGTTCGGCCGGGTGGCCGCCCACCGGGCCGTGTTCTTCCGGCGAAGCCGTGACGCGCAGGCGTCCTTCGCTTCTGGCTTGCTGCGGATTATCCCGGCCGCCGACCGCCTTGGGCTGTGGCGACGGGACTACGACGCCATGCGCGAATCCATGTTCTTCGGCGAAGTGCCCGACTTCGCCGAAATTCTCGCGGTCGTCGGCCGTTTTGAGAAAGACTTCAACTCGCCTCGGCGCCACGATGCCGACGTAGAACCGCAATCATGACTGCTGACCACCTGAAGGGTCTCGAGGAATTCGAGGCCGAGCTCTGGAAGTGGAAGAACATGCTGAACGACGTCAACACCGGGCTTCCATTGTTGAATCCGTCGATACCGTCGTCCATCGCGTCGCTCCAGTCTGAATCAGGGCTGATCGGAGGCAAGTGGTGGCGGGACAAGCGCCATATCGCGTCGAAGATCTGCGGCAATCCCCCGTACACCGTTCTCGAGATCTGCCAGTGAGCCTGCGATGGCGCCGTGTGCTTGTCATGTTGTGCCTGCTATCCGCAGGTGTGTTCCGTCCGTCCGTGGTCCGCGATTTTCCTGGCACCGGGCAGCTGCTGTGGCAGGGCGACAAGGCCGTCTTGTACGTCCTCCAGCAGCGAAAGGGGTATCGGATGCCATACTTGGCTTGGCCTGTTGCCCTCGTGTTCTCATGGACTTACGACCGCGTGTCGTGGCCTACAACGATCTTCGACCTAACGCCGGATAGTGTGGCGCGGCACGACTTTGCGAATCTCAGCTATCGCGACCTAATCGGGCTTGGTGACTACGCCTCCAGCGGGACAGAGCGCTGGACCGGAGAGCGGTTCGAACCGCATCACGAAGCTGTCCCCGATTCGTACGGCTACAACGCCACGACCGGGACCTTATCCCTGTCCAGTCGCGAGTATTCGGACGTTGACGGTTGGTCCAGGCGCTATGTCTCGATTCCCGAGAGCGGCGATCGCGCCATCGAGTTCACCCTGGGCGGTCGACCCGCTCGGCTCCGCGTGTCGCGATTCAGCGGCGGCGCCGCCATCGATCTCGACCGCGGGGGCAATCGTCCGGTCGAGCGGCTCTGGATGAGCAGCACGCGCCTTCGCTGGCTGTCGGCCGCGGAGTACGACACGCTCATGCGTGAGGGTCGCGCCTGGGGGTCGTAGGCGCCTTCCGTCTGTGATTGCGACCCGGCAACGCTCAGATTTCCTTTACCCACGCCCGTGGCGCTGCGAGACGTCGTGCCGGCTTTGTCCGTCGTCACAATCCGGGTGAAGCGTACCGGGATTCTCGGAGGCTGAATTCGAGTCCGTAATCCCTGGCTGGGGCATAGGGTGGTCCAACCGGGCGTCCGGACAGCGAGTGGTCTTCGGCGCAGCCCCTGCCCGCCGGAGGCAATTCATCACGAAGCGAACTGTGCCAGCCGGACGCCCCGGCCGAAGGCTGACGCCGCGACCTTGCGCGGAGTGGGCGACGAGCGTATAAGGATTCAGAGTCGCCCAGGCGCCCTGTAGTCCACACGGCGCCGAATCCTGGGCGCACCCTGACCGCGCCGTGACGCTCGGATTCAGTCCGAGGATCACGGCGACGCATGCCCCTCGCGGTCACCGCTGGGCCATCCCCACAACCCGTCGGATTGCTGTAGAGGAGGAGCCATGCTCGATCCGCGCGACATGTCACGCGACCGTGACGCTGATGCTCGTGACCGCGCGTACGACGGCCGTGAGCGGAGCGACGACCCGCGCGACGGCTTGCTGCACGACCTTGACCTGCCGCTCGGCCGCGAGCGAGAAGTCGTCCTGGACCGCGATCGCGTCTACGAACTCAACGGCGACGAGAGCCGCACGCTGGCCACCGTGGGCGCGTTCCGCGTCGTGCCCGAGCGTGACCTGGCGGAGCCCCGCGACGAGTCCCCGGAGTGGGTCGACACCCTCGCGCACCTGCAGGAGCAGGGCTTGGTCCAGCCTGTCGCATTGGGCGACCACGAGCAGGGCGTGACGCTGACGGACCGCGGCCTGGACCTGCTGGACGCCAATCGCCGCGCCGGCAGCGACGAGGACGGCCAGGCGTTCCACGCCGGTGTCGGCAAAGCCTGCGAGCTGCACCACGACTCGCACCTGTTCGCCGCCTATCGGCTGACGGAGGCGCGCATCAGGGACGCGCATGATGGTGCCGCCGAGGTGCGCCGCGTCGTGCTCGAAGAGGACCTGAAGCGCGAGTATCAGTCGTTCCTGCAGGACCACAACCGCGACCGGCCCGGGGCCGACGGCCGGCCCGACCGAGACCTGGACGAGATCCGCGAGTGGGCCTTGCAGCACGACCTCCCATTCTTCGATGACCAGGTGCACTTCCCAGACTTCCGCGTCGAATACGAGGTCAACGGGCGCGAGCTGCACGAGGACGTCGAACTCCTCACGCCGCACTACCGAGGCGCCCACGCGGCGAGCCGCGCGGCCAGCGGCTTCCGCTGCTTCCGTATCGGCGGCGCCGGTGGCGGGCGCGGCGGCTCTCGGCATCCCCGCCTGGCTGAGGAGCTGCTGGCATGAGCGCGCGCTGCTTCCCGTTCTCCGACTACGCCAGCGTGCGCCCGGCCCGCGTCGCCGCTGTCCAGGCGTTCGGCGCGACCGAGCGCCAGGCCCGCTTCCTGACGCATGTGCTCGTGTTCTCCGGCGTGTTCCTCGAGCGGCAGTACTGCCAGTTCGCCGGCATCGTGCACGGGCAGAAGAGTCACGACTTCATCACGCGGCTGATCCAGCGCGGGTTCGTGACGCCGATCACGCCCGGGTCCGTCCGGCGGGGGAGGCTGTATCACGTGCAGTTCAAGCCGCTGTACGAAGCTATCGGCGAACCCGACAACCGGCATCGCAAGCCGGCCACCCTGGGCCGCCTGATCGCACGCCTGATGGTGCTCGATGCGGTGCTCGCCGACGACCGGTACTACTGGCTGGGCACCGAGCGCGACAAGGTCCACTACTTCGACACGGCCTTCGACCGCCCGCCCCGGAAGGAGACGTATCCGCAGATCACTTACGGCGCGGGCCGGGACGCCGTCCGGCGTTTCTTTCCGCACAAGTTACCCATCGGCGTCGAGAAGAACGGGTTCCGCCGCCACGTCTTCCTCTATCTGGTCACGGACGCGCTGCCGTGGCAGTTTCGGCAGTTCCTGCTCGACCATGCGCAGACGATGATGGCCTGCCCGCAGTGGACGCTCCGGCTGCTCATGTCGCGCCGCTTCACGACCGCTAAGGCCGTGTACCGGAGCGCCTTCCTCGACCAGTGCACGCGTCCCGTCGAGCCGTACTTCGCGACTTGGCTGGCGGGGTATTTTGCCGAGTGCCAACAGACGGGACGACACCTGTCGGCGCCTGAGGACCCCTACCTCGCCAAGGCCTTCCGGCACTGTGGTGTGACGCGGGTGCGCGCCCTCTACCGGGCCTGGCAACGCCAGGGGATGGAGGCCCTCTGGACGGCGCCGTCGCCCTATCTGCGCGATGCCGTGGACCGCCGCGACGGCCGGCTGGAGTATCAAGACCTGCCGCACCAATATCTACAGTGCGCCGGCCTGATCGGTCAGCGGGCGGGAGTGCGACGGGGGGACACGTGCGAAACGCGGCAGGTTGGCCCCACTCCGGCGACAACCGCCGAGGTCGATCCCCCTTCGTCTCACGTGGCGCAGTGACCCGTCAGCGCGGGAATCCCACTGGCGGCGCGTGGGTTACGACGTCCGCGCGGTCGGTCGGGCGGCGCTGTGTGCCGCCCGTGAGACCGACAATAGTCGGGTGTCCTGTACGCCAACCATGGCGTGAACGACCCCCATGCCGTGGCCGAGGGGTGGCCCCAGGGTCCCTGGCGGGGTCATTCACGCCATGGTTGGCCGTGTCGCGTGTCGCAGTGTGTGGGCGGCGTGTGTGCAGCGCAAATGGTGCTGCCCACGTGTCCAACCTGTGCGCGATGTGCGGGCCGCCGACCATCGCGTCCTCGAGTCTCGCGCCGTGCTCGTCGCCGTCCATGCGCGTCGCTGCGCTCCGCCCCCGCCGGTGGCGGGGCCTGCGGGCATGGACGGCGCCTGCGCGCGGCACGGTTGGGCACTTACGCGATGGTCGGCGTGGAGGATGTTCAGCAGGGTCACAGACCGGGATTGACGACGCGCCTGCGTCAGGCGTAGATTGACCCTGTTGCGTCTGTGCCGCTCGGCACATCCTCCGTGCGCACCCAGTGCCACGGAGCGCGTTTCCGGTCGTCGCCTCCAGGGCACGATTCAAGCGCATCCGAACAACATCGCCTGCTGCAGTTGCGTATCGCCCTTTCGCGCACATGGCGTTGATCAGGCAGGCGATCACCCGAACGCGTGTCGGTGCCTCGTCGTGTAGACCTGGTGTCACCGCGCGTGGCGTACATCGAGGCGCATGTCGTCCAAGCCTCGGTGAATCGCCCATTAGTGTGACGGTCGCGCTTCGCGCGCGTCCGTCGCCGTGTGGAGCACACGCTCCACCGGTTCGATGTCGGCGTCATGGCCCGCATCCGCGCTCCACGGACACGGCACGCCAGACTTCAGCCCTGGCGCGCTGGAGCGCGCGATTCCCACCCCACACGCAATCGACTGGAAACACCGAGCCGGGGAGTGCCATGGACGTCGTTGAACGTCGGGAAGACGCGCCAAATGCGATCACGATCGCGCGCTGCCGGGAACTGCTCGGCGACGATGCCGTCACGCTGTCGGATCACGAGATCGCGCGGATTCGTCGGCATGCCGAAATGATGGCGCACCTCGTGGTCGAGATCTTCGACGCGAACCGCAACAATCCGGAGTATCCGACTGTGTCGACTGCACGCGTCTTGCGAGAGGCCACGGTTGGATCTATGCTGCCGCCCATGGTCGGCGCGGTGATCTACGTGCGCGTGAGTACCAAGGAGCAGACCGAGAACCTCAGTCTGCCGACACAGCTGCGTGCGAGGAGTACTGCCGCCGTCAGGGCTACGACGTGCTCGCGCGCTTCCACGAAGAAGGCGAGAGCGCGAAGACGACCGACCGCAGCCAGCTCCAGGCGCTGCTGAAGTACTGCCGCACGCACAAGGGCCACGTGCACTTCGTCGTGGTGTACAACCTCACGCGGTTCGCGCGGGAGAAGTACGATCACTTCGCGCTGCGCGCGCTCCTGAAGTCGCTGGGTATCTCGCTGCGCTCGGCTACCGAGCCCATCGACGACACGTCCACCGGCAAGCTCATGGAAGGCGTGCTCGCGGCGTTCGCGCAGTTCGACAACGACTGCCGTTCCGATAGGACGCGCGCGGGCATGAGGGCGGCGCTCGAATTGGGCCGATGGACGTTCACCGCACCGCTCGGCTACCTGAACGCCCCGAGGGGCGCTGGCAAGAGCCTGGTGCTCGACCCGGAGCGCGGCCCGCTCGTGCGACGGGCGTTCGACGAACTGGCGTCGGCACGCTTCACGAAGCAGGAAATCATCGCCCGCGCCACCGAGGCCGGGCTGCGTAGTCGCCGCGGACTGACGCTCACGCCGCAGAGCTTTGGGCAGATGATGCGGAACCCGATCTACATCGGCAAGGTCGAAAGCCCGGACTTCGGCGTGTCCACGGTGGGCGATTTCGAACCGCTGGTGGACGAGGCCACGTTCTACCGCGCGCAGGCCGTCCTCGACGGTCGCATGGTGGTGACCGGTCCACGCCAGCGGAACCACCCGGACTTCCCGCTGCGCGGCTTCGTCCGGTGCGACACGTGTCGCCGACCGCTGACCGGCAGCTGGTCGAAGGGGCGCACCGGCCGCTACGCGTACTACCACTGCCAGCGGCAGTGTCGCGCCGTGAACGTGAGCAAAGCGGCGCTGGAGGGCGCGTTCGCCGACGAACTGGCGCTGTTGCAGCCCACGGCCGGCTACATGCGCCTGGTCACGGACCGGATCCTGTTCATGTGGGAGAAGCGCCGGGCGGAGGCCAAGGACCGCACCGCGGAGCAAGAGAAGCGTGTCAAGGCGATCCAGCAGAAACTCGACCGACTGGACGAGGCGTTCCTGTTCGCGCGGTCGATCGACAGCACGAGCTACGAGCGCCAACGCGACA